>JAFYYP010000026.1 GCA_017557505.1 Bacillota bacterium | reverse complement strand
CTGCTGGGTAACGAGAGAGTACGGACCGGTAGAGCGGGCATGGATCTTATCATCGACCAGATGATGGAGCTTGAGATAATACATATAGCCTACGGTGACAGGATTATCAAAGTATTCACCGGTACGGCCGTCTCTGAGCATCAGTCTGCCGGTCTCGGGATAGCCGCATTCCTTGAGCAGTCCGATGACGTCGGATTCTCTGGCGCCGTCGAAGACCGGGGTGGAGATGTACCAGCCCTTCTTCATGGCTGCCAGGCCAAGGTGGACTTCCAGGACCTGTCCGATGTTCATACGGGACGGAACGCCCAGGGGGTTGAGCATGACCTGCAGCGGCGTGCCGTCTTCGGTGAAGGGCATGTCTTCCTGAGGCAGAACTCTGGAGATAACGCCCTTGTTGCCGTGGCGGCCTGCCATCTTGTCGCCGACCTGGATCTTTCTCTTGGTGGCGATGTAGCAGCGGACCAGCTTGTTGACGCCCGGGGACAGGTCGTCGCCGTTTTCTCTGGAGAAGACCTTGACGTCCACGACGATACCGGTCTCTCCGTGCGGAACGCGCAGGGACGTGTCGCGGACTTCTCTGGCCTTTTCGCCGAAGATCGCGCGCAGCAGTCTTTCTTCTGCAGTGAGTTCCGTCTCGCCCTTCGGGGTGACCTTGCCGACAAGGATGTCGGAGGAGTCGACTTCGGCGCCGATGCGCACGATGCCTTCTTCGTCCAGATCCTTCAGCGCGTCTTCACCGACGTTGGGGATGTCTCTGGTGATCTCTTCGGGTCCGAGCTTGGTGTCTCTCGCTTCGGACTCGTATTCCTCGATGTGGATGGACGTGAGAACGTCGTCCATGAGCAGTCTTTCGTTGAGGATGACTGCGTCCTCGTAGTTATAGCCTTCCCAGGTCATGAAGCCGATGAGGAGGTTTCTGCCGAGAGCGATCTCGCCCTGGTCGGTAGAGGGACCGTCCGCGATGACTTCGCCTGCTTCGATGTGCTCGCCGTGGGACACGATGGGCTTCTGGTTGATGCAGGTGCCCTGGTTGGATCTCTTATACTTCAGCAGCTTGTACGTATCGCTGCCCATACCGTCGTCTCTTTCGATGACCACGTTGACAGCGTCCACGTAGCTGACGGTGCCGGCGTTCTTGGCGAGGACCACGACGCCGGAGTCGCAGGCGGCTCTGTATTCCACGCCTGTCGCGACGACGGGTGCGTCAGCGACGAGGAGAGGCACGGCCTGGCGCTGCATGTTCGAGCCCATCAGGGCACGGTTGGCGTCGTCGTTCTCCAGGAACGGGATCATCGCGGTCGCGATGGATACCACCTGGCGCGGCGAAACGTCCATGCAGTCGACGACTTCTCTGTCGTACAGGTCGATCTCGCCCAGATCGCCTCTCGCGAGGACCTTCTGGTTGACGAAGCGGCCGTCCTTGTCGAGCGGCTCGTTCGCCTGTGCGATGATCAGGGGCTCTTCCTCGTCCGCGGCCAGATACTGGATCTTGGACGTGACGATGCCGTTCTTCTTGTCGACCCAGCGGTACGGCGTCTCGATGAAGCCGTATTCGTTGATGACACCGTAGGTCGTCAGAGAGCCGATCAGACCGATGTTCGGACCTTCAGGCGTCTCGATGGGGCACATGCGGCCGTAGTGGGAGTGGTGAACGTCGCGGACTTCGAATCCGGCTCTGTCTCTGGACAGACCGCCGGGGCCCAGGGCGGACAGTCTTCTCTTGTGGGTCAGCTCGGCCAGCGGATTCGTCTGGTCCATGAACTGAGACAGCTGGGAAGAACCGAAGAACTCCTTGATGGCAGCCGTCACGGGACGGATGTTCATCAGAGCTTGGGGCGTCGTCGCCTCGATGTCCTGGATGGTCATTCTTTCCTTGACGACTCTCTCCATTCTGGCGAGACCGATGCGGAACTGGTTCTGCAGCAGTTCGCCGACGGTGCGCAGTCTTCTGTTGCCCAGGTGGTCGATGTCGTCGGTCGTGCCGATGCCGTCGGGCAGTCCGAGCAGATAGGAGACGGACGCGATGATGTCGTCGAGGATGATGTGCTTCGGAGACAGTTCGTTTCTGCGGCTGTACAGATAGTCGGCCAGAGCCTTGGCGGCTTCGGCCTTCTTCAGTCTGCCGGCCGGCTTGTGGTTGGCCTCGTAATCTTCGAGGCAGGCCAGCAGCGCCGGATAGAACACTCTCTTGGGCAGCTTGTATTCCGCGGGGTCGAAATTGACGTAGCCGGACAGTTCGACAAAGTTGTTGCCGATGACCTTGACGGCCTTGCCCTCTTCGACTTTGCTCTCGACCCACACGTACTCGGGGCCAGCGTTCTGAACGATCTTCGCTTCGGCTCTGGACAGTCTCTTGCCCTTTTCGAAGACGATCTCGCCCGTCATGGGATTGACGACGTCTTCCGCGAGCACGCAGTTTGCGATACGGTTGCGCAGACCCAGTTTCTTGTTGTATTTATAGCGACCGACCTTGGCCAGATCGTATCTCTTCGCGTCGAAGAACAGAGCTTCGATCAGGTCGTAGGCGCTGTCGAACGTGGCAGGCTCGCCCGGTCTGAGCTTTCTGTAGATCTCCTTAAGACCTTCATCGAAGTTGTGAGTCGGATCCTTGGCGATGGACTTCATGAGTCTCTCGTCCTGGCCGAAGATGGCGTAGATCTCTTCGTTAGAGCCGTCCTGCAGGCTGGCTGCGACGGACGTGCAGTATTCTCCGTAGCGGCGGATCTTCTTGTGCAGTTCTTCCTCGGTGATGCCGGGGTTCTTGCGTCTTTCGGATTCGACCTTCGTCTCTACGGATTTATACGCCAGAGCGCGCAGGAGTTCCGTGATGGGCTGCTTTCTGGTGCGGTCCACGCGCACGGAAATCACCTCGTTGGAGTCGGTTTCGTACTCCAGCCAGGCGCCTCTGTTGGGAATGATGGTAGTGGAGAACAGCTTGTTGTTGGACTTGTCCACGGTCACTTCGTAGTACGGTCCGGGGGAACGCACCAGCTGCGTGACCACGACGCGCTCCGCGCCGTTGTAGATAAACGTGCCCTTCTCCGTCATTATGGGGAAATCGCCCATAAAGACTTCCTGCTCCTTGACCTCGCCAGTTTCCTGGTTGATGAGGCGTACCTTGACCTTTAACGGCGCAGCATATGTGGCGTCTCTTTCCTTGCACTCTTCCTGGTCGTACTTCGTCTCGTCGGAGATGTAGTGATCGACGAATTCGAGCGCGAGATTGTCCGCATAGTCCCGGATGGGGGAAATGTCCTCAAAAACCTCAGCAAGACCCTCTTTGATGAACCAATCATAGGAGTCTTTCTGGATCTGGATGAGGTTGGGCATGGGCAGAACCGTCTCGATCTTCGAGAAGCTCATACGCTGCTTTCTGCCGAATTTTTGGGGTTGGGGCATTGGATTCCCTCCTTAAATCTATGTGAAGTAAGTAAAATGTGCGGCGGTTTTCGTTAAAAAATCGCTCCACAAAAAGACCCCAAAAGGGTTGCCCTCATAGAACAACCCTTTGGATCTTCAGTTTGTGATCAGACTACTTCAGAACGACAGTAGCGCCAACTTCTTCGAGCTTGGCCTTGATCTCGCCGGCTTCTGCCTTGGAGGCAGCTTCCTTGACAGCCTTGGGGGCGTTGTCTACGAGGTCCTTTGCTTCCTTCAGGCCCAGGCCGGTGATCTCTCTGACGACCTTGATGACCTTGATCTTTTCTGCGCCGACTGCTTCGAGGATAACATCGAATTCGTCCTTTTCTTCTTCAGCGGGAGCGGCTGCTGCGCCGGCTACTGCGACGGGTGCTGCTGCGGATACGCCGAATTCTTCTTCGCAAGCCTTGACGAGCTCGTTCAGTTCCAGAACTGTCATCGCTTTGATGGCTTCAATAATCTGTTCCTTAGTCATTGTATTTCTCCTTATTAAATTCTTCTTAACTGCAAGTTTGTATTATTCTGCCTTCGCATCGGCGACAGCCTGGAACGTACGGACCAGTTTGCCGACGGGGCTCTGAATGCTTCCCATGAACTTCGCAATGAGTTCGTCTCTGGAAGGAATGCTGGCGATGGCTTCCATGCCCTTCGCATCATAGAAGGTTCCTTCTACAACGCCTGCCTTGAACGCCATCTTGCCGAAGTCCTTGATGGACTTTGACAGGACTCTTGCGGGAGCCGTGGCGTCATCGTAGCTGATCGCCAGAGCGGAGGGGCCGTTGAAGACTTCCTTGAGTCCTTCGTACTTGGTTCCCTCGACGGCTTTCGCCATGAGCGTGTTCTTGTATACGGTGTAATCTACGCCTGCTTCGCGGAGATTCTTTCTCAGCGCGTTTGCCTGTTCTACAGTCGTTCCGATGTAGTCGATGACCACTGCAGATTCTGCTTTTTCGAGCTTTCCTTTGATCTCGTCGATAACAGCAGCTTTGATCTTCAGATTTTCTACTGACATCTATTCTCCTTTCCGGCTTTCCTGAAAGAAAGCCTTTTCGGTGTCTGCAGACTGAAAAGGCTTGTGTATGAATCGTAACCTCGGCTGGATATTGAGCGCTTTCACAAGAAGCGCACCTGCTGTCTACAGTTTATATTCTGTTTTGTGTTGCGATCCGCAGCCTTGTTGTCAGCCTTCTAGCCGAGCTTTGCGGGGTTCAGCTTGATGCCGGGGCTCATCGAGCTTGCGATGGCGGCGGACTTGATGTACTGTCCCTTTGCTGCGGCCGGCTTGGCCTTGATAACTGCTTCCAGCAGAGCCAGATAGTTTTCCTTTAACTTCTGGGGTCCGAAAGAAGCCTTGCCGATCGGGGTGTGGATAATGTTCTGCTTGTCCAGACGGTACTCGACTTTACCGGCTTTGATCTCGGAAAGAGCCTGAGCAACGTTCATGGTGACGGTGCCGGACTTGGGGCTGGGCATGAGTCCCTTGGGGCCGAGCAGCTTACCGAGACGTCCTACGACGCCCATCATGTCGGGGGTCGCTACGACGACGTCGAAGTCGAACCAGTTTTCGGTCCTGATCTTGTCTGCCAGCTCTTCTGCGCCGACATAGTCTGCACCAGCAGCTTCTGCTTCATGGGCTTTTTCGCCCTTTGCGAATACGAGAACTCTCTTGGACTTACCGGTTCCGTTCGGGAGCACGATGGCGCCGCGGACCTGCTGGTCTGCATGGCGGCCGTCAACGCCCAGTCTGAAATGAGCCTCGACAGTCTCGTCGAATTTTGCAGTAGTGATCTTGCTCAGGATCTCGAACGCTTCGTCGATATCGTACTGAGCGGACTTGTCATACTGCTTGACAGCGTCCTGATACTTCTTACCTCTTTTAGGCATTTGGTTCCTCCTTGTGGTACTAACGGCTGATTAAGCCTCCCATCAACTACTCTTCTACTATGATACCCATGCTTCTGGCAGTGCCTTTGATCATCTCGGTGGCACTCTCAATGTTTGCGGCGTTGAGATCGGGCATCTTCGTCTTTGCAATTTCCTGTGCCTGTGCAAGCGTGATCCGGCCGACCTTCTTCTTGTTCGGTTCACCGGAAGCCTTGTCCAGACCTGCCGCCTTCTTGATCAGAACGGGTGCGGGGGGAGTCTTCGTGACGAACGTGAACGATTTGTCTGCATAAACCGTGATCACGACGGGAATGATCATCCCTTCTGCGGCCTGATCCTGCGTGCGGGCGTTGAACTGCTTGCAGAAATCCATGATGTTGACACCATGCTGACCGAGAGCGGGGCCTACGGGAGGCGCGGGGTTCGCTTTACCGGCAGCGATCTGCAGCTTTACAAAGCCTTCGACTTTCTTTGCCATGCTATTCTCCTTTCCACGGGGCTGTCCCCGTTATTCGTTACAGTTTGTCCACCTGATCGTATTCGAGCTCCACCGGCGTGGAACGGCCGAACATGTCGACCTTCGCCTTGATGGTCTGCTTGTCGGGGTTGACTTCCTCGACGGTCGCAGCGAAGCCCTTGAACGGTCCGGTGATGACCTTGACGGAATCGCCCGGATGGATATCCATGACGATAACAGTCTTTTCGATGCCGAGACGGCGCACTTCCTCGTCGGTGAGAGGAATGGGCTCGGATCCCTGGCCGACGAAACCGGTAACGCCCTGGGTATTGCGCACCAGGTACCAGGATTCGTTCGTGACGATCATCTTGACGATGACGTAGCCGGGGAAGACCTTGCGCTCCTTGCTCTTGCCGCTGTCGCGGTCATAGACGGTCTCGGTGGGAACGATGACCTGCAGAACGAGATCCTGCATGCCTCTGTTCTCGACGAGCTTCTCCAGATTGACCTTGACCTTGTTCTCGTGGCCGGAGTACGTGTGCACCACGTACCACTTCGGTTCCTTGCTGCGGCGCAGGAAACCGGCAGGGATCTCGTCCCTTTCGTCGAGAACGCTGGCAGGAGTCGGCATATTCAGTTCCTGATCCAGGATCTTATCTTCGGACATGGGAAATCTCCTACATGGTGATCTTCAGGACCTTCTCCAGGATGGCCAGGAAACCGGTATCCAGGAGCCAGAAGAACAGCGCGAAGAACGCGCAGACCAGAAGGACGACGATGGTGTACTTGTACAGCTCTTTCTTCGTGGGCCAGACGACCTTCTTCAGCTCGGTTCTGACACCCTTGAGATATTCGCTGAACTTACCGGGCTTTTTTGCCTTTGCAGCGGTATCTGCCATTGCTTTGGGTTCCTTTCCTTACTACTTCGTTTCTCTGTGCAGAGTTTCTTTTCTGCAGAACTTGCAGTACTTCATCATCTCAAGACGCTCGGGATTGTTTCTCTTGTTCTTGGTGGTGTTGTAGTTTCTCTGTTTGCATTCGGTGCAAGATAAGGTTACCTTGACTCTTACGTCATTAGCCATTGTATTTTCCTCCAGATGACGCTTAAAAAGCGGATTGATAACGCACTAAAATCACATATGCCTTCGTTTGGGCATAGCGTGACTAATGAATAATAGCCCAAAACGGTTCAAGTGTCAATCGTTTTTGGGCTATTTTTGAAGAGTTTTTTTTGCTGTTTTCCGACCCACAGGATGTTGTGGTTTTGCGGTCCTCAAACCACAAAAAGATTACCCGGATCGAGCAGGAAACGGGGGTCGAAAGCCCGCTTCAGCGCGCGC
Organism: Bacillota bacterium; assembly: GCA_017557505.1. Classification (GTDB taxonomy): domain Bacteria; phylum Bacillota; class Clostridia; order Peptostreptococcales; family Anaerovoracaceae; genus RUG11894. The sequence goes on along the minus strand of JAFYYP010000026.1, from coordinate 170,846 downwards.
ATCTCTTCGATGGCCGCGGGCCCGTACATCGTTTCCAGGAAAGCCGCCTTCAGTTTGCCGACGCCGTGCTCTGCACTCACGGCGCCTCCCATGGCCGAGACCTGCTGCGCCCAGCCGGCGTACAGCTGCTTGCCGCGGCGGTAGTCGTCCATGTTGCGGGGCAGGATGTTCACGTGCACGTGATTGTTTCCGATGTGGCCCCACGTCGCCGACTGCAGACCGGTCTCCGCCAGACCTTCGCGGTACATGGCGAAAACCCTGCGAAGATCTCTGTCCTCCACCGACATGTCCGTGCCGAGCTTCGTGACGGCGGGATCGGTCTTTCTGCGCTCGTCGATCAGCAGGTTGACCGATTCGGGCACCGCGTGGCGGAAATCCTTGAAGCGGACGATGCCCGCCGGGTTCCAGCCGAACCAGGTGCGGTCCGGGTCGCCGCCGCAGGCTTTCAGGCAGGACGTGAGTTTCCGCAGTTCGTCGAACGCTTCGTCTTTCGAAGGCGCGTGGATCTCGGCGAAAATGAGGGAAGTCGCATCGTCCGGCACATCTGTGATACCGCGCAGCGCTCTGTCTCTCGCCTTGCGGTTCTTTAAAACCTGCAGGGCACCTGCGTCGAAATACTCGATGGAGGCCAGCCTGCCGCAAGACCTGCGCAGCATATCCGTGAAGTCGAGCGCGTCTCTTTCCGTACGGAACAGGCAGCCTGTTTCCCAGATCTCCGCGGGCAGGTCCGTTAAGCGCAGCAGCGCTTCCGTGACCACGCCCAGCGTGCCGTCGCTGCCGACGAACAGATCGACGGCGTCCATATTCTCTTCAATATAATATCCGGAGGCGTTCTTGACGGCAGGCATGCGATAGGAGGGCAGCGTCGCGTCGAGCACCGATCCGTCGTCGCAGCGAAGATGGAGCCTCCGGCCGTCCGCTTTCTGCTGGCCGCGGCGCAAGCTTACTGTCCGGCCGTCCGCGAGTATCATCCGCAGGCCCTCGACGTGCCTGCGCATAGCGCCGTAGGCATACGTCCTGGCGCCGGAAGCGTTGCAGGCGGTCATGCCGCCTATGCTGGCCGTCGTCTCCGTCGGATCGGGCGGAAAGAACAGCGGACCGTATTCTCTGCGCAGTGAGGCAACGTATTTGCGCAGATTCACCAGCAGCACGCCCGGCTGCACGCGGAGCAGCACCGTATCCCCTTCTGTTTCCACGCTCAGGATGCGGTCTATGCGGGACAGGTTCAGGATCAGTCCGCCGCGAGGCACGCAGCCTGCGGCAAGACCGGTGCGGCCGCCCTGCGTCGTGACACAAAGGCCGTGTGTCCGGGCAAAGGCCAAAGCCTCCTGCACGTCGTCCTCGCAAGTTGGAAAGCAGATGAAGTCCGCCGCCCCCGTCAACCGTGATTCGTCGCGCAGGTACAGGGTATATTCGTCTGTAAAGGGTTCGATGCGGAAACTCAACTACTCTCTCCAGTGCTCCAGTCCGTACTGCGCGAAGACGTCCGGGATGAGCCAATGATCGAACGTCCTTTCTTCGGGCAGCAGATACCAGCCATCCTGCGTTTTGACGAGGCGCGCGATCTGCATCGCCTGCTTGCCGGCAGGTACGGCGCCTGCGGCATAAGACAGGAGAACCGTCCCCGTGTCTGCGTCTTTCAGGGTGACGCGGAGGGCGTCGGTCTGACTTAAGTCCCTGCCGGCCCGGTCCGCGTCGTATACGCCTGCGATCAGGGCGACGGATCCGTAATCCACGGCGAGTTTGTCCAGATCCAGGCTGTACTTCTCCAGTCCCAGCGTGTTTTCGATATCGTCTTCCATATGCTTCGCGCCTTCCGTACGGAACGTTTCAGGCTGGTTGTAGAACACCATGTCGTAACGGCGCTCAAGCTTCTCCCCTTCTTTCAGCAGCAGCGGATAGGCATCGGTGTCCACGTGTTCCCCGCGGTCGGACCACGTCGTTTCGACGACGATCTTCGATCCTTCGACCTTCGCCGGCGCGCTGATGGACGGAACGTCCGGCACAGCAGCGGCAGCCTTTGCCACCGGGGGCTTTTCGAAGTACTTGCGGCACATGAACCATTCGTATTCATTGGGATCGGTCACCGGGGGATCGCCCTTTTCGGGGAATCTGACGTACTTCATGTCCGCCATCGGACCTTCGGCCTTGCAGGAGACGTCTTCCCACGGGCACGTGACCACGAACACGTCCATCCAGCTGTAATGCGGCACGGAGAAATGCGCGGGGCCCCTGCCGTAGTGGCGCAGCATCGCCTGCACGGCTTCACCGTGACGGCTGCCCTCTCCGGTCTTTTTCACCCGGGTCAGCCTGCCGCGCAGCATCACGCTGCGGTAATCGTGGAACACGTCACGGTAATAGAACGCGGGGTCCACATTGTTGTACAGATACGCCGCCACGCAGGTGACGACGGGCTCCTTGCGCCACAGGTCGATCTTGCGGCCCTCGCGTGCCGAGTGTATGTAGATGCGCACGCCTTCTTCATCGCACACCGCGCCGTAGCATACGGGCACGGAATACGGCAGACCGTCTTCGTCTGTTGCGGAAATAATAATGAAAGGCGCCGTATCGAGGATGGCGGCGACCAGCGCCTTCTCTTTCACCTCATGCTCGAACTTGCGCATCGGGTATTTTCTCAATCCGTATTCGCTCATATTGTCTTTTCTCCTATCCCTTGCAAAAACCTTTCAGAAACTGCGGCAGCAGCTGCGCGGAATACTGCGCCAGCGAATAATTGCCCCGCGAGATGCACCAGTCGTACATCAGGCCGCGTTCGAACACCGCATAAGCGCGGGTCACGTCCAGCGTCGTGAACTCCTCGCGGAAGATCCCCTGCTGCTGGCCCTCGATCACGATCTGCCGCAGCAGCTTATAGTAGGTGCGGGACGGGTCCAGCAGGCTGCGCTCGCTGCCCGACACGAGCTGCGACGCGAACAGCCGCGACAGGATGTCGATGGAGACCGTGTTCTCGATCATCAGGAACAGCTCCTGGTTCATGTACACCAGCTTGTCGATGACCCCCATGGCAGGGTCCATCGTTTCCATCAGTTCTTCGTACTTCTCGTCGAACAGATAGGACAGGGACGCCGGCAGCGATTCCTTGCTCTCGAAATAGTGGTAGAACGAACCCTTAGAAGTGCCGGAAGCCTCCACGATGTCGTCCACCGTCGTCCGCTCGTAACCCTGTTCGTAAAACAGCTTCCATGCCGCGGAAACGATCTTTCCTTTTGTATGATTCTGCGATTTCTTCAAGTTTATTTTTCCGTCCTTGTTTTAGTCTATAATTCAGTTTAACAAGATATTACTGGAATATCAACTGTTTTACCGTCTCTTCTTTTATCTATTCTCTATTTTAGTCTAAACTTCATTCCGTATTTCATTCCTGTTTCTGCCGTGTTAGAATGCAGGACGTAATACATCATCACAGAAAGAGGACGGCACCATGTTTCAGCTGAACACCTATCTTCCACCCGACTTTTCCCAGGACTTTCTGAAGAACGCGCCTGACTGCACGCTGGCCGTCGCGCCGCGCGCCAAGGCTGCGCCGAAGAACTTCCACGCGACTTCCATCTACCCCGAATACTTCAAGATCGGCGGCGAATGGCACCTGGCCAAAGACACCCGCATGGACGCCGTGGCCGTCTGGCGGGACGGCGAGATCCACGTCGTGGAATTCCGCAATATCCGCGAAGGCGATCTCGTGGTCACCGGGCGCAGCGAAGACGCCAGCGAAGGCATCTACGTCCATGCGGACTGCTTCACGAGCGACGAGGAGCAAAGCGCGGAAAACGTCTTCTCCTTCCGCCGCAGCCGCAACCGCGAGACCAGTTTCACCTACGACTACGAGCGGCTGGTGGAGCTGCTGAAGTACGAAAAAGCGCACGGCGGTTACATCGTCTGGGTGCTGGGTCCTGCCTGCAGCTTCGACGTGACCGCGCGCAGGATCATGTCCGACCTGATCGCCGAAGGCTACTGCCAGGCCCTGCTGGCCGGCAACGCGCTGGCGACCCACGACCTGGAAGGCGCCTATCTGGGCACGGCTCTGGGCTGCGACATCCGCAACCAGAAACTGCACCACATGGGTCACTATAACCACCTGGAGACCATCAACGCCATCAACACCTACGGTTCTATCCCGGCCTTTATCGAAGGGGAAGGCATCGACAACGGCATCATCTGGAGCTGCGTAAAAAACAACGTGCCCTTCGTGCTGAACGGGTCCATCCGCGACGACGGGCCCTTGCCCGAAGTCTATGAACACGCCTACGAAGGGCAGGATATGATACGTTCTCACGTGCGCAAGGCGACCACCGTCATCGGCATGGCCACCATGCTGCACACCATCGCGACCGGCAACATGACCCCGACATACCGGGTGCTGGCCGACGGCACGATACGCCCGGTCTACTTCTACATGGTCGACTCGTCCGACTTCGTCGCGAGCAAGCTGGGCGACCGCGGCAGCCTGTCCGCCAAGTCCATCGTCACGAACGTGCAGGACTTCATGAAGAACGTGGGGTCCGGACTCGGGCTTTACGAATATCGCTGATCAGGTGCCAGAGAGGCAGTAAGAAAATATAGAAAGCAAGCACGATGGACAGGTCCGGCGCGTCGATCGCCGACAGTATGCTGACCGCGCCGATGGACCACGGCCAGTATGCGCACGTGACGATCGCGGAGTCCTCCAGCGCCAGGGCGGCTTCGCTTTTTGTTTCGTAGAGATCGCCGCACAGCTCGTGCGTGAGCACGACGTTCAGCGTCTGGTTGCAGGAGATGACGGACGTCACGAGCGCCGTCAGATAACTCGCCCCGAACGGGACCGTCTTCTGCGACAGGCGGTGCACCAGACTGTGGAGCCCCTGCAGCAGCTGCGTACCGTGGAAGATGCCCGAAAAGGCGGAAACGTACGTGAAGATGAGCGCCATGCGCCGCATGGACAGGATGCCGCCGCCGTTCAGCACCGCGGCCAGCGCGGGATCCGCCGTCCGGTAGCCCCGCCACAAAAGCAGGGGCAGTTCCGCCAGATCCGTATGCTGCAGCGTCAGCATGAGGACGATGGCCGTCAGCGTGCTGAAGCCCATGGTGATGCGCATGTTCTTCTTCAGCGCCGCCAGCGCCAGCAGCACGACGGCCGGCAGCACGCACAGCGGGTTCAAGACGAATTCCTGCGCGAACATGCCGCGCAGATCCGGCACGACGTTCCCGTGATGCGTCGTCAGGCCGACGGCCAGGTACACGAGGCATGTCGCCGCAAACGGCACGGCGCAGCTCTTCGCCATGTTATGGATGTTGTCGTAGATGTCGGTCTCCGTCAGGCCGCTCACGAGCAGCGCGCTCGAAGAGACCGACGACATGCGGTCGCCGAAATAGCTGCCGGACAGCACCGCTCCTCCCGCCAAAACGGCGTTCACGTCCATGGCCGAGGCCATGGCCATGCTGATCACGCCCATCGTCGCTGCCGTTCCCAGGGCCGTACCGGTCAGGAACGAAATGAGGCAGCACAGCACGAAGGCCATGAACAGAAAGATGGACGGCCGGATGAGGCCCGTTGCCGCGGTCACGACGTAAGGAATGGCGCCCGAAGCCCGCCAGCTGGCCGTCAGCATGCCGATGAACACGAAATTCAGGAAGATGTAGCGGTTGCGCCAGATGCCGCGCCAGCACATGCGCAGCAGTTCGTACCATGTGTGCCCTTCCTTCTTGCCGTAGAGCAAAAACAGCGCAAGCCCCAGCGTCAGGGCATACACCATGGACCGTCCCGTTATGACGCACAGCAGCAGCGCCGCGCTGAATCCCGCGAAACACAGATAAGCCATAGGTATAACAAAGGGGCGGGACAACGCCCGCCCCTTACAGGACTATTTTACTCCTATCCCAGCTTCTCGCAAAGCATCTTGCCCAGCTTCTTCGTAGCCTTCTCGATGTTCTCGGGAGGTACGGCTCCGAAGCTGATTCTCATGCAGTTCGTGACGGGCTCGCCGTCCGTGAAGAACTTCTCGCCTGCGACGAACGCGACCTTGACGTCGGGTCTGGTGATGGCTTCTTCTCTCAGGATGGTCGTGTTCAGACCGCCGGGCAGCTGCGCCCAGGTGAACAGACCGCCGTCGGGAACGGTCCACTTCGTGCCCTTCGGGAAGTATTCCTCGATGCACTCCATCATCTTCTTGCAGCGTTCTCTGTACAGGCTGCAGATCATCTCGTGATGCTCGGGATAGTACCCTCTCTTGAAGAACTCTGCACACAGGACCTGCGGCAGCATGGACGTGTGGCTGTTGCTGGCCGTCTTGACGTCCTGCAGCGGCTGCATCATCTCGTCGAGGCCAACGATGTAGCCCAGTCTGCTTCCTGCGGAGAAGATCTTGGAGAACGAGTTGCCCAGGATGACCTTGCCGCTCTTGTCGAAGCTCTTGATCGGCAGCAGGTCGTGACCCGTGAAGCGGATGTCTCTGTAGGGGTCATCCTCGAAGACCAGAACGTCGTACTGATCGGCAAGTTCTGCGATCTTCTTTCTTCTCTCGAGCGTCAGCGTTCTGCCGGACGGGTTCTGGAACGTCGGGATGACGTAGATCATCTTCGGCTTGTACTGCTGGATCTTCTTTTCCAGGTCGTCCATGCACATGCCGTCTTCGTCCATTTCGACGCCGATGCACTTCGCTTCGAACATCTCGAAGGTCTCGACCGCGTGTACGAACGTCGGTCTTTCGACGAGCACGACGTCGCCCGGGTTGATGTAGATCTGGCAGGTCAGGGAGATGGTCTCCAGACCGCCGGTCGTGATCATGATGTGGTCGGCATCCGTCTTGACGCCCTTGGGCGCCAGCAGCTGGTCGACGATAATCTCTCTCAGATCCTTGACGCCGAGCAGCGGACCGTACTGCAGGGATTCCACGCCTCTGGAATCTCTCGTCAGCACTTCGTTCGCGATCTCTCTGACGATCTCGACGGGCAGGGCTTCCTTTGCGGGAGCGCCGATGCTCAGGGAGATCAGTTCGGGATCGGCCAGGGAGTTGAACAGGCCGCGGACGACCTCTGCGGATCCTGCCATGGTGTGTATTCTCTGTGCAAATTTACTGCTGCTGTCCATACCTTATACCTCCTAAGGGGATAACTCTGCTATTACACTTCAATATTACCATAAAATAAATCCACCAAAACATTGATGGATTTAATGATATCTATAAATTTTGTGAATTGAGCACGATGGTAAAGGGGCCGTCGTTCGTGAGGCTCACCTTCATGTCCGCGCCGAATTCGCCGCGCTGCACGTCCGGGCAGTACGCCTTCGCCTGCTCGATGATGTACTCGTACATCTCACTGGCCATGCCGGGCGCGCCCGCGCCGGTGAACGACGGGCGGTTGCCCTTCTTGCAGTCCGCGTACAGCGTGAACTGCGAGATGAGCAGCAGGCTGCCGGACACGTCTGCCAGCGACAGGTTCGTCTTGCCGTTTTCGTCCTCGAAGATGCGCAGTTTGCACATTTTTGCGACCATCTTGTCCGCGATCTCTCTCGTATCGGTATCCGCGACGCCGATCAGGACTATATAGCCCTTGCCGATCTCGCCGCGCACTTCGTTCTCTATCGTCACCTTCGCCTCGGTGACCCGCTGGATCACAAAGATCATGCTTGCCTCCGTTATTTACTTGATCTCGTAAGGGTTGGGCAGGTTGTTGAGCGCAAGGTAACTCGCCTCGATCGCGGTCCGCAGCTGTTCGTTCGCCGACAGGTACGTGCAGAACGCCATGTGCTGCATCAGCGTGACCTCGGGCAGTTCCTCGAGCGCCGCGATGTGAGCCGGCACTTCCTTGCCTCTCTGGTCGTTGTAGTAATAGCCGGACTCGTTCTCGATGACGTCGAGCGCCGCGCCGCCGAGCTTTCCTGCCCGCAGGGCGTCGATGAGCGCCCAGGTGTCGATGAGGTCGCCTCTGGCGGTGTTGACGACGTAGGCCGTCGGCTTCATGAGGGCCAGCTTTTCCGCGTTGATCAGGTGGTGGTTCTCAGGGCTTGCGAACGCGTGCAGGGTCACGATGTCGGACTTGGCGAGCAGCTCGTCCATCGGTACGTATTCGCAGAATTCCTTCAGTCCGTCGTTCTCGTAGATGTCGTAGCACAGGATCTTGCACTCGAAGCCACGCAGGCGCTTGGCGACGCACTGGCCGATCTTGCCGGTGCCGATGATGCCGACCGTCAGTTCGGACAGGTCGTGGCCGCGGTTCTGGTTGATGCGGAAGTCCTTCGTGCGGTAGCCTTCCAGGATCGTGTGCGCCTTTCTCGCGCACATCAGGATGAGCATCACGGCGTAGCTCGCGACGCTCTGCGGCGGATATACCGCGTGATGGATGCCGATGCCGTGGCGCTTCGCGGCTTCCTTGTCGAAGTGGTCGAACCCGACGGACTGCGTGACGACGTGCTTGATGCCCGCTTCTTTCAGGGCGTCGAATTCCGGGTCGCTCGTCGGATGCGGGATCGAGATGATCGCGTCGAACCCCTGGCCCTTCAGATCCTTGTAATCCTGCAGGGTCGGCTGGTCTTCCGTCGCTTCGTAGTCCAGCCCGTAGCCTTTGAACAGCTTGTCCATGTACTCTTCCTGGGCGGCCTGTTTGCAGTAAAGCTTTACCTTCATGTCTTTGCTCCTTTATATGTAGAATAGTCTTGTATAAACCATGCCCAAAGCTTCGCGGATGAAATAGCGCACCTTGTACGCCACGAGGCTCGTCGGCGCGGGATACGTGCCGAAATCGTAGTCCAGCAGGTGCTTTCCGACGTAGCGCGCGCGGCACAGGTGATATTCGCTCGAAACGATTACGATTTTTTGCGTGCGCCAGTCCTGCCCGCAGTCTTCTTCGATCAGCTCGCACGAAAAGCGCAGATTCTCCCGGGTGTCGTCGGCTTCCGTTTCGCGGATGACCCGCTCAGGGTCCACGCCCTTTTCGATCAGCCAGTCCGCCATGCAGTCGCCTTCGCTCATCACCTCGTCCGGGCCCTGTCCGCCGGTCATGACGGCCTTGCTGTCCGGATACGTTTCGAGGTAACTGTACGCGGCCCTGAGCCTGTCGTCGAGCGCGCGGGACGGCCCCCAGGGGTCGACCTTGGCGCCGAGCACGATGATGTAGTCCGCGTCTTCGTAATTCTGCCCGTCGCTTGCCGCGATCACGAGCGATTCGGACACGATGAACGTGATGATTCCGATCGCGATGATTGCCGCAAGTACGCCGAACACGATCTTGAAACCCCTCTTCATCCTGCAGCGCGGGAATACTCGAGGTTGATGCCCGTCGGATCCAAACTGCGGTCGCCCTCAGGCCACTCGTACCACGTCACGTACAGCATGTCGCGGTCGAGATCCGGGCGCAGCTGCAGTTCCCACATGCCGTCGTCGGACTCGTACACGATGACCCAGTCGTCGGCAGACGTGCCCTCGGCGCGGCTGTCGCGGGTCATGTTCATCTCGGTGATGAGGTACGCACCTCTCGGGTCAGCCGTGTTGCTGTAATCCATGTAGAGCTGCCCGCTCTCCATGATGTTCAGCTCGCCGGCGGAAAGTTCCTTGCCCACGTACCAGGTCGCTCCGTCCACCCAGGCGTTCTGCAGATACCACGTGCCCTTGATGTCCCAGTAGCTCGGGAAGTACGGCACTTCCTCGCCTGCCTGGTAGATGTGCGCGCCGCCTGCTCCGGCAGCGTAGAAATCGTAGTACGGATCTTCTTCCAGCGAAACGAATGCCTCCGCATCCGGCGCGACGGAGAAGCCTTCCCAGGAATTCGCAAGACCCGTGCGGATCGCTTCGTCATCGGCGGGCGTTTCATAACCCACCGACCACCAGGAGACCGTGCAGACCTGCTCTTCATAACCGGGGAACTGTTCGGAAGGCGCCGTTCTGTACCAGTCGCCGTCCTTTTCTTCGTCCACGTCCCCGCCGGGATAATAGGAGATGTGATATTCGGACAGACCGTCGCCGTTCGTATCTTCGTCCCGCATCATGCACCAGGCGATGTCGCCTGCTTCGACACTTTCATCCGTGAGCGTGATATAGTCCAGCACGTGATAGGCGGTATAATCAGAGGCCTGCGAGGGTCCCATGTAGATGTCGTCGTTCGCGATGAGATAGCGCCCCTCCGGGCCGATGTACATGCGGAACTGGTCGAAGTCCACGAAGTCCGGATGCGAATGGTCTTCCCCGAACGGGAACGCCAGTTCCCTGACTTCCTTGCAGTCCTCGCTGACCGCATAGAACGTATCCGTATCCCACCAGTCGTCGCCCGGTACGCAGCGGATCAGCTCCAGACGGCCGTTGCCGTCCAGATCCGTGACCCCGTAGAACGGCGTATAGTCTTCCGCGTCCTGATACCACAGGTCTTTATTCGCGACCAGCAGCGCGATCTGATCTTCGACCGGTGCCGGTTCTGCCGGCTGTCCGCCTCCCGACGTGCAGGCCGCCAGTCCCAGGACCAGCGCCAACGCTAAAACAATGCCTAAAAATCTCTTCATATCAACCCACCCCATTGGTAAATATCATCTTCGTAATGACCGGATCTGCTTCCGGTTCTTCTTCGTCCCACCAGTACCAGGTGACGTACAGCAGGCCGTCCTCAGTCCCGACGGTCGCCTCGAAGCGGTTCAGCCCGTCTTCGGTCTTGAACACGACCATCCAGTCGGAGACTGCGTCCTCTGCAGGTGCCTCCGTGACGTCCGGTTCTTCCGCTTCGGCCGGTTCCGTGCCTTCTTCGCCCACACCGTCTTCTGCCGTGCTGACGGGCATGTTCTCGATGTCGATGGGGCTGCGGGCGTCGGTCTCGTCGTTATAATGGAACGTCGCCTTGATGTCCTGGCTGATGATCATGTGGCAGTCGATGCCGTCCGCAATCGCGTCGCGCGCCTCGAGCTCCGTGGAGATCTCCTGCAGCGTCCAGTAATCGGGCAGGCTCTCGATGCCGTAGACGATCGGCGCTGATTCGCCGTTTTCGTAAAGCTCGTCGTAATAGGACGAAGGTGCGACGAACAGCTTGTTGAACGCCGCCATGTCCTTACGGAAGCCGAATGCACTCCAGGAATCCGCCAGCGCAGCCGGGATATCCACTTCGCTCTTTCTGGCTGCCGCGTCGAACTGCTTCCAGCTCAGATCCATCACGTAGCGGTCGTAATTGTAGCCAAAGAAATCGTCCAGAGACGACGCGAACTGATCGGAGCTCAGCTCCTCCTCTTCGACGCCGTCGCCGCCCGGCGCGTAGTAATACGCGTGCAGTTCCGGCTCCCCGTCGCCGTTGGAATCCTCCGCGAGGACCACGCAGTAGGAGACGGTGTACGAATCCAGCGACCCTTCGCGCAGCAGCAGGAAGTCCTGATAGTAATACTCTTCGGCAACGCCGTTCTTCATGTTATCCATGGCGACGACGAAGTTTCCGAGCTCTCCCCTGTAGCAGCGGAAACTCTCGCTCCATCCGATGTCCGGCTCACTGTGATTCTCGCCGAACAGATACTCGACGGGCTGCAGCGACGCGAAATCTTCGCTCACTTCCCACGCGCTCGTCGAAGAGAACTGGCCCGTACCTTCCGTAAAGGTCGCGATCAGCTCCAGGCGGCTGTTATCGTCCAGATCGGTGACCGCATACTGCGCGATATCGGCCACCGTTGCATCGGTGACCAGCCACAGGTCCCGGTTCTCCGCGATCAGCTTCACCTGATCGGCGGGGTCGCTGCTCGTTTCCGGCTGTTCGGGCTCCGGTTCGGGCTGCTGTGACCCGGAACAGGCCGCCAGCGAGAACGTCAGCGTCAGCGCCAGCAATATGGTTAAAAATCGTTTCATTCTGTCCTCCCATACCCTCGGGATATATGAATTCAGTTTAGATTATAGCACAAAAAGCGGGCAGTTTATACTGCCCGGTCACAACGCTGCCAGCAATGCCTGACAGCCTTCTTTAATTTCTTCGTATGCCTGGTCGAAATTCCACGTATACCAGGGATCAGCGATATCCCGCGGATGATCCGTCCAGTCCAGCAGCAGCCGGATCTTGCCTTCCGGGTCTTCCGGCAGGAGGCGGCGGATGCCGCGCAGGTTCTCGCTGTCCATGAGCATAAGCCAGTCGTAATACTCGTAGTCTGCGCGGGTCACCTGGCGGGCCTTATGATGGCCGCACCGGATGCCCTCTGCCTCGAGCTTGCGCCGCGTGCGGTAGTCGACGTCGTTGCCGATCTCCTCGCGGCTCGTACCTGCCGAATCGATCTCGAATTCGTGCGCTCTGCCCGCGCATTCCACCATATCCTGAAATACGTACTGGGCCATAGTCGACCGGCAGATGTTGCCGTGACAGATGAATAGGATCTTCGTCATCTGCATCACCTCAACTTTCCAGGAACTTCTTCAGTTCGTCCGTCAGCTGCATCGTTCCGTTCTCGACGGCTTCCCGGAGATCTTCCTTCATCCGCTGCTCGTCGTCCAGACGGTCCTGCGCTTCCTGCGCAAGTTTCGCTGCTTCAGGATCATCCCGGTTCTGCAGATAATACGACTCCACCTCGCTGTGGCTGCGGGCATCGGCAAAAGCCTTGCGCAGATCATGCGTGATATCGGTTTCGACCCTGCGGACGATCTCTTCCAGTTTGCGTTTCGAAGATTCCTTGGAAAGATAATGTCTGGCCTTGCTTTGCTCCAGCAGATCGTCCCAGCGCCCCGAAGGCTCCGGGTCGTCAACGAGCAGCGAAATGAAAGCAGGGTCTGCTTTTGCCGCTTCGGAAACGCTCTGCTCGAGCGCTGCGCTTTTGTCGCTCGCCTCGCTTAAAAGTACCAGCACGCAGCTGCAGTCCGCCGCGGTCTTTCCTGCATCGCCGTTCAGGAATGCCTGCATGTCCTTCTCGATAAAGCATTCCTGCAGACGCTTCGCCAGTTCCTCGTCCGCTGACCCGCACAGGATCAATACACGCAAACCGCGGACCAGTTTGCGGGCCACCGCCTGCATGTCCGTTTCTCTGTCGAGATCGATCGTAACGATCTGCTTGGAATCCAGCGAGGAAATATAGTCGCGTTCCTTTGCGACCCACGCAGACGCCCTGGAGTTCGGGCTGTCGACGTACACGAACCATTCCCGCGCGTCGATCTCCCGTTTGATCAACCCCTCGATCTCATCTTCGTCCGTCAGGCACTTCAAATAGAAGCACAGCGGTTCGAAACCCTCTACTTCCATCGCGTTGCGGATCTGCCGGACTTTTTCGATGTCCTGATGCGAATGGGATATGAAAACGTATCCTTCCTGTTTCATAAAGCTTTCCTCAGGCTCCGCGATCTTTACCTATTCGATGTGGATGATCTTCTCCATCAGTTCTGCAGCGCTCACGTTTTTATCGGGGATGCGGGCGCGCTTCTTCGTGATATTGCCGATGTTCAGCGCGGCCTCAGGGCACAGCTGCACGCAGCTTAAGCAGCCCATGCAGTTGCTGCCGAAGACGGGCTTGCCGCCTTCGATGCGGATGTTGCCGCGCGGGCACAGCGACGCGCACAGGCCGCAGCCGTTGCAGGTATCGTCCGCCGCGAACTTGCCGACCCTTCTGGCGTGCGACTGACCCAGTCCCTTGCTCATGAGTTCGAACGGCTTTGCCTTGGACGGTCTTCTCTCGCTGCGCTTGCCTGCGAGAACGTCCGTAACGAGCTTCGCCGCCTTCTTATCGACGCGCTGCTGCGCCTTGTCCAGCGATTTCGGCGCAAGCGTAAGCGTATGCGGCATCAGCCAGATGGCGGTCGAATGATTGGAAACACCCGCCCAGTAGTTCAGCGGTACGATCTCGTCGATCTTGCGCAGACCGCAGCCGAGATAGCCCGCGTACTGCTCCACCGCGAACGTATAAGTGCCCGGAGCGATCTGGATCGCTTTCACGTAACTCTCCACGTCGCCGGGCAGTCCGCCTGCCATGCAGGAGAAGATAAAGCCGACGCGCTTCGCTTCGGTCGCGTCCGTCTTCGCGGGAAAACTGCGCATCATCACGATGTCGGTATCCCCGAGCCCTTTCGCGATCGTTTTCGCCATATCCAGGCAATGGCCTGCTCCGGAATAGCAATAGATGATATTTTCACTCATGAGTCGTTCCTCCTTATCCTCTCACAGATTCCACGTGCTCTTGCCGCCGCGGGCGAAGAACAGATAGTCGAGAAGTCCTTTCTGATATGGAATGAAGCTTCCGTCGGCTATCATGGCCTCGATCTCAGCCTGCGTTGCCCAGCGGACCGTTGCGACCTCTTCTTCCTGCAGGCATAGAGTTTCGAGGTCCACGTCCATCTGCAGCACATAGAAATCGTCGAATCCGTCGTGGAAATTGACCGTCAGGACGGGCCGGATGTCCGTAAAATCGACGGACAAGCCCAGTTCTTCCGCCAGTTCCCTCTGCGCAGCCGCCCTGCTCGTGTCACCGGCGGACGCGCCGCCGCCCATGCTGATATCCCAGTAGCCGGGCCAGCGCACGATGTCGTCCTGGCGCTTCTGGATCAGCATTTCGCCTTTCGAATTGAACACGCACACGTGCACGACCATGCGGTACCGATCTTCCGCGTGCGCTTCGCCGCGGAAGATCGTCTCCCCCGTGGGGATGCGGTCTACTGTGTAAAGGTCGATCACTTCTTTTTTCTGCTGCGCCATCTTGCAAACCTTCCTTACAGAACAATTTTAGCATACTTTGACGCGCCGCGAATGTGATAAAATAGGAAAGACGAATCCCGGAGGACACGAAGAGAATGAAGGACCGTAAAATCACAAAGACCTTTTTGATCGCGGCCATGGCACTTTTGCTCATCGGCGCAAACGCCTGCAGCAGTTCTAAAATACAGCAGGCAGAAGAGCCGGAACCCGCTGTGGAAGAACCGGAAGAGACAAGCGAAGAGGCCATCGAAGCATTCCGCGAGGCCGAAGAAGCCGAAGGTCGCATCGTGTTCACCGGCGAAATCGCGACCTACAACTACGAGGCGACTGTCGAACTGCAGGGTTTCCCCGACTACAACGCCGAATGGACCGATAAATCGCAAGTCTACCGGATCATCGTGCTGGACGAACCGCAGGAAGCCACCTTCCAGAGCGTCGACGGACCGTATACTTCCACCGTCGAAATGTTCTCTGTTGATGACGCGGGCATACCGGAAGACCTCGACGGTCAGCGCATCGTCTTCAGCGTTGACCCGGAAACTACCTGGTGGAAGAGCGACACGTCCATCCCGCTCGGCGCGCCGGACCTGAAAGACGTCCACGTGATGCAATAGAATGACCCCAAAAATAAACAAGAGCACGGCATTAAACCGTGCTCTTTTGTTATTGCATCTTTCTAACTAATAGTGGCCGGAATAAATATCGAAGGCGGTTCTTGCATCGCCGGACAGTTCCATGAGCGCGCCTGCCTTGAACATAGGCGAGAGGTAGCGGAAATACCCCTTGTATGCGGCGTTCGAGATCACTTTCAGTTCTTCTTCCGGGTTCTTTGCCCAGAGGATCGCTTCCGCACGGAACAGCAGTTCTCCTGTCGCGATATGATAGTCGCTCGAGACGATGGCGAGGCTTTTCACCTGCGGACAGCGGGAAACCAGGATGTCGTACGTAAAGACCGCGTTCTGCGTGGTGGTGACGGAACGGTCCTCGACGATGATCCTCTCTTTGGCTATCCCGTGCGCCTCGAGCCATTTGGCCATCTGTCCGGCCTCCGTAGCGGCTCTGTTCTCGGCTGCGGTGCCTCCGCCTGTACATACGACGTACGCCTCCGGATATTTCAGCGCGCTGCGGCGGGCAGCTTCCAGGCGGCCGATCAGCTCTTCCTGCATCGTTCCGTCCGGCTCCAGTTCGAAGCCTAAAACGACAATGCAAAGCTCGTCCGTGCAGGGCAGTCCGTCCGGCAGGACGTCATAATGCAGAGGGCGTCCGAGTTTGGGCGACCTCCACAGATCTAAGACCTTCTTCCAGCGCTCTTCCGTATCGCTGCCTGCCGGAGCGATCTCCTTGATGCGGGTCTCGAGCATCTCCTCCGCTTGCGCGAAGACGCTCTTCTTCTCTGTCATGCTTTCTCCTGCTTATGCTTCCGAAGGCGCGTTGTCGAGCATCGCTTCGATCGCTTCCGCGGACTCATCCGCCGCTTCGGTGACCTGGCGTACGACCGGTTCCGCCGCCTCGACCGCCGGCTCTGCCGAAGCCGCTACCTTGGCGGTTCTCCACTGCTCGTAGGCTGCCAGTTCGTTCTCGGACAGCTTGAACGCAGCCGCAACGACCGCGATGTCATCCAGATAGCCGACCACCGGGATGTTGTCGCGGATCAGGTCCTTGCCGGTCAGCAGGTACAGCACGGCACACAGCATGGACGCGATCACCTTCGGCGAAACGTCCGTGTATTCCTTTGTGATGTAGCCGCGGATCATGGAGATCATCAGGGGCAGCTTGGACAGGCCCTCGCCCACGGTCGGGATCTCCTTCATCTTCTTTTCCAGCGACTGCAGGGCGTCCTCGACCTTCGTGGTGTCCTTCAGCATCTCCTGCGCCTGCGCGGTATAGCCGCCCAGGACTTCCTTTGCCTTGTCGAAATCGATGAAATTGCTCATGGTCATCCTCCTGTTTTTCTCGCATATGCCAGCGTCTGTTTAAGCGCGGATTCCTTCTCGATGCCCGCCAGCCGCAGCTTGTGCGCGTAGGCGAGCAGCTGGGAGAACGATTCTCCGGGGGTGAGCCCCGCTTCGATCAGGTCCTTGCCCATTACATACGGTTTTGCCATGGTTTCTTTATAGATCTGAAGCCGTTCCAGCAGAAAAGCCGTATCGCCCTGGAACGCGTCTTTGCCTGCAAATTCGGGCCGGTCTGCCTCCGCGAACCAGATGAGATCCAGCGGACTTGCCGCCTCGTCGAACAGGTGGTTCGTTGACTTGACGGAAGGCCTCGCGTACGCCGCCACGTTGGGCCTCATGTGCAGGGGCACCATATTGCGCACGTAGGACCGTACCTCGCTCTCGCAGCATACGCGCTGCAGCAGGGATTCGACCAGCGGCAGCCCTTCCGTTTCGTGACCGTAAGAATGGATGCGGCAGTCCTTTTCCGAGCGTTCCGACGTCGTGATCTTGCCCAGATCGTGACACAGCGCCAGCAGCAGAAAACCGTAGGAGTTCTCGGCTTTCTCCCTGCGCGCGGCCGCCCGGTCCAGCACCTCCATCGTATGCACCCAGACGTCGCCCTCCGGGTGGTAGTGCGGGTCCTGTTCGAGGCCAACCAGAGGCTCGAGTTCCGCGAACCAGGGACAGAGCTGACCCATCTCGCGCAGCACTTCGAAGAATACCGAGGGCTTGTCGCTCTGCAAAAGAGCCTTTTTCAGTTCTCCTTCCACCCGCTCTTTCGAAAGAGCCGAAAGGTCGATGTCCTTGCACAGTTCGATCGTCTCCTGTGCGACCGTAAACTGCAGCCGTGCGGCAAACTGCGCTGCCCGCAGCACACGCAGCGGATCTTCGGGAAAGCTGTTGTCGTCCACATGGCGCAGCACCTTTGCATTCAAGTCGTCCAGGCCGCCCCAGCAATCCAGCAGTTCGCCCGTCAGCACGTCTTCCATCAGGGCGTTCACGGTAAAGTCGCGCCGGCGCGACGCTTCTTTCGGACCGATTGCCGGGTCCACGCTCACGTCGAAGTCCCTGTGACCCCGTCCGACGGCATGCTCTTTTCTGGGCATGGCGATGTCGAGCCCCAGATGACGCAGCGAATATACGCCGAACGATTCGCCGAACGCGGCCGGCTCTCCGACTTGCTGCAGCAGGTCCCACAGCGTCTGCGGCTCCAGGCCGTGGACCTCGATATCGATGTCCTTCGCGCCTTCCAGCGAACCTTCCCCGCCCTGCAGCTTCTGTATGTACTTGTCCCGCACGCAGCCGCCAACGAAATACGCGCGTCCTCCGGCTTCCGCCGCCAATTCAGCGATGCGCCGGGCTGCCTGCAGGGTCTGTGCTTCTTTCAAATCAGTATCCCAATTCCTCTGCCAGCTTGCCGACGTAGCGGATCGGCAGCCGTCTGCCCAGGCGGCAGGAGAACTCCGTATCGGACGTCAGGGCGAAGCCGCCTGCATCCAGGATGTCGATCTTCGCGCCGTTCTGGCAGCCCATCACGACGACTTCCTCGCCGAACACGGGCTCGGGCACATTGCTCAGATCGATCATCATCTGGTCCATACACACGCGGCCGATGATGGGGCACTCGATGCCCTGCACCAGCACGTGACCGCGGCCGGCCGCCAGCCTTGCCACGCCGTCCACGAAGCCAAGGGGCAGCACGCCGATCGTGCTCTCTTTTTGGGCTTCCCAGGTGGCGCCGTAGCCGACCTTCGTGCCTTTGGGTACCCTGCGGATGCTCGCCAGGCGGGTCTTGACCTCGATGGCAGGCAGCAGAGGATCCTGCAGCTCGTCCATGCTGTGCGGTTCACCCGAAAGCATGCCGTATAAAGGCGTGCCGGGGCGGGCCATGTCCAGATGCATCTCGGGGAAGGCAAGCGTGCCGCCGCCGTCGCAGAGATGCTTGATGGGGATGTGCACGCCGCGCGCTTCGAGCTTGTCGATCAGTGCCAGGAAGCGGCCGAACTGCCAGTCGCAGTACGACCTTTCGGGATACAGTTCCGTCGTCGCGAGCATGGAGAAGATGCCTTCGACGTTCAGGCCGGGCAGGCTGCAGATCTCCGCAATGATATCGGGCAGCTCGTCCGTATAGTCGAAGCCCAGGCGCGTCAGGCCTGTGTCTACGCTCAGGTGGACGGTCAGGGTCTTGCCCTTTTCGACCGCCAGCGCGCTCAGCTCCTTCGCCTGGTCCAGGCGGAAGAGGTTCGGGATCAGGTCATAGTCGAACAGCAGATCGTAGTCGTCGGAGAACGTCGCTCCGAAGACCAGGATAGGCTGGGTCAGCCCGCCTTCGCGCAGCTCTTTGCCTTCTTCTGGGATCGCCACGCCGAAATATTCCGCGCCCGCCTTTGCGAACACCTTCGCCACCGGCACGAGGCCGAAGCCGTAGGCGTTTCCCTTCACCGGCGCCAGAAAGCGGCAGCCCGGCGACAGCAGGCTCTTCATATAGACCGCGTTGTGATACAGCGCGTCGAGATTCACTTCGATCCAGGATGATCTCATGTTCTATGCCTCCGCATTCTCTTCCAGATAGCGCACGGCCATCTTCATCTGCAGTTCGAGCGCAACGTCCAGAATGTCCTCGTCCACGAGGAAGTCCTTGTTGTGGTGCTGCGCGGTCGTTCCCTTTTCGGGGTTGCCCATGCCGATCATGTAATAAAGGCCGGGGATGCCCTCGTTGAAGAACTCGGCCAGGTCGTCGCCGCCCATGCCGCGCACGCCCTTCGTCAGCAGCGCGTCGGCGCCGAACGTCTCTTCGACGACGCTCTTGCCCAGCTCGTACAGGTGGTCGTCGTTCGTCAGCATCGTGTTGCCGCAGACGATCTCGACGTCCGCCGTGCAGCGCATGGCTTTGCAGGTCGTCTCGACGAGCTCCTTAAAGCGCTCGTGCACCCTCTTCTCCCCATCGTGCAGGCAGCGGATGGAGCCCTCGATCTCGCATTTGTCGGGGATATTGATCATGTAATTGCCCGCATGGATCATGCCGACCGTAATGAGCGTCGGCTCGTTCACGGTGTTGTACTCCATGGCCTGCATCGTGTCGATGGCCTGCAGCACGTGAGCCGCGCAGGAGATGGGGCTCGCGCCCTTCTCCGGTTCATAGCCGCTCGTATCCTTGCCGTGGATCGTGATCTTGAAGTAGTAGCTGGACGCATTCGTCGGTCCGGGTGCCATGGCGACCTTGCCGAACGGGTACTGCGACCAGACGTGCAGGCCGAAGATCGCGTCTGGCCGCGGGTCTTCGAGCGCGCCGCCCTCGATCATGGGCATGGCGCCGGCGCCTTCCTCGTCGGGCTGGAACATGAATACGACCGTTCCCGGCAGTTCTTCTCTGTGACCCGCCAGGATCTTCGCGATCTGCATGGAAACGGTGGCGTGGCAGTCGTGGCCGCAGGCGTGCATCACGCCCGGGTTGACCGAACAGAACGGCAGGCCGTTTTCTTCGGTGATGGGAAGCGCGTCCAGTTCGCAGCGCAGCATGACCGTCTTGCCGGGCTTTCCGCCCTTCAGCACGCCGACGATGCCCGTACCCGCGATGCGCTTCGTGGGGATATCCAGCTTGTGCAGATAGTCCTCGACGAGCGCGGACGTGCGCACTTCCTGGAAGCCCAGTTCCGGATGCTGGTGGATATCTCTGCGCAGCGCGATAGTCTCATCGTGCAGCGCGGCGATCTCTTTTTTATAGTCGATATTCATAGGATCCTCCTGTTATATGAACGGATTTCTGACAAAAATATTATAGCACATGTTATGATGACTGTATGGATACCCGTCTGCAAACCGTCAGAGTAAAAAAGGACAGCCCCGAGGCAGCTTACGCCAGGGCGCTGTACGAAGACGCCTTCCCCGAGATCGAGCGCTGCAGCTTCGAAGCGCTGATCGACTGCTGCGAACAGGGCAAGGCGGACTTTTTCGTGTACCGTGACGCAGGAGAAAACGTCGGATTCTGCGTCGTGCTGCTGCCCGGAAACTACGCCTACGGGCTGTTCGCGGCGATCAACCGCGATTCCTGGAACAAAGGGTACGGATCTCAGCTCGTACAGGAAGTGATCCGCGCCTATCCGGACCGGGCGGTCGTGCTCGACATCGAACCCGTGGACGAAGCAGCAGAGAATTACGAAGAACGCAGGCGCAGGCTGCACTTTTTCGAAAAGAACGGCTTCCACGACACCGGTTACGAGATGCGCGACGAGTCCGGCCCCTACCGCATCTTGTCGAACGCGGAAGGGTTCGATCTGGAAGGGTTCGTCGAAAGCTACGACATCCTGCCGGAGATCTTCCCCGGCACGCTCATCTACCGCGACGGAACAGATGAGCCGGCCTACGATCCGGAGGTGGAAAAGTTATGATTCAGCATCCGTTTCCACCCCTCTTCGGCCCCGAATCCGACACCCTCATTCTCGGCTCGTTTCCCTCGGTCAAATCCCGGGAAGCGATGTTCTTCTACGGCCATCCCCAGAACCGCTTCTGGAAGGTGATTGCCGCGCTGTACGGAGAGTCCGTGCCGCAGACGATCGAGGAGAAGAAGGTACTCATTCTCTCGCATCACCTGGCTCTGTGGGACTCCATCGCCTCCTGCGAGATCACGGGATCGTCCGACGCGTCCATCCGCAATGCCGAGCCGACCGACCTGTCGGCGATTCTGGCTAATTCCAAGGTGACCCGCATCTTCTGCAACGGCGCGCAGTCTTACAAGATCTACTGCAAATATCAGCTGCCCCGTCTGGGCATCGAGGCGGTCAAACTGCCCTCGACCAGCCCCGCGAACGCCGCCTGCAGCCTCGAAAAGCTGATCGAGGCCTGGCAGATCGTCAAAAAATAGAAAAACTCCCGACCCATGCCGGGAGTTATTTTTTTATTCTTGCACCTTCTCTGAGGATCAGCCCCAGCATCCACGACGTAAAAGCGATGCCGGCGAAGATCAGAAATCCGAAGCCCCAGCCCCAGTTCAGAAAGCCGTACCAGTCGTTCGTGTCCGGCCATTCGCCCTTGCCGTTCACCAGAACGTTGATCAGGTAGAACGTACCGTAGCACAGCGCCGGAAGCATCGCGAGGCAGTTGTCGCGCTTCGTGTAGCGCAGCCCCGCCAGAAAGACCGCTTCGAACAGCGCGGCCAGCGGGATGAGCAGGTGGAACCACAGGTTCGAGCCCTGATACAGGAAGCGGTATCCGTAGATCGGACCGAGAAAGAGCGCGACGACGCAGAACGTCACCATGACGGCTACGCAGGCCACGTATTTGAACGTTTCCGCGCCTGCGGAAGCCTTGCCGCCGCCTTTGCGCGCCGACGCCAGCCACACGACACATGCGATGCCTTCAAGCTGATTCGACAGCACCGTGAAATACTTCATACTGGAAAAGCCGGATCCGGCGAGGACGCCGCCTTCGCTCAAGAACATGCGGATCCACATGAAGAACACGACGGCCGCGATGGCGACGTTGAGGATCACACGGGTCTTATTCATGTTCCTCGTAAACCTCAAGTTCGGCGATCACCGGGTCAGGCTCAGCTTTTTCGTCCTCCAGAACTGTGTTCAGCGCGCCGCCGGCGAACAGGATCATCATGATGATGCGGATCCACAGCAGGATCAGGAACAGGGACGCCAGCGAACCGTACAAGCTGGACGAGCCGGAGAATTTCGGAATGAAGTATGCGAACACCTTCGTGAACACATAGCACGCGACGCCGGTGAGGATCGTGCCGGGGACGCGGCTCTTCAGCGTATGGCGTTTTGCCGGCAGATACGCATAGAGCAGCAGCGCCGCGAAGAAACCCGCGACCGCAACGATCAGAGTACCTGCCTGGAAGACCGATTCGATGCTTTCATTCAAATGGATCAGCCCTTCTGCGCCGATGCGCTCGAGGATGCCGGTGATGAGGTTCTGCACGGAATCGCCGAGCATGCTGAAGATCAGCAGCGCCGGAATAAAGATGATGAGCATCAGGGTAAAGACGAGCCGCTTGATGATATTGTGCTGCACCTTGCCTTTTTCGCCCCCATCGAGCTGGGTCAGGCCGACGCGGATCGCGTTGACCCCGCCGCTGGCCGACCACAGCGTGGTCACTGCCGCGACGCCGATCAGCACGCCGCCTGAGGAGTTCTTCAGGTTCGTGACGATCCCGACAAGGAAGTCCCGGAAAGGCTCGAGGTTGGGCAGGATCTTGAAGAAAAACTCGACGACGTCCGACGGGGAATACCAGGGCATCGCGTTGACGATGGAGATGATCAGCGCCATGAACGGAAACGCTGCCGTGATGATGAACAGCGTCGCGTTCCCCGAATAGACGAGCATATTGCTCCCGAGGAACAGTTTGACCGTCGAGAGTATGATATTTTTGAGCTTGTCTTTATTCATGCGTGACCACTCCGGAGGGTGCGGAATATCTACCTGTCAATTGTACCATTAAATGACAAAAAAGCAAAACTCCCGATTGCTCGGGAGTTTTTGGAGCTGATATCCAGATTTGAACTGGAGACCTCATCCTTACCAAGGATGCGCTCTACCGACTGAGCTATATCAGCACGCCGTGCTTGCGACTTGATTATTATAAAACCTGCTCTGCGGGCTTGTCAAGGAAAATCAACGCTAATTGAAGAAGTCTTTCAGCTTTCTGCGGATGCGCTGGATGGTGTTGTCCACGGACTTCGGGGAGCGGTCCATAGCAGCCGCGATCTCACGGTAATTCTTGCCGTCCGCCAGCATGCGCGCGACCTGTTTTTCCAGCGGGGAGAGCAGTTTGCCCTCATCGGACAGGATGAGAGCCATTGCCTCTTTGAAGACCGCCTGTTCCTCGGGGTCGGAAGCGAGGTGGTCGGCCGCGCCTGCCAGAGCGTCCAGCGATTCGGAGCTGTTGAGAGGCACGTGCTTCTTGGCCGTCGCAGCCTCGATCGCGTTCAGGATCTGGTTGCGCACGCAGATGTTGCGGTAGGTCTTAAACGACGCGCCGCCTTCGGGGTCGAACGTCTGCACGGCCTTGAACAGACCGATCATGCCCTCCTGGATGATGTCGTCCTGGTCGCCGCCCAGCATGAAGAACTTGCGGGCGATGTCGCGCACCGCGTCCTTGTGACGGGCAAGCAAAACGTCGGTCGCGTCGGCGTTCCCGCCCGCGGCCAGCGCAGCCAGATCGATATCCGTCATCTTCTCGTACTTGCCCATTATCCCTCTATTTTCTCGCGTACCGGCGGATGCGATACGTCAGTCCGTTCTCCGTTACAGGTTCGCTCTCGCTCGTGACCCGCCAATCCCCGGCTTTCCGGAACTCCGGGAAATGCGCGTCCGCCTCTTCCGCTTCCGCGTCCACTTCTGTCAGCACCAGTTCGCTGCAGTACGGCAGCAGCTGCCGGTAGACCTGCTCGCCGCCGCACACTGCGATGGTGCGATCGTCGTCTTCCCTTAGATCCAGGAAATCCAGCAGCGCCGGCACGTCTGCAAAGACGCCGAAAAGCCATTTCTTACCCTTCTTTTCGCGAATCCACAGGCCCGGCTCCATCGATTTGCTGAGCACGAGCGTGTGACGCCCGGGCAAGGGTCTTCCGCCCGGCATGGACTCGAGGGTCTTGCGGCCCATGATCACGATGCCGCCGAGCGTTTCGGCCTTGAAATGCGCCAGGTCCGAAGGCAGACGGAACAGAAGATCTCCGTCTTTGCCGATCGCCAAATTTTTATCCACGACCGCGATCGCCTTCATGTCCTACTCCTTTTCCAGCCTTCTCTGGCGGTCCACTTCGTACAGCAGGATGGCCGCCGCGTTGGACGCGTTCAGCGAGTTCACCTTGCCCTTCATCGGGATGGATACGATGTAGTCCGCCTTATTGCGTATCGTCTGCGACACGCCCTGGCCTTCGCCTCCGATGACCAGCGCCAGCGGTCCGGTGAGTTTTGCGTCGGAATAGTTCTCGCCGTCCATGTCCACAGCCGCGATCCAAACGCCTCTGTCTTTGAGCTTATCGACGCACTGACCCAGATTGGTCACCTTGACGACGGGCACGTATTCGATGGCGCCCGCGCTGGCTTTCGCCACGGTCTCGGTCAGGCCGACGGCCCTTCTCGAAGGAATGACCACGCCGTGCGCGCCTGCGCCGTCGCAGCTTCTCAGCACTGCGCCGAGGTTATGCGGATCTTCCAGGCCGTCCAGCAGGACGATGAGCGGGTCTTCACCCTTTTCCTCCGCTGCGGCGAAGATATCGTCCAGATCTGCATACTCCTTGGCAGCAACGTACGCCGCGACGCCCTGATGAGGACGTCCGGGGCACAGCTTGTCCAGCGCGATCTTGTCGACGTACTGCAGGACAAGACCGTTCTCGCGCGCCATGGAGGCGATCTTCTTCGCGGATCCTTCCGCGTCTTTCTGCATCAGGATCTTGTCGATGCTGCGGCCGGACTTGATGGCCTCGGTCACGGGGTTGCGGCCGATGATCAGGTTCGGATTCAGCTCGAAATCAGGCGCGGGAAGGCGGTTTGCGCCGCGCTCCGCAGCCGCGCGAGACGTTCTGCCCTGCTGTCCCTGGCTGCGGGTCGTGCCCGCCTTGCGCATGCCGGAAGTGCGCGAAGGCTTCGCGCTGCTGTCTTTCTGCAGCCTGCCGTCGCGCCCGATCGAATGGTTGCTGCGCTTGTTCTTGCTGTCCTTATTCACTTTTTCCCACAGTCTGGGGTTGTCTCTCTTGCTCATTTCCTACACCGCCACGGGGATCTTCTTGATCTGCGGTCCCGCCTGATAATCCTCGATCACGAAATCATCCAGCGTAAAGTCGTAGAAATTCTTCACGTCAGGATTCAGCCTGAACTTCGGCGCCGGATACTGTGGCCGCTCGATCAGCTCGCGCACGAGGGGTTCGTGCCTGTCGTAGATGTGCGCGTCGGAGATCATATGCACGAGTTCGCCGGGAACGAGTCCGCTCACCTGCGCGAACATGTGCACGAGCACCGCGTACTGCGCGACGTTCCAGTTGTTCGCGACGAGCACGTCCTGCGAACGCTGGTTTAAGATCGCATTCAGCTTGTTGCCGGTCACGTTGAACGTCATGGAATACGCGCACGGCTCCAGCCCCATCTCGGACAGATCCGCAAAGTTATAGATGTTCGTCATGATGCGGCGGGAATACGGCGCGTTCTTCAGCTGCCACAGCACGTTGTCGACCTGGTCCATCACGCCCTGCGCGAACTTGTACTTCACGCCGAGCTGATAGCCGTAGGCTTTGCCGATCGTGCCGTCTTCGCCCGCCCAGGCGTCCCAGATGTGGCTGTGCAGCTCACTCACCTTGTTCGACTTCTTCTGCCAGATCCATAAGATCTCGTCGATGGCGTTCTTCATGGGCGTCGGCCGCAGCGTCAGCGCGGGGAATTCCTCCTGCAGATCGTAGCGGTTGCAGACGCCGAAGATCTTGCGGGTGTGGGCCGGAGCGCCGTCGTCCGCCCACTTGGCGCGCACGGTCTGGCCTTCGGTGGAAAAGCCGTTGTCCAGGATATTGCGGCACATGTTCACGAAAATGGTATCTGCTTTACTCATGGGACCCTCCTTGGGGAGCCGCATAGCGGCGGTACATAGCAACTAAGAATGCGGAAACGGCGAGGCACACGCAGGCGTTCAGCAGCCAGCAGCTGCGGAAAGAGAGCACGCCGAGCATGGCGCCGTACAGCGTCGGGCTGACGGTCTTGCCTGCCGCGATGCAGGTCTCCAGCGCCGACTGAAAACGCGCGACGTGGGTCGCGGGCGAGTTCGCCGCGATGAACGCGGCAGAACCCGTATTGATCATGATCTCGCCTATCGTCCAGATGGCTGTTGCGACGTAGAACAGCGCGACGCTCTTCGATGACCCGTTCAGCACGAAGCCGATCGCGTAGAACACGAGCGCGATGCTCATGTTGCGGAACTGGTGCTGCTTCTTCGTGAAGCTGACGATGAGAGGGGTCAGCAGGATGACGACCGCGCCGTTCACCGTCCAGATCAGGCCGGAGTAGCGGCTGCCGTCCTGCGGACCGAACAGGTTCGAAAGCTGCAGCGGCAGATCGAAGTTCAGCATCTGATAGCACATGCTTATGACGAGCATGGCGCAGATGAAGATGAACAGAGGTCTGCGCTCGAACAGCAGCTTGAGCGTGTTCTCCTTCTTGCCCCCCTGCCGCAGGCCCGCTGCGGCGCTCTGCGCCGGGTCATAGTGGTCTTCGGTGAAGAACGCCAGCACGAGCACCGTCGCTGCACACACGGCGGTGCCGAGCCAGAACATGCCCTCCAGATGGTGGTAGAACAGCAGCCCTCCCACCGCGGGGCCGACCGCGAAGCCGATGTTCTGTACGAGGTACATCAGCGAGAAACTTTCGGTGCTCTTTTCGGGCTTGCACACGTCCGCGACCATCGCCGAGATGACCGGGAACAGGCCGTAGCCTGCGCCGAAACCGATGACGACCGGCAGGATCACCATGCGGCTGCGGCAGACGAACACCGACCATAGCTGGGTGATGCCGACGATGAGCATGATGCCCATCGCCACTTTTCTGCGGCTCATGCGGTCCGCGATGTGGCCGCCGATGATGGTGCCCACGATGCAGGCCGCGTAACTGACGCTGATGTAGAAGCCCGATTCCAGCGAGCTCATGCCCAGCACGTCCTGGAACAGGAGCGGGGTCATGAACGACGCCATGAAACTGATCGCCCCGAGCACGCGCACGAGGCATAAAATGTAGACTTGTTTGCCTAAACCGGCAAAATTATCGAGATAGTGCAAGTCAGACCGACTCTCCCTTTGCTTTTTTGGACATTTCTTTTTTGTACACGGCCCAGCAGAACGCGCCGAGCGCGATACACGCCAGCGCATTGATCGTCCAGACCTGACGGTAATTCAATGCCATCAGCAGCTGGCCGAACAGCAGCGGGCCGACGCCTCTTCCCACCGAGCGGGCCATGTCGTACTGGCTCTGGAACCGTGCCACGTGGCTGGCCGGGCTGTGCTCTGCGATGAACACGCCGGCACCGGTCGAGATGAGGATCTCGCCGATGGACCAGATGACGACGGATACGAAGTACAGCGGCAGCGCCTTGATGTAGCCGTAGGCGCCGAAACCGATGCAGTACAGCAGCGCGCCGAGCGCCATGCAGTTGAACTGGTGGTGGCTCTTCGTGTATTTCATGATGATGGGCGTGCCGAACACGACCATCAGGGCGTTCACCGTCCAGATGCGGCCGCTGTACGTGCCGCCCGCCGCGAGTCCGAACGAATCCTTGAACTGCAGCGGCAGGATGAACGCGATCGCCGCGTACACCGTCGTAAGGATGGCGAGCGTGACGATGAAGATCAGCAGGATCTTCGTGCGCAGCAGCATCTGCAGCGTTCCGACGTGCAGTTCGCTCTCCGGCTCATCCGAAGAGAAGTGTTCCGCGTTCTTCCTCGCCTTCGCGGCCATGCGCTCTTCCTTCGTCGGCACTCTGTATACTTCCTCGGTGCATTTGAACAGGATGATGGCGCCGAGCAGGAACATGCCCGCCTGGATGCGGTACACCCAGGGCAAGTGGTTCGCCAGCAGCGCGCCGCCCAGCGCGGGACCCACGGCAAAGCCGAGGTTGTGGCACAGGTACAGCAGCGAGAAGCATTCCGGGCTCTTCGGGCCTTTGGCGCTGTCCGCGACCATGGCCGACACGATCGGATAGCAACCTGCGCCGAAGAAGAACGAGACGATGCTCAAAGGCACGACCCAGATCGTGGTGCAGCAGTACGACGCGATCCAGTAGAACGCGCACGTTACGATCGTGAACCACAGATAGACGCGCTTGCGGCCGTAAAAGTCCGCCATCTTGCCGCCGACGATGGCGCCGATGACGTTCGAGACGGAATACAGCATCGCCACGATCCCTGCCTGGCCGGTGGTGAGGCCCACCATGCCCGTCAGGATGAGGGATGAAAATGTGAAGACCAGGCTGCCCATCCCGGTGATCCAGCGGACGAGGCATAGGATGTATACCTGCCGCGGAAGACCGCGGAACTGGCTGAAATAGCTCATAAACGAAAAACCTCTAACTGAAATATTTTATCATATCGCGCCGAGGCTTTCCATAGCTTCGCGCAGGGCTTTCGCGAACGCGAGCGCTTTCGGGCTGTCTCCGTGAACGCAGATCGTATCCGCTGCGAGGGGAATCTCTCTGCCGTTTATGCTTTCGACTACTCCTTCGTTCATCAGGCGCACCATGCGGGAGATCGCGAGGCTTTCGTCTTCGATCATGGCGCCGGGTTTGCTGCGGGAAACGAGCGTGCCGTCGTCTTCGTAAGCACGGTCAGCAAAGACTTCCGAGGCAAACGGGACGCCTTTTGTCTTTGCTGCCACCTCCATCAGGCTGCCCGAAAGGCCGAAGAGGATCAGGTCTTCATCTGCCTTTGCAACAGCTTCCGCGATGGCGAGCGCCAGCGCTTCGTCCTTAGCCGCCATGTTGTACAGCGCGCCGTGGGGCTTGACGTGATGCAGCTTTACGCCCTCCGCTTGGCAGATCGCCTGCAGCGCGCCAACCTGATACAGTACGATGGCCTTGACCTCTTCCGGGCTCATGTCCATGGGCAGACGACCGAAATTCTCGCGGTCGAGAAACCCCGGATGCGCGCCGATCGCGACGCCCGCCTCTTTTGCCATGCGCACGGACTTCGTCATCGTGAGAGGGTCCGATGCGTGGAAGCCGCAGGCGATGTTGGCAGACGTGACATAGTTCAGCACTTGCCGGTCGCTTTCCAGGTGCAGTTCGTCTGCAAATTCTCCGAGGTCGCTGTTGATGTCGATGGTCCGCATCGTTTTTCTCCTTACTTATCCACTTCGCAGAAGCGTATCTTTTTGCCCGGGCCGAGCTGCGCCAGCAGCGGCAGATCTTCGCCGAGCACGGTCGCGATCTTCGCGTAGCCGCCCGTCGTCTGGTGGTCGGCCATCATCACGATGGGCTGACCGTTCGAGGGGATCTGCACGGAGCCGAAGCAGATGCCGTCGGACAGGATGTCCGTGCCGCCTTCCGCCTCGATCTTCGGTCCTTCCAGCCGGTAGCCCATACGGTTGGACGCCGCGCCTATCGTATAGACGCTTTCCGTGAACGTCTTCTTCGCTTCTTCTGTGAACATACTGTCTTGCGGGCCGAACAGAAAACGGATCCTGACGGCCCCGTTTTCGTCCGTTTCCTGCGCGAGGCGCCGGAGGACGGGAATGCTGTCTGACGCCTCATTTTCGGGCGATTTCGGGCCTTCTGAGGGGCGCTGAGAAGCCGACACGGCGACGTACGTCCGCACGCCGCGCACGGCCGGGCCCAGTTCCAGTTTATCGCCGGAGCTGACCGCTACTGCCTCGTTCATAGGTACGGCACAGCCGTTCAGCTTCGGGTACATTTCCGCGCCGGTGATAGCAACATAGCCGTCTCCTTTCGCTTCGAAGGTGCCGCCTGCCAGCGTCACTTCCAAAGCTGCTGCGTTCTCACCGTTTCCGAGCAGCCGGTTCGCCAAATGCAGAGAACTGCGGTCCATGGCGCCTCCTTCGGTCATGCCGAACGCCTGCATGCCGAAATGTCCGCCGTCCTGCACGGTGCATAAGGGGCTCGGCATCAGGACCTTTAGGCGGAAGCCGTCCGCACAAAGTTCTGTCGCGTTCTGCGGCTTCTGCAGCCTCTTCGGTTTCTTCGCATTGAGCTCATAATATTCATCTACCGAGATGGGCACGAAACGGATGAAATCGCCCGGGCCCACAGGCGACGGAGGATCTGCTTCCGGGTCAAACATCAAAACGGGCGTGCGGCCGATGATGCGCCAGCCGCCCGGCGAAACGCTTGGGTAGATACCGGTCTGACCGCCCGCGATGCCCACGGCGCCCGCATCGATCGCAAGACGGGGCTTTTTCAGGCGCGGAAACGCAATGCGCTCATCCATGCCGCCCAGGTACACGAAACCGGGCAGAAAGCCCATCATGTACACGCGGTAATCCCTGCCGGAGTGGATGTCGATGATCTCCTGCCGCGAAAGGCCGAGTTCTTCCTCCATGACCCACAGATCGGGGCCGAAGTGCAGGCCGTAACAGACGGGCACTTCGAATATACGGGGCTTTGCCGCCGCATCGTCCGCAGGCAAGTCCGCCAGAGATGCCAGCAATTCCTGCATTTCTTCATAGGAAACCAGTTCCGGCTTGTAATGCACGAGCACGGAGGTATACGAAGGTACGGCCTCGACGATCTGCGGCGCATCCGCTCGCAAGATAGCCCGGTACAGCGCCATCACCCTGTCATTCACTTCTTCGGAGATTCCCTCGCCCAGCTTGGCTAAAATGGCCCTATCGCCTGCGCGGAAGAACTGCAGACCGCTACTCATGATGCTCCTGCTCCTCTACGATGGCCGCCGCCTGTTCCATGATCTCCGTCAGTCTTTCTTCCTGGCCGGACAGATACAGATAGCCGAGCAGCGCTTCGAACGCCGTGGCCATCTTGTAGGTGAGCGGGTCCGCATTCTTGGGTTTCGACGTGATCTTATGGTTGCGCGCATGGCGCACGACGTCGGCCTCCGTCTCGGTCAGGCTGTCCATCATCGCCCGCAGCACATGCTCCTGCGCTGCGGCCTTCACGTAGTGTACGGCCTCTTTATGCATCCTGTCCGCGCCGACGGAACCGTGCCGCACGATGCGCTCGCGTATGAACTTTTCATAAACAGCATCGCCCAGGAATGCCAGGGCGATGCTGTTGTAGTTCTTATAGTCCATTCTGTTTACAGTCCGTCGGAATCGTTCAGCATGCTGCGCAGCTTGCCGCCCTGCACTTTGGCAGGTTCTTTCGCTGCGTCCGCCGTCGGTGCCGTGCGGATGATCTGCACGCCCTGCGGCGTATCCTTCAGCGTGATGCCCATGGCCGCCAGCTGGTCGCGGATCGCGTCCGCCGTCGCCCAGTCCTTGTTCTTTCTGGCTTCGGCGCGCTTGTCGATCAGCGCCTGCAGGTCCGCGTCGACCGCGTCTTCATCGTCTTTACGCAGGATGCCGAGCACGCCGGTCAGTTCGTCCAGCAGGCCCCACATCTTCTCCGCGAATTCCTTGCTGCACTTCTCGCGCAGGTTGACGTTGATGTCGCGGATCATCTCGAAGATCGCGCCGATGGCGCCTGCGGTGTTCAGGTCGTCGTCCATGCATTCGATGAACTTGTCCTTGTATTTCTGCAGATCGGCCATCTTGTTGGCTTCTTCGCCGCTCATCGTGCCTTCGCCCGCCGCGATTGCGCTCTTTAAGTCGCGTCTGCAGTTGCGCATGCGTTCGAGCGCCGTCTTGGCCTCCTCCATCAGCGTGTCGGAGAAGTTGATCGGGCCGCGGTACTGCGCGGACAGCAGGAAGTAGCGCAGCACTTCGCCGTCGTATTCCTTCAAGATGTCGCGCACGGTGAAGAAGTTGTTGAGCGATTTGCTCATCTTCTCGTTGTTGACCGTGATGAAGCCGTTGTGCATCCAGTAGTTCGAGAATCTCTTGCCGGACAGGCCTTCGGACTGCGCGATCTCGTTCTCGTGGTGCGGGAACTGCAGATCTTCGCCGCCGCAGTGCAGGTCGATGGTCTCGCCGAGGTACTTCTTGCTCATGGCGGAGCACTCGATGTGCCAGCCGGGACGGCCCTTGCCCCACGGGGAATCCCATGCGATCTCGTCGGGGGTCTTCTGCGCCTTCCAAAGCGCGAAGTCCAGTGGATCCTTCTTCTTTTCGCCTTCGGGGATGCGGGCGCCGACTTCCAGGTTTTCGATGAAGTTGCCGGACAGCAGGCCGTAGCGCGGGAACTTGCGCGTGCTGTAATACACGTCGCCGTCGACTTCGTACGCAAGGCCCTTGTCGATCAGGCCCTGTACGAACGCGATGATCTCGGGCATGGTCTCGCTCACGCGCGGGTGTACGTCCGCCGGCGTAACGTTGAGCGCCTGCACGTCCTTGAAGTACTCTTCGATGTACTTGTTCGCGACGTCCATCGCGCTGATGCCCTCTTCGCGGGCTCTGTTGATGATCTTATCGTCCACGTCCGTGAAGTTCTGCACGAACTTCACCTTCTGGCCTCTGTACTGCAGATACTTGCGCATGGTGTCGAACACGACGAACGGACGCGCGTTGCCGATGTGGATGTAGTTGTAAACGGTGGGTCCGCAGACGTACATCTTCAGTTCGGCCGGGTCCATCGGCACGAGATCCTGCTTTCTGCGGCTCATGGTATTGTAGATTTTCATATTATTCTTCCTCCTCGATCGTGACCCGCTTCATGCGCTGGTCTTCGAAGGGCTTGTCCCGGAAATCGCGGCGGGCGGATACGATCTTCCTGGCGACGTCAAGCCCTTCGATCAGACAGCCGAACGCTGCGTACTGTCCGTCGAGATGGGGCGCGTCGTCCACCATGATGAAGAACTGGCTGCCGCCGGAGTTGGGATCCATCGCTCTTGCCATGGACAGGACGCCCGCGGTGTGCTTCAGATCGTTGGGCACGCCGTTCGCGGCGAATTCGCCCTTGATGTTCCAGCCGGGGCCGCCCATGCCGGTGCCGGTCGGGTCACCGCCCTGGATCATGAAGCCCGGGATGACCCGGTGGAAGATGACGCCGTCGTAGAAGCCGTCTTTCACGAGTCTTTCGAAGTTCGCGACGGTGATGGGCGCGATCTCGGGATAGAGCTCCGCTCTCATGACGCCGCCGTCTTCCATTTCTATTCTTACTACTTTCGCCATACTATTTTCCGTACCTTTCTGCATTTACGAGTTCCACGGCCTTCGCCAGCGCTTCGTCCGCACTGAGCTCCAGCACGTCTCCTCCTCTGCGGAGCTTGTATTCCACGATGCCGTCCGCGGCCTTCTTGCCGACCACGATGCGGATGGGGATGCCGATGAGGTCCGCGTCCTTGAACTTGACGCCGGGACGCTCGTCTCTGTCGTCCAGGATGACCTCGACGCCGGCTTTCTGAAGCCTTGCGTACAGGTCTTCGGCCAGAGCGACCTGTGTCTCGTCGTGGATGCCCACGAGGTCGATGATCACGTGGTAAGGCGCGATGCTCATGGGCCAGATGATGCCGTTGTCGTCGTGATGCTGCTCGACGACGGCCTGCATGGTGCGCGAACATCCGATGCCGTAGCAGCCCATCTGCACGAGCTGGTCCTGCTGGTTTTCATCTTTGTACGTCAGGCCCAGCGCCTTGGAATATTTATCGAAGAGCTTGAAGACCTGGCCTACCTCGATGGAGCGGGCGGATTTGACGGGCTTGCCGCACACAGGACAAGGATCTCCTTCCTGCAGCAGCTTGATGTCCTTGATGATGTCGGCCTTGTAATCTCTTCCGTAATTGACGTTGATGTAGTGGTGATCCTCTTCACACGCGCCCGCGCACATGTTCTTGGCGTTTACGAGCTCGCTGTCGACGACGATCGTGCAGTCGTGCAAGCCGATGGGTCCGGTGAAACCGCCCACGCAGCCTGTGGCCGCGCTCATGGCCGCTTCGTCAGCCATGGTGAGGGCGAATTCAGGGGTGTCCAACGCGTTGACGAGCTTGATCTCGTTCACCTGTCTGTCGCCGCGGATGAAGGCGGCCACGTAGCGGATCGGATCGTCGTTCGTCACCTGCACCTGGTACAGCAGAGCCTTGATGCTCTTGTCCTGTGGCAGACCCAGGAAATTGCAGACGTCCTCGATGGTCTTCGTGCCGGGCGTGAACACCTTTTCAAGCGGTTTTTCGTCTTCGGCGGGGAACACCGCGTCGCGGAAATCGGCCTTCTCGTCGGTCGCAGCCATGTCGCAGCTGTCGCAGTACAGGATGGTCTCCTCGCCGACTTCGCACAGCGCGCAGAATTCGTGGGATCCCGTGCCGCCGATGGCGCCGGTGTCCGCCTCGACCGGGCGGTACGTGAGCCCGCAGCGGTCGAACACGTTGCAGTAGGCGTCATAGTTGAGCTGGTAGGATTCGTTCAGGCCTTCGACGTCGCGGTCGAAGCTGTAGTTGTCCTTCATGACGAACTCGCGGGAACGGATGAGCCCGAAACGGGGCCGCGCCTCGTCCCTGTATTTGTTCTGGATCTGGTACAGCTGTACCGGGAGCTGGCGGTAGGACGTGACGTTCTGGCGCACGATGTCAGTGAAGACTTCCTCGTGCGTCGGGCCGAGACAGAACTCTCTGCCGTCGCGGTTCTTGATGCGCCACAGTTCGGGTCCGTAAGCCGTCCAGCGGCCGGACTCCTCCCAAAGCTCCGCGGGTTCGAGGATGCTGGGCTTGATCTCCTGTGCGCCGATGGCGTCCATCTCTTCGCGCACGATGTTCTCGATCTTGCGCAGCGTGCGGGCGCCGAGCGGCAGGTAGGCGTAGACTCCCGCCACCTGCTTGCGGATGAAGCCGGCGCGAAGCAGCAGGATGTGGCTGGCGATCTCGGCTTCCGCGGGCACTTCCCGCAGCGTGTACAGATACATTTTCGATGCTCTCATAAGGGTAAGTTTTCCTTTCTATCTCACAGACGCGCTCGCCATACAGGCCATGGCGCTGCCGTCTCCGGTAAAGCCGAGTCCTTCTTCGGTCGTGGCCTTGATGGAAACGCAGGAAGCCGGAATGCCTAAAGCTTTTGCGGTGTTTTCGATCATTTGGGGCGCATACGGCGCTATTTTAGGCCTCTGCGCGATCAGGGTGGCGTCGACGTTGACGACGGCAAACCCTGCGCCTTTCAGGATGGCGGCCGTCCTTGCGAGGATCTCGCTGCCGGCCATACCTTCGTACGCCGGGTCGCTGTCCGGGAAATGCCGGCCGATGTCGCCCAAAGCCGCCGCTCCGAGCAGGGCGTCCGCGACAGCGTGCGCCACCACGTCCGCGTCGCTGTGACCCAGCAGCCCCTTTTCGAAGGGCACTTCCACGCAGCCCAGCATGAGTTTTCTTCCGGGCACGAGTTTATGCACGTCGTAGCCGTTTCCTGTTCGAATGTTCACGGGCAGGTCCTCCGGCGTCGTGATCTTGTAGTTGGCGTAGTCCCCTTCGACGATGCGGACGGGCTTTCCGGCAAAGTGCTCGACGATGCCGGCTTCGTCCGTGCCGGCAAATCCGTCTCTTTCAGCCGCCGCAAACGCTTCTTCAAGCAGGCTGCGCGTAAATCCCTGCGGCGTCTGCACTTCGTACAGCGTGCTGCGGTCCGGCGTATTGTCCAGCGTGCGGATCGTGCTTTTCGGATGCACGCAGGGGATTGCCGCGTCGCAGCTTTGCAGCGCATCCATCACCCGGCGGATGACATCTTCTGTAACGAAGGGCCTTGCCGCGTCGTGCACGAGCACGGTATCGACGCCTTCGGGCAGAGCCTGCAGCGCCTTGAAAACGCTTTCCTGGCGGGTCGCGCCACCTGCCGTGAGGGTCACATTCTTCAGACCGTTACTATCCAGCAGATCGCGGCAATAGTCCAGGTCTTCCGCAGGGACGGCAGCCGTAATGCAGGAGATGCCGTCAATAGCACAAAATGCCCTGGCGGCTTTCACCAGGACCGGAGCATCCCCGCACATGCGGTATTGCTTTGGAATGCCGCCGCCCATTCGGCTGCCCGAACCGGCGGCGGCAAGGATCACTGCGGTATTCTTGTCTGCCATGTGCGCATTAAACGAGCGGCGCGGGTTTTACGAAGATCATGCGCCCTGCAGACGTCTGCAGCACGCTGGTCACGGACACGTTCACGGTCTGGCCGATGAACTTCTTGCCGTCCTCGACCACGATCATGGTGCCGTCGTCCAGGTATCCCACGCCCTGGTTGTTTTCTTTGCCCTCCTTGACGAGGAAGACCTGCATCTCCTCGCCGGGCAGCACCACCGGTTTTAAGGTATTGGCCAGCTCGTTGATGTTGAGCACGCCGATCCCCGTAATGGTGGCGACCTTGTTCAGGTTGAAGTCGTTCGTGACGACCATGCCCTTCATGCTCTGGGCAAGTTTCAGTAGCTTGACGTCCACCTCCGGAATGTCCTCCAGGGACTTCTCGGACGTGGTGTCATAGATTTCAATGCCGTAGTCGCTTTGGATACGGTTCAGGATATCCAGCCCCTTGCGTCCGCGGTTGCGCTTCAGGGAATCCGAAGAATCCGCGATGTGGCGCAGTTCCACGAGCACAAAGTCGGGAATGATGATATTGCCTTCGATAAAGCCTGTTTTTAAAATGTCTGCAATACGTCCGTCGATGATGACGCTGGTATCCAGTATCTTCGGCGATGCTCCGGCAGCCTTTGTCTTGCTTCTCGCTGTCGGTTCTTTGCCGGTCAGTGAAGTGATCAGCGGTTTGCCCAGGTCCATACTCAGCCTGCGTCCTACCGTGACGCCGATGGTGCCAAAAAATAAGTAAAGCGCCAACGCGACGACGACGTTCAGATTCATCGCTCTTAATATCTGGATCTCATTAGTAATCCGCGAGATCAGATAAGCGATGACGAAACCGACGATAAGGCCGATGGAACTGACCGCGATCTCCGTGGCAGGGATCTTCGTGAGACTCCCTTCCACGTTCTGCATCAGTTTTTCCCCGCGTTTACGGAATACACTGAAAAAATAATCAAATATAAATGCGAAAAATGCGATACCGGTGCCGATCCAGAGGATCTTCTGACCTGTGGTGATGCCCCAGGAGTCTCCAAAGATCTCGGGCCGTGCCGTAAATGAGGTGATTCCGTAACCGACAAG
The DNA here is from genome assembly GCA_017557505.1 of Bacillota bacterium. Classification (GTDB taxonomy): domain Bacteria; phylum Bacillota; class Clostridia; order Peptostreptococcales; family Anaerovoracaceae; genus RUG11894. The sequence continues at coordinate 133,621 of JAFYYP010000026.1, read as the reverse complement.
CGCTCCGCTGAGACAAACGATGAGGCGGAACACTTTGTTAAGCATTGTGTCTCCTTTCTTGTTTCGTTAAGTTTTTTATCTATATCAAATGACGCAAGCTGTCTCGCGGGGGCTAGACGGCCTTGTCGATCATGTCCATGGCTTCTTTCTCCGCGATACCCCGCACCAGCACGATCTCGCTGGCCAGGATCTGTCTCGCGTTCGCCAGAAGCTTCTTTTCTCCGGTGGAAAGGCGTTTTTCCTTCTCCACTCTCATCAGATTGCGGATGACCTCCGCGACTTTGGCGGGATCGCCGCTGCGGAGCTTGTCCATGTTCTCACGGTAGCGGCGGTTCCAGTTCTCGTCCATCGGCGTGGACTCAGCAGAAAGAACGCCAAAGACATCCTCGACCACCTCGTCGCTGACGATGGGACGAAGGCCTGCGGCGTCAGAGCCCTGGACGGGAACCATCACCTGGAGGTTACCGTAAGGAATGCGCAGGATATAATAGGCTCTGGTCTCTCCCAGAACCTCTTTTTCCTCGATATTCTGTATCGTGCCCGCCCCGTGCATGGGGTAGACCACTTTGTCTCCTACGGAAAACATCGACACTCCTCCAAACATATTATATATTCGAAAGAATGTTTAGTCAATCAAAGGCAGGGCAAACCAGAAAGTGCTGCCTTCGCCCACTTTGCTTTCCACGCCGTACTTCGCGCCGTGACGGTCCAGGATCTCTTTCGTGATGGAAAGGCCCAGGCCTGTCCCCTGTTTGGACCGTGCGCCTCTGGTGCTTGCCCGCTCATAGCGGTTCCAGATGTTCGGGAGGTCTTCTTCCGCGATGCCGATGCCCTTGTCGCGCACCTCGCAGCGCAGCCACTTCTTGTCCTGCAGGAACGCGACTTCCACGTCCTTCACGTCTCCGCTGTAGCGGACTGCGTTCGAGAGCAGGTTGGACAGCACCTGTTCCATGCGGTGCTGGTCGGCGTTGACCAGCAGAGTCTGCGGCAGCGTGCTTAAGCGGATCGAGAAGCCTTCCTGCTCCTCGAGCACGCGGTACGTCGCCACGATGCTCTCCGCGCACTTCTGCAGGTCCACGGGCTGCAGGTCCATGGTCTCGACGCCCGCCTGGATGCGCGAAAGCGTCAGGATATCGTTCACGAGATAACTCAGGCGGTCCGATTCTTCGATGATGACCCCCAGATGCTCGTTTCTCTTCTCTTCGTTGCCGCCGGAGATGTCGCGTATCATCTCGGCGTAGGATTTGACCATCGTGATGGGCGTGCGCAGGTCGTGCGACACGTTGGCCATCAGGTCGCGCTGCAGCTGCTCCGTCTTGGACAGCGCTTCCGCCGTCGCGTTCAGCGTACCGGCCAGGTTGTTGATCTCGCGGTAGCTGCTGCCTTCGAACTCGACGTCGTAATTGCCTTCCGCAAGTTCGGATGCCTTCTCGGTGATATTTTTGATCGGCCTTGCGATGCGGCTGGAAATGTACAGCGCCAGGATACCGGCCACGACCAAAGAGATCGCGGTCACGGTCAGCAGCTGCTTGGCCAGGATGCCTACGGCAGGGCCCATCGGGGTAAGCGGGGCGAACGCGAAGAAGCGCACGTTCGGGCGGAATTCGCTGTCCACCTTCGCCGCGTATACCTGCGTGACAGTTTCACCGGTCTGATTGGTGATCTTGAACGTCACGGGCTCGCCGTTGTTCGCGATCAAACGCTCTCTGGCCAGGTCCACGCCGCTGCGGCCGTAGTAATAACGTCCCGCGGAACCCTGGTCCGTCGAGGAGATGTTGAAGGATTCGTCTTCGGCCTCGATGTAGAAGTACATGTCGTTGGCGCTGGAGATATCGCCGATCTCCTGCAGGTAGGCTTCGAGGTCCAGGTCTTCGCTGATCGCATACTGCAGGCTGAGGGAGCTCACGGCCGTCTGGATCTTCTTCTCCATCTCACGCTCGTAATACTGTTCCAGGAACATCGTCTGGAACAGCCACAGCATGCCCATGAGGGCCAGCGCGAATATGATAAAATACGCAGTGAGCCGGAAGCGCACACTGCGTGTTCTGTATTTTTTCAGTCCTTTTGCGCCGTTAGTCTTCAAATTTGTAACCGATGCCTCTTACGGTCGTGATCTTGTCGCGGTAATCGCCGAGTCTGCCGCGCAGGTTCTTGATATGGGTGTCGATGGTGCGGTCGTCGCCGAAGAAATCGTAGCCCCAGATATCCTGCAGCAGCTTGTCGCGGGACAGGGCGATGTTCTTGTTCTCCATCAGGTAGGCCAGCAGTTCGTATTCCTTGAGGGTCACGTCGATGCGCTTGCCGTCGATCGTGACGGTGCGGCTGCTCTTGTTCAGCACGAGGCCGCCGGAAACGAGCTCGTTGCTCGGAGACGTGTTCTCCGCCGCCTTCCTGCGCGCGAGGACCGCCGCGACTCTGGCCATCAGTTCCTTCGGGCTGAAGGGTTTGACCACGTAATCGTCGATGCCCAGCTCAAAACCGAAGAGTTTGTCGTACTCTTCGCCTCTTGCCGACAGCATGATGATGGGGATGTCTTTATCCTTGCGGATCTCCTTGCACGCCGAAAAACCGTCGAGCTTGGGCATCATGATGTCCATGATCACGAGGTCGTAGTCCCCGGACAGGCACATGTTGACGGCCTGCATGCCGTCTTCCGCCTCGCCGGTCTCGTAATGATTGAATTCCGCGTATTCCCGGATGACCTCGCGGATCTTCGCTTCGTCGTCCACGATCAGGATTTTTGCCATACTCTTCTCCTCGCTTTTTGGTGTATCTTAGCCCCTATTTATGTAACTGCTGTGAAGCCTGCATGGCTTCTTTGAGTGTCGTGACCCCTATGAGTTCCAGCTCTTTCGGTACTTCTTTGACTCTCGGAAGGCTCCTCTTGGGCAGGATGATGCGCGTAAATCCCATGCGGGCTGCCTCCCTGCACAGTTTTTCCGCGTGCATGACCGGCCGCAGGTCGCCCGTCAGACCGATCTCGCCGATGAGCAGCGTGCCGTGCGGGATGCTGATGCCTTTTTCCGCCGACCAGATGGCCAGCGCGACCGCCAGGTCCGTGGACGTGCCCTCGGGTTTCAGTCCGCCGACGACGTTCACGTACACGTCGCGCGACAGCAGGGAGATCCCCGCCTTGCGTTCGAGCACCGCGATGATCATGTTGAGACGTCCTGCGTCGACGCCGATACCCGTGCGCCTTGCAAAACCGATGCCCGAAGGCCCGGTGAGCGCCTGGATCTCCAGAAGCAAAGGTCTCGTGCCTTCGTAGACGGCCGTCGCGACCGCGCCTTCCGCGGAGTCCTCGAAGCCTTCGAGGAAGCTGCCGGACAAATTATCGACCTCGACGAGGCCTTCTTCGCGCATCTCGAACGCGCCGATCTCGCTCGTCGTGCCGAAGCGGTTCTTCAGTGACCGCAGGATGCGCAGGTCCTGGTTGCGTTCACCCGTGAACTGCAGCACGGTATCGACCATATGCTCCACGATCTTCGGGCCGGCAAGCTCGCCGCTCTTCGTGACGTGCGCCACGACGAACACGGGGATGCCCTGCCCCTTCGCCACGTTCATCAGCAGATTGCCGCAGGCCCTCACCTGCGACACGCTGCCCGGTGCGGATTCGAAGTCGGAGCAGTACATGGTCTGGATGGAGTCGATGATCAGAAAAGAGGGCTTCAGTTGACTGACCGCCTCGAGCACGTTCTCCATGTCAGTCTCGGCCAGCAGGTACAGGTTCGAAATATCGCCTTTGCACACGCGGTCCGCGCGCATCTTGATCTGTTCCTCGGACTCCTCGCCCGAAACATAGAGCACGGTACCTTCTTTCTGCGCGATGGACGCCGCAGCCTGGATGATGATCGTGGACTTGCCGATGCCCGGCTCACCCGTGATCAGCGCGATGCTGCCGGGCACGAGTCCGCCGCCCAGCACGCGGTTCAGTTCGCCTATGCCGGTATCGATGCGGTCCTTTTCACTGCTTTTTACGTCGCCGATGCGCACAGGCTTGGGAGCCCTGCCCTCGAGCGTGCCGGCCGCCGTACGTCTTCTGGCGTCAGTAGCAGGCGCCGCCGCGACCTTTTCTTCGACAAACGAATTCCAGGCGCCGCAGATGCACTGCCCCATCCATTTCGGGCTCTCGTACCCGCATTCCTGGCACACAAAAACTGTCTGGGCTTTTTTCGCCATGCCTTAGATCTCCGTATTGTTGATGGACGCCAGGGAATCGCCGCCGTCGTCCGGCGCGCAGACGCGGCCGGCCAGGATCCAGCGGTTGTGCTCGGTGTCATGGATGAGCGGCTTGATCAGCCGGAAGTTTTCGATCATACCCGTCGTCTTTACGTGAGTGCGGGGACCGGTGCAGAAGCGCGTTTCCCCGCCGATGGAAACGTGGCTCGCGTCCACGTAATCGATGGGCATATCCTTGGCGATATCTTCCTTCACCGCGCGCTCGACCAGGTCCACGTTGATGTTGGGAGGCTGTTCGCCCGGGAAGATGAGCAGGAAGCCCTTCTTGATGTCGCCGTGTTCGGCTCTGGCCATATCCTGATCCGTCAGATAGCGCTCCGTGAGGTCTTCCGCCGTGTGCGCCATCTGGCGGTAGCGGATGGATTCGTAGACGATCTTATGGATCTCGTCCGGGGTCGGGCCGAAGATCGTGGGCCGGGTGACGATGATCTCCTCGCCTACGCCGACCAGCAGGTCTGCCTTCTCCTGCATGTACGGATACAGCAGTTCGTAGTGCTCGACGACCACGCGGCGGTCTCTGCGCTTGGCCTCCATGACGGCGTCTGCCAGCACGCCGGGCTGGGTGAAGCCCATTTCGAAGCGCACGTCCACATGATAGGTGTGCGGCGTGTAGAAGATGTTCTCCTCGTCGATGCTCAGCAGCGGCAGCGGGCGCACGTTGACCCCCGCGTCGTCGTTCGTGAGCTCGAGGCCGGGAAACATGCCCTTGATGAGCATGGATTTGCCGGCGCCGGATTCGCCCAGGATGCCGATGATGTGATCGAACGGAGACAGGTGCTGCTGCGCGATCTGCGCGCCGAGCTCAAACATGCGCACAGAACCTCTGGGCGCGAAATATACGCTGTACAGATGGCTGTTGGTGGAATCGTAAAATGCCATAGTCTTCTCCTTTGGTCTTTCCTTCTCCTTCAGGCAGAATTTGCTAAATTCTACCAACTAACATTATACCGAAAAAAGTCCCGCCTGCATAGTCTGCAAGCGGGATTTTGTCAAAGATTTCGCTATTCCTGCGTCTTCAGATAGTCTGCTCTGCCCCATTCGTAGAGGTTGTTGCCTTCCGAATCGATGATGACCGTTGCAGGCAGGTCTTCGACCTCCAGACGGCGGATCGCCTCGGACTGCAGATCCTCATAGGCGACGACCTCGGCTTTCTTGATGCACTTGCTCAGCAGCGCGCCTGCGCCGCCGATGGCGCCGAAGTACACGCAGCCGCACTTCTTCATGGCTTCGATGACGGCCGGGCCTCTCTTGCCCTTGCCGATCATGCCGGTCAGACCCTGTTCGATCAGGGCCGGGCTGTAGGCATCCATGCGGTACGACGTCGTCGGGCCCGCGGAACCGATCGCCATGCCGGGTTTGGCCGGGGACGGTCCCACGAAGTAGATGATCTGATTCTTTACGTCGATGGGCAGCGGTTTGCCCTCTTTCAGCAGCTCGCACAGGCGCTTGTGCGCCGCGTCTCTGCCGGTGTAGATGACGCCGGAGATGAGCACGGAATCGCCGCTTTTCAGCGTTCTGGCCTTCTCGGGGGTCAGCGGAGTCGTAATTCTGATGGGTTCCATTACAGCACCTCCGTCTTATGTCTCGTGACGTGGCAGTTGATGTTGACCGCCACAGGCAGCCCTGCGATGTGCGTCGGCATGGTCTCGATGTTGACCGCCAGAGCCGTCGTCTTGCCGCCGAAGCCCTGCGGTCCGATGCCCAGAGCGTTGATGCGTTCGAGCAGTTCGGCTTCCATATCCGCGTAGTACTTGACAGGGTGTCTTTCCTCGAGCGGGCGGATGATGGCCTTCTTTGCCATGAGGGCCGCCTTGTCGAACGTGCCGCCGATGCCTACGCCGACCACGATGGGCGGGCAGGGATTGGGGCCTGCTTCCTCGACGACCTTCACGACGAAGTCCTTGACGCCTTCGGCGCCGTCGGAGACTTTCAGCATTTTGATCTGGCTCATGTTCTCCGAGCCGAAGCCCTTGGGAGCCACGGTGATCTTGACCTGATCGCCGGGCACGAGCTCGTAATAGATCATGGCCGGAGTGTTGTCCAGCGTGTTCTTGCGGGCACCGAGCGGTTCTTCCACGCAGGATTTGCGCAGAAAGCCGTCCGTGTAGCCGCGGCGCACGCCTTCGTTCACAGCCGCCTCGATGGAGCCGTTCACGTGGACGTCCTGACCGATCTCGAGGAACACGCAGGCAAGGCCTGTGTCCTGACAGATGGCCATCTCGGTCTGATCCGCGATGTTATAGTTTTCGATGATGCGGTCCAGGATCTCCTGCGCGATGGGCCAGGGTTCGCACGCGCGGCAACCCTCGATGCACTTGCGCACGTCGGGCGCCAGGTGGCGGTTCGCCTCCACGCACAGTCTTGCGACCACGTCTGTGATCTGTTTGGAATCGATCTCTCTCATGGCGCTACCTCACGTTGTAGATGCGGTCGAGCAGCGTGCCGTCGCGGTAGATGATGTCCGCGAGGACCCTGTCGCCCTTGACGAGCGGTTTGGGCATGCCGCACAGTTTCTCCGCCGCTTCCTTCAGCTCGAAGATGTCGACGACCTTGATGCCGCCTTCCTTGAGCTTAGCCGCCAGTTCGGGTCTTGCCGGGTTCACGGCCACGCCCTTCTGGGTGACGAGCACGTCGATCGTGCTGCCCGGGGTGGACTTGCAGAACACGTGGTCCGTTACGATGGGCAGGCGCGCTCTGGAAAGAGGCGCGATGATCATCGCAAGCTTTGCGCCGGCCGCCGTATCGGAGTGGCCGCCGGATCCGCCCATGATGCGTCCGTTGGAGTCGGTGTGCACGTTGACGTTGAAATCGGTGTCGATCTCCGTCGCGCCGAGCAGTACGACGTCCAGGGAATCCACCGCCGCGGACTTCGCGTCCGGGCTGGCGTAATGCATGGCGGATACTTCGGTGTGGTTCGGGTTCGTGCGGATGGATTCGACCGCCTTCAGGTCGAAGCACTGCACGTCGATCAGGCTCTGGAAGCATCCTTCGTTCAGCATGTCGACCATGTAGCCGGTGATGCCGCCGCAGCCGAAAGATCCCTTGATGCCTTCCTTCAGCATGATCTCCTTCAGGAACTGGGCCGCTGCCAGGGTGGCGCCGCCGGCGCCGGTCTGGAAGCTGAAGCCGTCCTTTAAGAGACCGCTGGCCTTGATGACGTTCGCAGCCGTCTGGGCCATGACGAGGCCCACCGGGTCACGCGTGATCTTCGTCGTGCCGGACACGATGCCCGCCGGGTTGCCGATGGCTTCGACCTCGACCACGTAATCCACGTAGGTCTCGTCGATGGAGCGCATCGCGAGCGGATGAGGCACCAGATTGTCGGTGATGACGACGACCTTCTTCGCGCACATGGCGTCCGCGAAGGCGTAACCGAGGGAACCGCAGGCGGACTTGCCGATCTTGCCGGTCAGGTTGCCCATGGTGTCCGCGGTCGGAGCCGCGATGAACGCGACGTCGATGGGCGTGACGCCTTTGATGATGTCCGCGGGACGCCCGCCGTGCGTACGGAACTGCACGGGCTTTTCGAGGATGCCCTCGGAAATCGCCGCGCCGAAACCGCCGCTCATGTAGTCGGTGATCAGCTCGGTGACGACGCCGTTTTTAATGTGATCCGCCAGAGGCAGATGGCAGTCGAACAGCGAGCTCGCGTTGACGGAGATGTCTTTATATCCCATGGACGCGATCTCGTCCATGACCATGTTCAGCACGTAGTCTCCGTTGCGCAGATGGTGGTGGAAGGAAACGCGGCTGCCGTCTTTGACGCCGGCCAGCTGAATGGCTTCGCGCAGAGTCTTTACTACCTTATCCATGCTAAGCCTCCTTTCCCAGGCCGAGGGCAACAGCCATGTCGATGGTCTGCTGCGCTCTGGCGACGATGGGAGCGTCGATCATCTTGCCGTGCAGGGAGACAGCGCCTTTGCCCTGCTCCTTGCCGATGCGGATGGCTTCCATCACTTCGTAAGCGTAATCGATGTCCTTTTGCGTCGGGCTGAACACCTCGTTGATGACCGCGACGTGGCGAGGCGAGATGCTCGCTTTGCCGGTGAAGCCGAGGCCCTTGGCGAATTCCGCGTCGACACGGATGCCTTCGTCGTCGTTGACGTCCGTGAAGGGTGTATCGTATACGTCGACGTTCGCCGCTCTTGCCGCCAGCACCATGCGTCCTCTGGCGTACAGGATCTCCTTGCCTTCCTTCGTGCGCTTGCAGCGAAGGTCGGCGGACAGATCTTCCGCGCCGAGGAAGATGGCCGCGACTCTCTTGCTGGCCGACGCGATGGCATACGCGTTCTCCACGCCCAGCGCCGTCTCGATCAGCGGCATGAGTTTGACGGTATTGCGCTCATAGCCCAACTTGTCTTCCAGTTCGCTCATGTAGGCGTCGAATTCCAGGACGTCCGCGGCGCAGGAGGTCTTCGGGGTCATGATCAGTTCCGGCTTTAAGGGGATCATCTCGTCGAGATCCTTCTTCCAGTACGGCGTGTCGAGGGAATTGATGCGGATGATCTTCTCCACGCCGGGGAACTGCAGGTATTTGATCGCGTTGCGGACCAGCACTCTGGCTGCGTCCTTCTGGTCGGGAGCGACGGCGTCTTCCAGATCCAGGATGATGGCATCTGCGCCGAGGCAGTCGCCAGACAGGATCATGTTCGGGGTGTTGCCCGGTAAAAACAGCATGGATCTACGCATGGGCACTGCCTCCTTCTCTCGCTCTGCCGATCAGCGTCTCCAGACGGGCGCGGAGCGTGCACTCCAGAGCGCCTCTGTCGATGATGCTCAGCCTGACGTTTTCAATGCCTTCTTCTGCCAGCATCTGAGCCGCCAGCGCGCGGATGGACTCACCGAACTGGTGCTCCACCACAGACTGCAGCTCGATCTGCGTGGCGCCTGCGACCGGTTCCAGCTCCATATAGGCGTCGCTGGACTCCATGGTGCCACAGGAGGCTTTTGCGATTTTATTCTCCATAAGTCTTTCCTTTCGCCAAAGCCCGAAGATCTTCATCTCCGGGCTATGGAAAACTCTCTGTCTTACTTGCAGCCGCAAGCCTTCTTGGCAGCTCTCAGCGCCAGGACTCTCTGCATTTCGTTGTAGACGATCATGTAGCCTTCGTCCACGCCCATGCCAGGCTTTGCCAGGATCTGGGCAGGCTGGGTCGCCATCGCGCACTGCGTGCAGACCTGCGCGGATCTGTCGGTCTCGTTGCAGGTGCCGCCCTGGTAGGCGCCCATGCCGTGCTGCTTGCAGTACAGGACTGCTTCGATGGTATTGTTGACGCCGCCGAGGTCCGGAGTCTTGATCTGGACCATATGGCCCGCGTGATTGTCGGTGAAGTACTTGACGTCTTCGAGGGTGTTGCACCACTCGTCAGCGACGAGCTCAACGTCGATGCCTCTGCGGTCGATCTCTTCCGTCAGGCCCTTGAGCGCCAGCATCTGGGTCTCTCTGTCGGTATCGCAGTCCATGGGGCCTTCGATGCGCAGGTGGAACGGCTTGGCGGTCTCTGCCAGCTTTTCGAGGTAGTCGGCCATGGCCTTGAAGTTCGTGTTGCCGAACGCGGCGCCGATGGTGCCGTATACGTCGATGTGGAAGATCGGGTTGTAGCTTTCGTCTGCTCTGTTGTTCAGGATTCTGTCTCTGAGCCATGCAACGTACTTTTCAAGCAGTTCGCCCTGGGGACCGAGCTTGGTCTCGACGTTGTTGATCAGCGCGTGGGGCAGGACCTGCGCCTGCTTGATGATCATCTTGTCGGAGTTGTCGTAGCGGTCATCACCGGACTGGGTGAAGATGTCGATGGGCTTATCGGATACTTCGCAGCCGTATTCTTCGGCGACGACTTCGCACATCATCTTGTGCTTGGCCTTGGCGACGGCATCCAGGATGGCCTGGGATACGCCGTAGCGGATGGCGGTGTGCAGTCTCTTGCCTTCGACCTGGATGGCTTCCATCTCGGCGGCCAGCTGGCGGAAGTTGTCGGCTTCGCGACCCACGAGCATCGGCTTGATGTACTGGTCGATGACGGGAATGAAGTCCTTGGCCAGGAACAGAGGATCTCTGCCGCCTGCGCCGGAGTACTGAACGGCTGCGCAGTCGCCGAACGCGACCTGGCCGTCTTCCAGAATGATCTGCACGGAGATGGATTCGCCGGGCATACGGACGGAGGTGAAGCCTTCCGTTACCGGAGCGCCCTGGTAGAACACGCCGTCATGGGCAGCGCCCTTCTTGATGGCGCGCTGGTCGTCGAAGTAGAAGCCGGTACGGCCCTTGGAACAAACAACATCTAAAATCTTCATGGTTTAACTCTCCTTTTCAAACTACTTTCTGGGGCGGCCTACGAGTCTGCCCTTGGAAATGGCGTATACGTCGTCGATGACCATCTGGAAGGACGGGTCACGCTTTTCGAACTTCGCGCGTTCTTCGATCTTCGCTCTGTGGAAGTCCTTGATGTCCTGGGGGAACGGCAGGTTGCCGGGTTCCAGGATGCGGATGGCGCCGTTGTTGTCTCTGGCGGGCAGCATCTTGCCTGCGTTGACGCGGCACGGTGCGAACGGAACGTCCAGCGCGCCGGCTTCGACCGCTCTGCAGACGCCGACCGCGAGGTCGCCGTTGCCGAGTTCGAAGCACTTGTCCACGATGCAGCGGGTCTCGCGCTTGATGATCTCTTTCTCATCCGCAAGATGCGCGTCGCCGAAGTTCTGGTCGGCCAGCATGGAGATGGCCTGCTTCGTGCAGCGAAGGCCTGCCGCGTTGGCTTCCTTGGTCGGGATACCGGCCGCTTCGTGCGGGGTCTTGACGATGACCTTGGTGGCCTTGGCCAGAGCCGCTGCGACGGAGCCCCAGGAGATGACGCCGAAGGCCTTGGCTTCGTCCTGCGGGAAACCGCCCATCCACTGGTGGAATACGGTCGTGACGATGACGTCCTTGTAGCCGTACTTTTCGAGGTATTCGTTCGTCAGCTCTTCGAGGGAACGGATCGCTGCGATGTCCTGCAGCAGGTTGCCGCCCTGGCCGAAGCCGACGGTAACGTTCTTGACGCCCTGCTCGGCTGCCAGCAGCGCTTCGATGACCGCGACCGCATGGGAGATGCAGGGGGGAACGAGCGTGCCGGTCAGCGGACCGTAAGGCTCGCGGTTGATGGAGACGCCCGCTTCTTCGTAGATGCCGGTCAGGCGGTCTACGTACTGCCAGTCGCGGATCGTGCGTTCCATGGGAACGTTCTTGGTATAAGGCAGGTTGTAGGAGATGCCGCCGCCTTCGTAGGAGGTGAAGCCGCCTGCGTAGGTGATCTCGGCCAGCAGTCTGGCGTCCGGCGTGCCGTGGCGGACCTGGACCGGGGTCTTCAGCGCTTCGATGACCCTTCTGCAGCCCTGAACGCCGTGGTTGACTGCCGGGAAGCCGTTCAGCATGGAGCGGCCTTCCTGCTGGGAAACGCGGATGCCGTTCTCGCAGTCTTCATAGCGGTTCTGACGGGTGTAGCTGTCGATGGTGGTCGGCAGCAGGTCTGCTTCGCCTGCATCCTGCAGGTGCTGCAGCAGTTCGATGTGCTCGTTGATGAGCGCGACGCCTGCTCTGGGCTGGGTCAGCGTGCGGCCTTCGTTCTTGGCCTTGACCAGCTTTTCCGCGAAGCGTCTTTCTTCGGGAATAGACTTCTGGTATTCAACGGCTTCCTGGAAGTCCACGTCCTTGCCGGTCGGCCACTGCGTGAGGACTTCTGCTCTGATCCTGTTGAACTCGTCGTCCGAGATTCTCTTATTCTTGATATCCATCCTTTTTAAGCTCCTTTTTCATGATCTTGAGGGCTGTTTGCGGGTAATAAGCGGAGAGCAGGCCCATCGCGGCCAGAATGTAGCTTCTGTCCACCCAGACTTCCGCCTGCTTCGGCTTGAGGGAGAAGGGATCCTGAGGATCCCAGAGGGCTGCGGAAGCGATCTTCCCGGTCCTCTTCGTGTGGATGAGGGACCCGCCCGTTACGATGATCTGGCGGATGTTCCGCAGGTCCTTGCCGGTCTGCATGTAGGCGAGGCCGTTCATGGTGTAGAACTCCTCGAGCCTGCCTGCGTGGCGGGTGACCGCGGTCTTGATCGCGCCGCTCGCGAGGGCGAAATCCAGCGCTTCGAGCTCGGCTTCGTTGTCGCCGCCCGGGATGACTTCCGTGTTCTTTCCCAGGAAGTCGATCAGCTCGCGGCAGCGTTCTTCGGGAATGCCGGACAGCTGTGCGATATAGCCTGTCCCGACGGCTTCTTCGATGCCGTGGATGCTGTAGCGCATGCCGATGTCGCCTTCGACGGTCCGCTTGATGTAGGGTTCGGGCAGTCCTTTGAACACGGTGTCCATACCGGCGAGGGGCATGCCGTCGCATACGGAGTAGATGTCCGTCGTGGCGCCTCCTACGTCGACAGCGACGAGGTCGCCGATGCCGCTGACGTGCTCTCCCGCCTCGTTCTCGCAGCCTTCCGCGAGCAGCTGCATGGCCTGCATCATGGCCGACGGCGTGGGCATCGCGATGTTGTCGATCAGCTCCTGCGCCTTCGTATAGCCCTTGGCTTCGACGATGCGTTTCAAGAAGATCTCGCGGATCTTGTCCTGCGCCGGTTTGATGTTCAGGGCGCCGAACTTGGGCATCACGTTCTCGACGATGTGGACCTCGCGTCCTTCGAGCTTCTTCGCGCACGTGCGGGCGACGCTGCGGTTGCCTGCGATGACGATGGGAAAATCGGTCTTGCAGGTGGCCAGCATCTTCGCGTTGTGCAGGATGCATTCCTTGTTGCCGCCGTCCGTTCCGCCGGTGAGTAGGAAGATGTCCGGATGCTCCGCGTCGATGTCCTCGATGTCGTCCTCCGTCAGTTCGAAGGAGTAGACGCCGCGGATCTTGGCGCCGGCGCCTAAAGACGCCTGTTTGGCAGCTTCCGCCGTCAGTTCGGGTACCAGGCCGCTCGTGATCATCCGCAGGCCTCCGGCTGCCGAAGAGCACGCGTAGCGCGCTTCGAAGTTCAGCGGACCGGTCTTCGCCTCGAGGTTCGCGACCGCCTTGGCCAGGCCTTCGCCGATGTCCGTGTTGATCGTCGTCCAGGACTGTGCGGTGCCGAGCAGTTCTTCAGTTTCCAGATCTACGGCGGTCACCTTCGTGTAGGTGCTGCCGAAATCGATCAAAAGTACGGGTCTCATGGGGGTTTACTCTAAGTGAAAGTCTTCTTTCAGGCAATCGATCGTGGTCTGCGGATCCGTTCCGGGCGGGAAGGCTCTGTCGAAGCCCATCGCCTTGAAGCGCTGTTCCACTTCGGAGAATTCATGCTTGCCGATGACGATGTTGCCGCCGACGTAGAGCAGGATGCCCTTCAGGCCGGCTTCGTCACACTTTTCTCTCAGGCCGCGGCAGTCGAGTTCGCCCTGGCCGTAGAGGGAAGAGACCATGATGGCGTCCGCGCCGGTTTCAATGGCTGCGGAGATGAACTCCTCCTGGCTGACCATGACGCCCAGGTTGACCACGTCGAACCCCGCATCCAGAAATGCACGGTTCAAGATCGAGACGCCTACAGCGTGAACGTCAGCCCCGATCACGCCGAGTACCAGTGTTTTCTTTTCCATAATTCTTTCCACCTCTGTTTGTTCCTTCAGAAAAGTCGAATTGTTCTATACCAAAAGTTTAAATTGATATATAATAAGTTGCAACGGGAAGAATGGCCTATACCCGCAAAAACTTTCGGCTTTTTCGCAGTTTTTTGCGCTTGCGCCGAAATCATCAGGGGTCAGGGGCAGAATTGAAACCATTGTACCTGATACAATTCCCGTTTTCGAAACGAGGTGACGCGGTCTTGAAGATCAAAATAGATGAGAATCTGGATATCCCCATTTACCGGCAGGTAGCGAGCGCCATCACCGGGGAGATCAAGCGGGGTACGCTGGAATACGGACACCAGCTCCCCACGGTGCGCCAGCTGGCAAGCAAACTGGGCTTAGCCAAAGGTACCGTTAAGCGCGCCTACGACGATCTGGAAGCGACGGGCATGATCAGCAAAGCCCGCGGCAAAGGCACGTTCGTGTCGTGGCAGGAAGAGACGATCCAGAGCCGCAAGGACAGAGCCATGACCGCCATCGATCAAATGCTGGACCTGATGGAAGGCCTGCGGTTTTCTCCCACGGAAATCAACATCTTTCTCGATCTGAAGATGCGCGAGAGACTGCAGCGCGAAGTGCTGGTCTCCATCGCGGCAGTGGAATGCTGCCCGGAGACGCAGTCCATGCTCGTGCGCTCGCTGTACGAACTGCAGGGGGCGGAAGTCTTCCGCAAGGATCTGTACGAGACCATGCACTCGCCGGAAGGCGTCAGCGCCAGCGCGGATCTGGCGGTCACGTCGCTGACCCATTACGAACAGATTGCACCTCTTTTGGGTGAAGACAAAACGTTCGGAGCCGCCATGGAGCTGACCCCGGAGAGCATCGCCGTCCTCTCGCGCCTTGGCAAAGGGCGCCTGGGCATCTTCGCGGGAAGCGAACGGTTCGCCGTGCTGGCAAAAGGCGCCGCGGCGCGCTATGCGAGCCAGACGGTCTTCGTGTTCCGCAAACTCAGCGGCGACGAAACGGACATGTCCGTCTTTTTGCGCAACCTTGACATCGTCGTCGCTCCGGCCGGGATCATGCGGATCTGCACGAAAAGAGAAGAGGATCTGCTGCACGAATTCGCAAAAGAACACCCGGTCTGCGAGATCGCCTACCGGGTGGATGCGGGTTCCATGTTATATCTTTCTCAGCGCGTCAAGGAACTTGCCCTACGCAAGCGCCGCTAAAGCTGCAGTTCGCCCTGCAGATAGCAGACGCACTTACCGGCCATCTCAACGCGGTCAGAATCCTTCAGGTCGTCGCAGACCAGCACGCCGCCTCTTCTTGAGATCTGGTGGCTCACGAGATGGGCCTTGCCCAGCTTCTCAGCCCAGTACGGGATGAGCGAGGAATGCGCGGAACCTGTCACGGGATCCTCGTAGATGGAATCGGGCAGGCAGAACACGCGGCATACGAAATCGCAGTCTTCTTTGCTGCCTTCGGCCGCTGCCGTCACGATGACGCACCACTCGGGATCGATCTCGTCGATCAGATCGCCGGCGGGATGCATCGCCCTCACCTTTTCCACGTCGTCTGTTACGATGACGGTATCGCGTGTCTTGAAACAGTCTAAGATCTTGATGCCGAGCCGCTCTTCCCAATCCGCGGCTACCGCTTTCTTTTCGCCTACCCATCTGGGTGCGTTCATGATCTGCAGATCGCCTTCGTAGCGCACGATGAGTTCGCCGCACATGGCGTCGAAGTGCACCTCGGAAAGTTCCGGCTCCAGGAAGTTCTTGACGACGAAAGCCGAGCCCATCGTCGCATGGCCGCAGAAATCGATCTCCCCGCCCGGCGTGAACCAGCGCAGGTCGTACCGGCCGGGTCCCTTATTCACAAGAAAAGCCGTTTCGGAGAAGTTGTTCTCGATCGCGATGTCCTGCATCAGGGCAGCGTCGATCGGCTCCTCCAGCACGCACACGCCGGCCTGGTTGCCCGCGAACAGCTTTTCGGCAAACGCGTCTACGATATAATATTTCATGGTGTCCTCCTGAAAATGTTCAAGCAGCAATATTTACTTTAGATTATACCTTATTCGGGCTCTGCATTGCGTGCCGCTTTGCAAAAGTGTTAAAATTATTGAAGAGACGAACCAAAGGAGGCACCCCCATGACGACCGATATCAACCTTGCGCCCCGTACCTGGGCAGAGATCGACCTGACCGCAATGAAGAACAATTTCCGCACGTGCAAAGAGCGCGCCGGCGGACGCAAAGTGATGTGCGTCATCAAGGGGAATGCCCACGGACACGGCGCCGTTCCCGTCGGGCTGGCGCTGCAGGAAGCAGGCGCGGACGCCTATGCCACCGCGGCCATGGCCGAAGCCATCGAACTGCGGGAAGCGGGCATCACGAAGCCCATCCTCGTGCTGGGCTGGACTCCCGCCGCGCTCGCGGGCGATCTGGTCCGCTACGGGCTCATTCAGAGTATCTTAGACGAAGAGTATGCGAACGAGCTGAACGACGCCTGCAGAGGCCTCGGCGAACCGCTCGAAGTGCATATCAAGCTCGATACGGGCATGACCCGCACCGGCATCTTCGCGCACAAAGATCATAAAAAGGCGGCGGAAGCAGTCTGCCGCATCGATAAACTGCCGAACCTGAAGATCACCGGAATCTTCACGCACTTCGCCGTGGCGGACGTGCCCGACCGCGACGACTTCACCGAGTGGCAGCGCAGCAACTTCTGCGCTGTACTCGACGAGATGGAGAAGCTCGGATTCACCCGTGACATCACGAAGCACACCAGCAACAGCGCAGCCATCCTGTATCATCCGGACTGCCGCTTCGACATGGTGCGCGCGGGCGCGGCGCTGTACGGATTCAACCCGAAGAACGAGGAAGAAGACATCGAAGGCATCACGCCGGTCCTGACGTTCAAGACCCACGTGGCGCAGGTGAAGGACATCCCCAAAGGCGCTTTGGTTAGTTACGGCCTGACCTACGAGGCGCCTACCGACATGACCATCGCGGTCGTCGCCGCAGGTTACGCGGATTCGTATCCGCGGGGCGTCAGCAACAAAGGCGCCTGGGCAGTCATCAACGGACAGAAGTGCATGCAGATCGGCCGCGTCTGCATGGACATGTGCATGTTCGACGTCACGGGCAAGGACGTGCACCGGGGCGACGAAGTCATTCTGTACGGCAAAGGCGGCATGACCCTCGAACAGCTGACGAATCTGATCCCGACCATCAACGTCGAGCCGACCTGCCTGCTCACGAACCGGGTCAAAAGGATCTACAAATAAAAAAGCAGCGCCCGGAGGCGCTGCCCGAAAACAGACTATTTCAATACCGGAATGCCGTGATGGAAGCGGCATTCTTTTTTTACGCGTTCCATGTAAGCTCGCAGCTGCGGCCGGAAGGCAGGCGCCGCGCAGGTCTCGATCAAAAGATCTGCCCGCTCGTAAGCGGTCTTTCCGCGAAGATCCGCCGCGCCGTATTCGGTGATGATGACGTCCGTGTCGTGTTCCGTGTGGTCCACGTGGGAGACGGACGGCACGATGCAGGAAAGCTCGCCGTTCTTTGCGGTCGCAGGCGTAACGAAGATGGTCAGCCCCGCGTTGCGGGCATAATCGCCCGAACCGCCGATGCCGTTCATCAGCCGGTCGCCGCCGATGTGCGTCGAATTGACGTTGCCCGAAAGATCCGCTTCGATCGCGGTATTGATCGCGATCACGCCCAGGCGCCGGATGACTTCCGCGGAATTGCTGATCTCCTGCGGACGCAGAACGATCTGCTTTTTGTAGCGTTCAAAGCCTTCGTAGAATTTCTGCTGATACGCCGGCGTGAACGACAGCGCAGAACCCGAGGCGAACGCGACGGTGCCGCTGTCGATCATATCCAGAACAGCGGACTGCAGCACTTCGGAATACAGGTTCAGACCCTTCATGCCGGAACCCGCCAGCACGGACAGGATGGCGTTGCCGATACCGCCCACGCCGGACTGCAGCGGGGGCAGCGGATCTGAAAGTCTGCCGGCTTTCTGCTCTGCCAAAAGGAAAGCGACGAGGTTTTCCGCAATGCGCGTCGTCACTTCGTCGGGAGAGGTGCCGGGGCCGCCCGCATCGGGCGTTTCGGACAAAACGATGGCGCAGATCTTTTCAGGATCGCAGGGGATAGATGCGCATCCGATGCGGTCCGACGGCTTTACGATGGGGATGGGCTTCGTATCGGGAGGCAGCAAAGGTGTGTAGATATCGTGCAGGCCGATCAGATCGGGCACGGCCGTATTCAGCTCCACGATCACCTGCCTGGCGCACTGCACCAGCGTATCGGAACTGCCGACGCACATGGTCGGCACGATGCTGCCGTTCGCCAGGATGGCCGAAGCCTCGATGATGGCCGTATCGACGGGCCCGAGCACGCCGTTCTTCACAAGACCCGGCAGCTGACCCAGATGGATATCCGCATAGGCGATGCGGCCTTCGTTGATCGCCGCGCGCAGGTCCTTGTTGCTCTGGTAGGGATAACGCCTTGCCATGGCTCCGCTCCTCGCCAGCCGTCCGTCCAGCTCGTCGCCGACGGACGCGCCGGAGATGACGGTCAGACGCAGGTCTTCGCCGGCCTCTGCCCTTTCCGCCAGCGCGCCGGGCACGAGCTTCGGGTATCCTGCGGACGTAAAGCCGCTGACCCCGACCGTGCTGCCGCACGTCACGAAAGCTGCCGCTTCTGCTGCGGAGCAGATCTTCTTTTTCAGTTCTTCGTTTTGGATCCGTTTATCCATTGCATCTCTCAACCACAGAGGGTATATATTCCTTCCCGTCCTTGACGTAGATCCGCGCAACGCGGTCGGTGATGTGCGTCAGCAGCACACAGACCGTCTCACCCATCAGATAACGGGTCTCCTTCATCAGCGAGATCTCGTTTCCACGTCCGTCCTCGCCGAAGATCGTCACTTCGTCTCCGACTTCGCAATCCACGCCGGTAACGTCCACCATGGCAGTATCCATGCACATGAAGACCAGCGGGCATTTTACGCCGCAGACCAATACCTTTCCGCCCTTCTTTACCGCCAGATCCCGCGGATAGCCGTCGCCGTAGCCGAAACTGATCAGCGCCAGTTTCGTCTCGCGCTTGGCAAGGAACGAGCGGCCGTATCCCACCGTTTCCCCCGGCTCGACCGTCTTCAGGTTCGTGATCCGGCAGCGCAGCGTCGCGACCTCCTTCACCCCCAGCGGATTCCAGTCGCCTTCCATATACGAATAGCCGTATATGAGGCTGATGTTGCGCGCATGCGTGCAGATCTCCCGTGTTTCTTTCAGCCAGAGAATACCGCCGGTATTGGCGCAATGGATGTACTGCGGCGAAAAACCGCGTGCCTTTACCTGGTAGACCGCGTCTTTGAACCGCGCAAACTGCTCCCGCGTGAAATCATTTCCTTCCGGGCCACTCGCCTCGTCAGAACTGGCGAAGTGCGTGTAGACGCCTGTGATCGCAAGGTTTCCAAGGGCTTTTACCTTGTCCAGCAGTTTTTCCAGCGGCTTGCCCGGCTTTACTCCGAAACGGTTCAGCCCGGTCTCGATCTTGATCTGCACGCGAACCCTTTCTTTGCCCTGGCGGGCCGCTTCTTCGCTTGCCAGCTCTGCGTCTTCTTCCGAGCAGATTGCGAACTGGAAGTCGTTTGCGACGGCTGCTTCGAGCTGCTTTTCCCGCAAGGGCATCAGAACGAGAAGGTCCGCATCCGGCCTGCAGATGTCCTCGATCTCCAGCGCTTCCGACAGTCGCGATACGGCGATGATCTTCGCGCCGCAGTCCTTCACCAGGCATTCCGTGACCTCGCGGATGCCGAATCCGTACGCGTTGCCCTTTACGACAGGGATGAGCTCCTGGCCCGCTGCCTCGAGCGTTTTTCTATAGTTCTCGACGAGCCTGTCCAGATCGACGATCAGGCGGCTCGTATAATATTCCGGTTCGAATCGGTTCATCATTTTTAAAACTTCACAAACCCCGTAAAATCAAAAGGCTTCGCCCCGGGCAGCTCGCTTTCCGCCCGCAGCAGCGAATTGACGATGTGCACGGCGTGGCCGAATTTGGGCGGTCCCAGTTTGACCGCCGCAGCGCCGCCCGCTGTGCCCATGTCTGCCACCGGGTCGTCGGAGACGCCGCCCGCCCGGATGGACGGAATGGAGAACATGCCGTGGTCCACCGCGTACTTCTGCGCAGCCATGGCTTCGGTCACCGTACCGACCTGGTTGGGCTTGAACACGAACGCTCCGCAAGCACCCAGTTCAAGCGCCTTTTTAATATATTCTATGTTCGTGACAGTAAGATCGTCGCCGCACAGCGTCGTACGCGGCAGCGCTTTGGCCATCTTCACCCAGCCGTCCCAGTCGTTTTCGTCCACCGGGTCTTCCAGATAGAGGATGTCGTACTTTTCGGTCGCCGGTTTTAAGATGCCGATCAGCTCGTCGAGGTCCACTTCGCGGCCGCAGTAGCGGTACGTGCCTCTTTCCGCGTCGTAGATCTCGCTGAACGCGCAGTCCAGATGGTAAGCGATCTTATCTTCGCAGCCGCAGCGCATCGCGGTCTCCTTCAGAATCGCCAGGCAGTCCATGAAGTCGGTCGAAGGCGCAATGTATTCGGACATGGCGCCGATCTCGGGCCGCCGGCCGTTCTGAAACTCGCGGATGACCTCAGGCAGTTTCGCGTACGTGCGGCACAGGATGTCCGCCGCTTCCGTGATCGACGCAGCCTTATACGGTACGATCGTCACTTCCTGCACCGGCATGGTGTTTTCTTCATAGCTGCCGCCCGCGAACATGTCGGACGTCGGCAGAGGAACGGTGCGGATCTCGCCCGGGTTCAGATAACGGTACTGCGGCACGTGCAGGATAGCGCAGCCTGCCCGCATCGCCGCCAGCGATATGCTGTTCGTGACGTTGCCGCCGAGATGCGACTTGTTCGGCGTACCATCCAGTTCGATCAGAACTTCATCAAGGCCTTGCTGATCCAAAACGTCCAACCCGATGATCTTCGGCAGAACGACCTGCTGCGCCATTTCGACCGCTCTGAACACCCCGTTGCCGTTATACCAGGACGGGTCGCCGTCGCGCAGCACGAACGCCTCGTGTTCTCCCGCGGAGATCCCGGAGGGAGAAGCTGCCCGCCCTACGACGCCATCTTCGGTGATCACGTCCACCTCGAGCAGCGGTTTGCCCTTGCAGTCGATCAGCGCCCGGGCCTTCAGATCCCTGATCTTCGTACTCATTCCTTTGCCCCCACGTACAGTACGTTGAAGTCGCACAGGTTCGTGCCGGTGTTGCCGGTCAGCACGGCGTCGTCCATCCGCGACAGCGCCTCGTACGTCGCGTGACCCGCCAGAGCCCTTCTCAGGTCGATGCCCAGCACCTCGGCTCTTTCCTTGCTCGTTCCGTCGCAGATGCCTCCGGCGACAGGCGTCGTGCCGTCCGTGCCTTCGCTGTCGATGGAGAGCAGGCAGGCGTTCAGCCCTTCCGCCGCCAGCGCAAAGCCGGCGCACATCTCCTGCCCGGGACCTCCATGTCCCTGGATCGCCGCGTTGTTTTCGATCTTCGTCGTGGTCTCTCCTGCAGAAACAATGAAACAAGGCGCCGTGAACGGCCGGCCGCTGACTTGCATCTCGCGGGCCAGCGAAGCCATGAATGTACCGAAATCGCGGCTCTCGCCCTCGGTGTACGTCGTCAGCACGTGGCAGGGAACGTCCAGTTCCGCGGCCGCTTCTTCCGCCGCCCGGCAGGAATCCGGCAGCGTGCCGACGATGTAGTAATCCACGTCGTTAGGCAGGCTCTGCGGAGTCTCCTCCGCAGGGTCATAGTTCAGTAAATAATCCGCCACGCGAGGCGGCAGTTTTTCTTCGATGCCATACGTATGGATGATCTTTTTGATATCCTCGAACGTGACCGTATCGTATCCGACCGGCGTTCCCATGATGGGCACCGGTTTCGCGTTGCCCTCGATCACGACGCCTGTCGCATCCCACAGTTCGAAGCACAGGATCTTTGCGCCATGCACGTGCTGGCCGAGTCTACCGCGCGCTGTCTGCGAAAGATGGCCGCGGATGTCGTTGATGTCCATGACCCACATGCCGGCTTTGAGCATCACGTCGGTCGCTTCCTGCAGGTCTTCAAGGGTCAGACCCTTCGACGGGTAACCCATCAGGGCAGAACACCCGCCGGACAGGCCGATTAGCAGCAGGTCTTTCGGCGTCATCTGCTCGCACAGATCGATCATGCGCTGGCAGCCACGGATGCCCTCTTCGTTGGGCAGCGGATGGCCGCCGACGAACACCTCCGTACGCCTGTACACGTCCTCCTCGTCAGGGATTTTGATGATCGTGACCCCCAGCGTCAGATCGTCTCCTAAGATATCCTCGAATGCGCGCGCCATGTGGTTGCCGGCCTTGCCGGACGTAAAAGCGTACACGCGTTCGTAATCCGCCAGATCGTAAACTTGCTCTCCGATGCACAGTTTGCTGCCGTCCCGGCGGATCAGATCGTTCAAAAAGACCCGCTGATCCAGCTTCTGCAGCACTCTGTCCGTCAGCTGCAGCACTTTTTCGCGGGCCTCTGCCTGCCCGCAGGATAAAAGCTGCTGCGCGTTCTTAATCTTCTGCCATTCCATGTTGCTTTTCTCTTTCCAGCTTCTCCCTCACCTTCGTCGCGGACACGATCTCGCCGTCGATGGTCAGGCGGGGAACTTCCACGACTTCGATGCCCTTCGTGGGCAGCATCTCTTTCATGATCTCGTTGTAGCGGGCCGTGACCGGGTCCAGCGGCTCCGTGCCGACGTAGCGCACCGTAATGCCCATCTCTTTTGCGAATACGTCCGCGAACACCGCCAGATCCAGCGCGCAGCGCACGTCCTCCGCCCGCGCCTTTTCCTTGATGAAATAGGTGGGGAACGTGACAGAGGAAATCAGGTAATCCTTCGTCTCGTGCACGCGCACGTTCGGCAGGTCCTTCGTGCCCTCGACGACGCGGCGCCACCTCTCTTCGAACGAAAAGTAGCTGCGGTCCTCCGACACGACGAACACGTGCAGCAGGCTGACCCTCTCCAGCGCTTTTTCGATCAGATAGCGGTGGCCTTCCGTGAACGGGTTCGCGTTCATGATGATGGCGCCGGTCTCGCCGTCCGTTTCTTCGCGCAGGCTTCTCGCATAGTTCCTCGCCGCGTTGCGTTTGCTCTCCATCAGCAGCACGTCCTTCGTGGCGACGATGGGGAAGAACGCCATGTCCGCGAACATCGCGCGGTTCTTCGGCTTCGTGAACAGGAACAGATGGTCTTCGCCGCGCAGGAACGCTTCCTTGCGCAGTTCGGTAACGACCGTCGCGGTCAGGCCTTCGCCCTGGTGGTCCTCCGATACGCCGATGCACTTGAAGATATGGCCGTCGAGCGATCCGCCCGCGATGATCTCCCCGCCGTCGTCTAAGCACAGCACGGTGAACTGCACGTTCTCGTCGTAATCGAGGCCGAGCGACGCCAGAAAGGCCTTGTATTCGCTTAATTTCTGCCCCGTCAGGGGTCTTCCGAATTGCATGTCCATAAAAGAAGTATACCACGGCGCAAGCCTTGAAAAAAAGAGCTTTGTGTAATAAGATAGATGGGTACACTGCTTCTTTGGCAGGTCACCACAAAAACAGGAGACAACATGGATACCAGCCTCACAATGGTAGCGGCGACCGCTATCGGAAAAATGCTCATCATGGTGATCGTCGGCTTTGCCGGGGTCAAGCTCGGCATCCTCGGCGAGACCGAGACCAGCGCGATCACCAAAACCGTGCTCAACGTCACCTGCCCGATGCTGATCCTGGCCAGCTACATGCAGCCGTTCGACCCGGCGAAAGCCAAGGGTCTTCTGCTCGCGCTGGCTCTCGGCGTGCTGATTCACGTCGTCGGCATCGTGCTCGGCATGCTCGTAATCCGCAAGAACGGCAACCCGGACTGGCAGATCGAACGCATGGCCGTCGTCTACGGCAACGTCGGCTTCATGGGGATCCCCCTCATGAGCGCGATGTTCGGCTCCGAAGCGGTCTTTTATCTGTCCACGATCTGTCTGGTCTACAATTTCCTGATCTGGACCCATGGCCTGCTGCTGATGACAGGCAAGATGGATAAGGCGAGCCTCAAAAAAGTCTTTATTTCTCCCAACATCGCCTGCATGGCGGTCGGCCTCATCATCTTCCTGTGCCGCATCCCCGTGCCCGACATCATCGCCTCTCCCGTGAGCAGCATCGGCAACTGCACGACGCCGCTCGCGATGCTCGCTTCCGGCGCAATCATCGCCCGCAGCAGCCTGAAGGGCGCGCTCAAGAATCCGCGCCTCTACTTCATCTCCGCGCTGCGCCTGTTCGCAGTGCCGGCCATCGTGTTCGTCTGCGTGAGGGCGCTGCACGTTCCGTACATGGTCGCGCTCACGGCTTTTACCGCAGCGGCCTGCCCCCTGGGCGCCATGGTCACCATGTTCGCGGTGGAGCATAAATGCAACGCGCCGTATGCTTCGGGCATCTTTACATTTACGACCATTCTCAGCCTCATCACCATCCCCGCGCTCATCGCGGTCTACGGGATGATCTAAGCGGAGGCGTGACCCTATGAAGCAGCTGAAAGCCCGTCACATCATGCTCATCGCCGCGCTGTGCGGCATGATGAGCAACTGCCTTGGCATCCTGTTCAACGTGGCAGGGCTGTTTTTCAATCCCATCGCGAACGAATTCCTGATCGGCCGCGGCGACGTGAGCATGGCTCACACCATCGCGTCGCTGGGCTGCGCGGTCGGCGGCGTCACCGGCGCCTGGATCGCGAAAAAGCTGAAATTCCGCCCCATCGTCCTGATCTGCACGATCGTCTTCGCAGGCGCGACCGCCCTGCTCGCGTTCACCCATTCCATCTGGCCCATGTATATCCTGAGCGCCTTCCGCGGCATTGCGGCAGGTACGGCTGGCACGGTTCTCGTGACCATCGTCATCAACAACTGGTTCACGGGAAAGGTCGGGCTGATGACGAGCCTCATCTTCTGCAGCGCGGGCATTTCCGGGGCCATTCTGTCGCCTATACTGTCCGGCATTATCGAGCGGATGGGCTGGCGCGCCGGCTACCTGGCCATGGCCGCCTTCATCGTGCTGTTCTACCTGCCGGCACTGCTGTTCCCGCTGGGCATCAAGCCGGAAGACGTCGGTTACGAAACGCTCGTTCTGGGCGAAAAGACCGGGCCTCTGCAGCCGCAGCAGGCCGCTGACCCAGCCAGACCTTCGAAGATCGATCCGGCGCTTTACGCGCTCATCCTGCTGTACGCCTGCATCGCCTCCGCCGCGACCGCCTACATCCCGCATTTTTCAGGCATTGCGGACAGTTACGGGCAGACGGCTGCCGTCGGCTCCGCCATGGTGTCCGCAGCCATGCTGGCCAACACGTTCGGAAAATTGGGCTATGGATGGCTGACAGACCGCATCGGCATCCGCAAAGGCGTATGGATCTACGGGTGCCTCGTCATCGCGGGCATCGCCCTGCTGCTGAAAGTGCACGCAGGCCCGATGCTCTACGTCTCAGCCTTCCTCGTCGGACTTTGCTATTCCCTGTCTTCTGTAGGCGTCGCGCTGCTGTCGCGCGAGCTGTTCGGTACCACCGTACATGCGAAAGCCTATCCGTCCATCAACATGCTGAACACCTTCGCCAATGCAGGGCTCACGTCGGTCATCGGATTCATGTACGACGCCTCGGGCAACTATAACGGCGCGTTGCTTTTATTCCTCGGCGGCGAGATCGTTCTGATGGTGACGACGCTGCTGGCGTACCGGCGGGCAGCAAAGATCTGTTAAACGTTTCCGCAGCAAGCACAGGCGGAAACAGTCAAAGGGGGCGATCGCTATCGATCGTCCCCTTTGACTGTGTGTATTAGGAGTACTTATTGCACTGCTGCCTGCAGCGTTCTTATAGACCCATATTGGATGAGATCACGATGCGCTGAATCTCCGAAGTACCCTCATAGATCTCCGTGATCTTCGCATCGCGCATCATGCGCTCTACTGGATAATCCTTGGTATATCCGTAGCCGCCCAGCAGCTGTACGGCTTTAATCGTCGTCTTCATCGCGTGTTCGGAACAGAACAGTTTCGCCATCGCGGCGTCTTTCGTATATCGTTTTCCACTCATTTTCGCCAGAGCTGCGCGGTGCATCAGCAGGCGTCCGGCCTCACACCCCAATTCCATGTCTGCTAATGTAAATTGCGTGTTCTGGAATTTGGAGAGAGGCTCTCCGAACTGCACTCTGGTTTTGACATACTCTTTGACCGCGTCCAGCGCGCCTTCAGCGATTCCCAGTGCCTGTGCCGCGATCCCGATGCGGCCGCCGTCCAGCGCCGCCATGGCGATCTTAAAGCCCTGTCCTTCTTCGCCGAGCAGGTTCTCCTTCGGGATGATGCAGTCCTGGAAAACGATCTCCGCTGTGGGAGAACCGTGTAGGCCCATTTTCTGCTCATGCTTTCCTACGGAAAAGCCCGGGAAAGTATTCTCCACGATGAACGCAGAGATGCCTTTCGTTCCCTTGCTCTTGTCCGTCATGGCAAACACGACGAACACTTCCGCCACATATCCGTTCGTGATGAAGATCTTGGATCCGTTCATCACATAATGATCTCCGTCCAGAACCGCTTTTGTCTGACCCTTGGAAGCGTCCGACCCGGCATTCGGTTCTGTCAGCGCGAAGGCCCCGACTTTATGACCTTTCGTCAGCATCGGCAGATATTTTGCTTTCTGTTCTTCTGTTCCGAAAGCCATGATGGGGTCACAGCAAAGCCCGTTATGTGTGGCTACGATATCCCCCGTCGATGCGCATTGCTTGCTCAGTTCCTCTATGCAGATCGCGCCAGCGAGCACATCGCTGCCCGCACCTCCGTATGACTCCGAAACACAGATGCCCATGACCCCCAGATCGAAGAGCTTCTCGATCGTGCTGCGGGGATATTCGGCCGTCTTGTCCGTTTCCGCCGCGATCGGCTTTACTTCCTGCTCGGTGAACGAGGCCATCATGGTCTGTATCTTCTGATGTTTCAGGCTTAACTCGAAATCCATAGTGCCAGCTCCTTTAGAAAGCGGTATCATCGAGGATCGCGCCTTTGGACGCGGACGTTACCATGGCGCGGTAGCGTTTCAGATACCCGCTCACCTGCTTGGGCGGCTGGGGCGTCTTCTTTGCTTTTCTTGCAGCAATGGCCTCTTCTGATAGCAGCAGTTCGATCTTATGCGCGGGAATATCGATAGAGATCATATCGCCATCCTCAACGTATGCCAAAAGACCTCCTGCAGCAGCTTCGGGCGAAATGTGCCCGATTGAAGCGCCGCGGCTGACGCCGGAAAATCTGCCGTCCGTGATCAGTGCACAGGTAGAATCCAGTCCCATACCTGCGATCGCGCCGGTAGGACTGAGCATTTCGCGCATACCCGGACCTCCCTTCGGACCTTCATAGCGGACGACCACGACGTCACCGCTTTGTACCTTGCCTGCATACAACCCTTCGCAGCAGGCTTCTTCGCTGTCGAAGCACTTCGCAGGTCCGGTATGGACCATCATTTCCGGGAGTACTGCACCTTTCTTAACGACAGCGCCTTCCGGTGCGATATTTCCGTACAGTACAGCGAGTCCTCCCGTCTGGGAATAGGCGTGCTCCCTGTCGCGGATCACGTCGTCATCGCGGATCTGCGCCTTCGCGATCCGGTCTGCCCATGTGCCGTCGACCGTCCTTGCAGCCGGGTCGATCTTGCCCATCGCGTCGAGCCGCTTCATAACCGCGCTCAGCCCGCCCGCTTCGTTTAGATCCACGAGGCAGTGGACGCCGGCCGGATTCAGCTTAACGATGTGCGGTACGGAATCGCTGATCGCGTTCACGCCGTTCAAATCGAACGGCAGACCTGCCTCATGGCAGATGGCAGGCAGATGCAGCATCGTATTCGTCGAGCAGCCGAGCGCCATATCCGCGGCGAGGCCGTTTCTGATCGATTTTTCCGTTATGATGTCGCGGGGGCAGATGTTCTCTTCCACGAGCTTCATGATCTGCATGCCGGCATGCTTGGCCAGGATGATGCGCTGGCTTTCCACCGCAGGGATCGTGCCGTTGCCGGGAAGACCGAGACCGAGGATCTCCGTCAGGCAGTTCATGGAATTCGCCGTAAACATGCCCGCACAGGAACCGCATCCGGGGCAGGCGTGTTCGACCAACTCGCAGGCTTCTTCTTCGCTCATCTTGCCTGCATGAACCGCACCCGGCGCTTCGAAAGCGTCCGTCAGCGCGACTTTCTTTCCGTTTGCGTAACCGGGAAGCATAGGCCCGCCGCTGCAGAAGATAGACGGAACGTTGACCCGCAGAGCCGCCATGATCATTCCCGGAACGATCTTATCGCAGTTGGGAATGAACACCAGACCGTCGAACGGATGAGCGTTCGCCATCAATTCCACGGAATCCGCGATGTGCTCACGCGAAGGAAGGGAATAAAACATCCCTTCATGATTCATGGCGATCCCGTCGCAGATGCCGATGGCAGGAAATTCGATGGGGGTCCCGCCCGCCATACGGATACCCGCTTTGACCGCCTCCGCAATTTTATCCAGGTGCATATGCCCCGGTATGATCTCATTTTGAGCGCAGACGATGCCGATGATCGGACGATCCAGTTCTTCTTCTGTAATGCCCAGCGCCCGGAACAGGGAACGGTGAGGAATGCGGTCCACACCTTTTTTCATTAAATCGCTTCTCATTGATACCTCCAAAGAACTGATGCCGTTTACTTCTTGAAATACAGGACCTTAGCGAGATCGATATACGCCTTGTCTCTGGCCCTGATCGCCTCGTCTGCCTTATCGCCGGAATAGTCGTAAAACCCTGCGCCGCTCTTGACGCCAAGCTTGCCTTCCTCGACCATGCTGTGCAGCAGCGCATCCCCTTCTTTCCGGTCACAAAGTTCTGCGTTCAGATAACTGCTGATATGGTCGAACGTGTCCAGCCCTCCGTGATCTGCTACGCCAAAAGGACCGAGTACCGAATACCTTAAACCCATGCCGGCTTTCAGGACCGTATCGATATCTTCGAACGTTGCCGCTCCGGTCTCAACGATATAAAGGGCTTCTCTCAGGACGGCAAACTGGATGCGGTTGATCAGAAAGCCCTGGATGTCCTTTACGACCACAGGGCTCTTTCCCAGAGCAGCCACCAGATCCCTCATTTTGGCGATATTCTCATCGCTTGTCGCTTCTCCCTTGATGATCTCGCAAAGCGGCAGAAGATGCGGCGGGTTCAGCCAGTGCTGACCTATAAAGCGTTCCGGATTCTTCACCGCTTTCGCGATCTCCGTAATGGAAAGGCCGCTGGTATTGGTCGCGAGCAGAATGTCTTCCCGGCACATTTCAGAGACCTCTTTCCAGAAGCTCTGTTTGATATCCATACGCTCGACGATACATTCCAGGACCAGGTCGCAGTCTTTGAAATCGTCCTTTTCCATCGTGTAGCGGATCTGTTCGTAGACGCGGTCCGACTGTTCCTTTGTGATGATCCCTTCGTTGACCAGCGTCTCCTGATTCAGATCGACAAGATGTTTCCCTTTTTCAATACCGGCTGAGATCACATCATACAGAACGACCTGATAACCGGCCAGTGCATAGACCTGGGCCAATGACGCACCCATTACGCCGGCGCCAGCGATAACGATCTTTTTCATCTCTTTCCTCCTGCCGTTCCGGTGATCAGAAATTGACCATGTTGCCGCCCTTCAGGTGAAGCATCTCACGGGCTTCATCGGGCGTAGCGATCTCATAATCCAGCAGTTCTATGATGCTTCTCATTTTTTTAACCTGCTGCGCGTTGCTTTCCGCCAGGTCTCCCTGAATGTTGGTATACAGGCCGTCTTCCATACCGACGCGAACGTTTCCTCCTTGCAGCAGCATCATGGTCGCATTCCGGAACATCCTGCGGCCGCCGGAGACCGTACAGTACTGCACGTCGTCTCCCAGCATCTTCTTGGCCTGATCGATCATGAACATCATGGCCTCGTTGTTCATTGGATAGCCGCCCATTACGCCGGGCACGAACTGAAGCAGAATGGGCTGCGTAATGACCCCGTTCTTCTTGAAATACTGAATATTTGCCAGCTGTCCGTAATCGAACACCTCGTATTCGGGAAGCGTTCCGCAGGCATTCATCGTCTTGATGCAGTATTCGAGATCCGCGAAGGTGTTTTTAAAGAAGCTGTAGTAGGTCCGCAGCACAAAAGGCTCTTCCCATTCGTACTTTGGCGTTTCTCCCATCATGTCACGCAGCTTATGGAAGCAGAAATTCATCGTTCCGCCGTTGGCGGAAGCCATCTCGGGTTTGAATTCCTCGATCACAGAAAACCGTTCTTCCACGCTCATCCCCTGAGCACCGCCGGTCGTAATGCTGATCACAGCATCCGTATTGTTCTTGATCGTGCTGAGGATCTTGCGGTAAATGCCGAAGTCCGTCGTCGGAGAACCGTCCTCGGCACGCGCATGGATATGGACGACTGCCGCGCCGGCTTTCACCGCATCGATCGCCTGCTGCGCGATCTGATCCGGGTTGGAAGGAAGATAAGGCGACAGCGAAGGCGTATGAATGGCCCCCGTGATCGCTGCGGTTATGACAACTTTCTTTTGCTTTCTCATAGTGGTCCTCCTCCAAAGAAGCCGCCCGGGCAGAAGCCGGGAAAATGATCCTGTGAAAAGATGTTTTATCGTCTGTCAGGCTCTATCGCCTGTACCGTAGAATTCTTCTGATTGAAGAAATACATGCCGATTGCCGCTGCCGCGATGATGAGATATCCCAGATAGCTCCATCTGTCAGCTAATTGATGGAAAAAGACATATCCCAAAATGGCGGAGAAACAGATCTGTGAATAGTCGTATATGGAAATTTCCGATGCAGCCGCGTAGTAATACGCTCTCGTCAGACAGAACTGGGCAATCGTTGCCGTCCCTCCAGCAGCAAGCAGAAGCAGGACCTGCTGCAGCGTCATGGGGACAAAGAACACAATAAAGAACGGAAGCGTTACTGCACATGACATGAGGGAAAAGCAGAAGATGATCAGCCACTGGGGAACGTGACGGCAGTTCAGCACCCGCACCATCGTCTGCGCAAATCCGGAGGAGATGCCTCCGATCAGCGCAACGACCGCAGCAAAGGATACCAACGTATGCATTTCGGGTTTCAGAACGAAAAGACTGCCGATAAATGCCACGCAGATGTAGAACCATTGCTTTTTATGGACGGGTTCTTTTAAGAAGATGCCGGAAAAGACGATCGCGAAAAACGGCGACATTTTGCTGAGCATGGAAGCGTCCGAGAGAGGAAGACGGTCGATTGCGTAGTAATTGCACACCATGGAAACGGTGCCGAACGTTGCGCGCAGAAAAGCGTACCGTCTTGTGCCCGGCTCGATCCGGAAAGAAACGTGCTGTTTCTTCAGCATGATGAAAGCAACGATCAGCGCAACCGCATTTCTGAAGAAGCTTTTCTGCAGAAAAGGCAGATCTCCCGTCTGATGAACGAGCATTCCCATACTTGCAAAGAAGAAGGAAGAAATGACGATATAGATTATGCCTTTGACCTTCCTGTTCATCGCGGTTTTTCCGTTTTAAACGTTACCCTTTATAGATGCGGTCAAATCCAAATATGATCCGGTGCTTCCACTCTTCCCCGGGTTTGAGCAAAGTCTGCTCTTTCCCTGAAACAGCGGAAAACATCTGCTGCAGTCTGACGCCCGGTTCGGGATCCTCTGTCACTTCCAGCGCGATCCCGCAGATATCGGAATACGCTGACAGAGACAGTTCGCTGACGGGAGAGATGACCTCCGCCAGCGGTCGGATCTCCGCGCTTTTTGCGACGAAGAAACGCTTCTCACCCAAAACTGCCGGTGTAAAGACGTTGTTGCCGAACGGTGTTTCCTCGATCGGGATGAGTGTTCCCTCCGTTGTCTCTTCCCATTCCCCGAACGTCCGCCATTCATGGGCGGACAGATCGTCCCCGTGATCCAGTCTGAAAAGGCAGTTGCTGGTGAGATTGACCTCGGTCTCCCTGTCGCAGCGTGCTGCGATATCCAGTACAAGACGTTCGTAATCGACCCACAGATACCGAATGAAGACATCCAGATCTCCGCCGTCCGGTTCACAGCGAAAGCGCCTGAAAAACGTCACGGCATTGTTGCTGCATTCGACTTCTTCCCAAAGCGCATGGGCAAACGCAGTCCGGTCCTGACAGCCGCTCATGCTGACGACAGCGCCCGGCGGACAATCGAGCTGTTCATACCGCTGTAGATCATCAAAACCGACCGCGACATCGACAAGTGTCTTCTCCTTATCCGGGACCATAACTTTCTTAACGATCCCGCCATAGTTCAGGATCTCGACGTACGCGCCGGTAGTGTTCGTAAAACGGTAGAGCGTAACTTCTTCGCCCGTTTTCAGATGTCCGAATACCGATTTCGTCATAGTTACTTCCATTGCAGCTTCCTCCCCCCTGTTCTAACGGTCGAGCCCGTTCACGATATATCTCGGCAGACGGCCGTTTTCGATCTGCTCGATGTTATAAAAGAATCCGTTCAGCGAATTTGCCATCGATTCGGATGTTGCCCCGCCGATATGAGGGGTGATGATGAACCGCTTGCGGCCTGCGTCGGAAAGATTCAGAAGCGGATGATCCGCCGAAGGAGGCTCCGGCGCGATCGTATCGATGGCGGCGCCGAAGATCCTGCCCTCGTTCAGGGCTTTTGCCAGCGCCTCCGAATCGATCAGGTCGCCGCGCCCCAGATTGACCAGCAGCGTATCCGGCCTCATGGATGCGATCTGTTCTTCCGAGATCATGTTGACGGTATCCTTTGTAGCGGGAACGTGGAGCGAGATGACGTTGCAGGTCTTCACGAGTTCCGGCAAAGGCAGATACTTCACGCCGAACGAGGCTTCGACTTCTGCCGATGCCCGCGTGCGGTTCGTATAGCAGATCTCACAACCGAATGCGTTCAGCATGCGGATCAGCGCCTTAGCGATGTTGCCGAATCCGATCACGCCGACCTTCCTGCTACTCAGCTGATGAAGCCCTTCCGTGAAATAGGTGATCGCCGGATAAAAATGGCCTTTATATACTTCCTGTTCATAGAAAGGGATATGCTTCAGGCCGGCAAGGATGAGCCCCAGAGCGTGTTCGGCGACCGCCTGGCTGTTGCAGCCGCGGCTGTTGCAGGCATAAATGCCTCTTTGCACCGTAAGATCCAAGTCGATCATCTCATAACCCACACCCATGGCCTGGACAAGCCTGAGCTTTTTTGCCTGGTCCAGCAGCGCTTCGTCCACCGGAAGCCGCGAAGAAATGAACAGGGCTTCCGCATCCTTCAGCTCATGATAAAACGCTTCGCTTCCATAGTCCTCAAAACGCATCGTTTTCATCTGTTCCGCCGGCAGGCCGGCTGCTTCGATGCATGCTTTCGAGAAGGTACTTAAAATTTTCATACTTCACCTACTCCGGGTGACTCACGAAAAGCGCTGACCTGCGCATTCGCGATCACTGCCCTCTGCTATGTTAAGAAGGTGCCCGCATTCTGCGGAGAACAATGGCCTCTGTCTTCTGCGGGCACCTGTTTACCAAAGATATTATAACTGCTTTTTCTGCACAAATTCTTTGGCTGCTTTTACATTCTGTTTTAAAGCCGTCGAAATCTGCGTCGTATCCGTACCGAAGGCGATGTAAGTCGCGCCCCAGTCGATGTATTTCTCAACGTTGGCTAACCCGCCGCAGAAGATGCCGACCGCCTTGTCCGAAGCCAGGACCTTCTTGAAGATCTTTTCGATCTCGGCAACGACTTCCGGATCGTTTGCCTGCCCGGGCTTGCCCATCGACTGGCTCAGGTCTCCCGGCCCTACGAAGATCACGTCGAGCTGGGGGATCTTCAACAGTTCGTCGATCTTGTGCGCCATTTCGAGGTTCTCGACATGGGCGACCACCAGGCTGTGCCGGTTCGCGTAGGAGAAATAACTCTCTTCCTTATCCCAGCAGCAGTAGCGGGCGCCTCTCTGCGTCGCAGATAATCCGCGGTCTCCTTCCGGATAGTACTTGGCGCTCCTGCAGGCTCTCTGAGCAGCTTCGATCGTGGTCAAACTGGGGATCTGAACGCCATCGGCGCCGGAATCCAGCGCATGCAGCACTTCTTCCGGGGATCCGTCACGCGTGCGG
This sequence comes from Bacillota bacterium, assembly GCA_017557505.1. GTDB lineage: Bacteria > Bacillota > Clostridia > Peptostreptococcales > Anaerovoracaceae > RUG11894. The sequence continues at coordinate 99,588 of JAFYYP010000026.1, read as the reverse complement.
ACGATGCTTGCCATACCGGCGACATCGGCTGCGCGAATGATATTTTCCGTATCGACCGGGGAGAAAACAGAATGCTCCGTATCGATGACGATAAAGTCAAAGCCGCAGTATCCCATCAGCTCTGCCAGCGCAGGGCTGTTGATCTTAAACATCGTGCCAATCAGGACCTCTTTATTCTTGATCCTCTGGCGGATTGGATTGACCCTGTTCATAATATCCTCCTATCATGGATCCCGGACGAGCTAGAGCCGGACTTCGAGATTGGGGTTCTTCGGTTCCGTCAGATCGGGAAGGATCTTAACGCCGGCATCCCAATCGATGTCATACTCTTCTTTCATCCATTTCTTATAGGGCTCCGTCGTAGACGGACGGTTCGGGCAGAACAGATCCATCTGCAGACAGGGTTCCTTCGTGCGGTAAACGCGGCTGTAGTGCTCATAGTGAGGCGGGATGTTGACCCAGCAGCCGGGCGTCAGACGATACGGGATGCCATCTACGATATAGTCGCACTCACCCTGAATCACCAGAGCGATCTGTTCGTGAGGATGATTGTGGGGCGTCTCAGGCATGCCGTTCAGGCATTCGCCCAGCGTGCAGAGCAGATTTGCTGCTTCCATGCAGAATACGACCTGATGAACCTTATATTCGTCCCCGACCTTCTTGGTTTCCATTCCGCGCCACGGAAGGTCATTCCAGTTTCCATACATTAATTTTGCCATTTTACATACTCCTTTCAGTGCTTCATCTTAAGAGAATCGGGGGCGGATTATGCCCTGACTTCCTGATTCGGATCCTTTGGAGCAGTCAGATCCGGAACGATCCGCACGTGCTTGTCCCAATTGACGCCCATCGTCTTGAGAAATTCCTTGTATGCTTCGATCGTGCTTTCACGTCTCGGCGTGAATACTTCAATCTCAATCATGGGCACCTTGGAACGGTATACATGCGTATAATGCTCATAATGAGGCGGAATATTGATCCAGGAACCTGCCGTCATTCTGTAGGGAATTCCGTCTACATAAAAATCCATCTCTCCCTGCAGAACGATCGCGACCTGTTCATGCGGATGCGTGTGATTGCCAATCGGCATACCGTTATAGCACTTGCCAATTGTCGCAAACATGTTCTCGCATTCCATGCCAAAGACGAGCTGATAGGTCTTGCATTCCCCATCGACAAACTTTGTGGGCAGCGGCCGCCATGGAAGTTCGTTCCAGTTTCCGTATCCGATCTTTGCCATAACATTATCTCCTTTCTGTTATTACTTCACTTATACTCAAATACCTGCCGGTATCTTTTCCCATACGTGTTTTGACGGTCAGTCTTCCAGGATCTTGACGACCGCCTTTTTCATCGGGATGCTCTGATCCACCATCCCTTTGGACTTGTGACCCTCTCCGGGCTGGAAGATCATATACTCGCCTGCAGAGACCCTGATCCGCAGTCCCGGGTTCTCATTGGAATAATGAATGACGTCTTTTACCGGGTCATATTCTTCGATGCTTTTCAATGCTTCGACCGGAGCAAAGGTCATGATCTCTTCTCCGGATATAACGTACTGAATATCCGTATACCGCTGATGCGATTCATATCTGGCTTCTTCCCACGGGACAGAATCATATTCCGCAATGTTGCAGTAAACGGCGTCTCCGTCTATTTCGTAACGTCCCGGCGGCAACGCCGTCAGATCTGTGGACTGCAAAAACTGAGCAGCTTTCAGATACCGGTCATCCTTTCCCATTCCCTGATAACGTTTTAAGTTTTCTGTATTGTCATAAATCATTTTGTTACCTCTCATCCAAACGGACTAAGCGTCCAGATCGATCTCTTTCTTCGCGTTCTTTCCGCGGATCGCGGAAAAGATCTTCCATCCGACGAAAACAACTGCGATCACAGACGCACCGATCACGATCGGGGACTGGAAGAACGGCCAGATCGACCCGCCGCTCATCTGCATTCCGCGCCGCAGATACAGTTCACAGGATCCTCCCAGAACAAAACCAATGATGCAAGGGGCCAGAGGAATCTTGAATTCCGAGAAGAGGAATCCGATCAGACCGAATACGAAGAGGACCCATACGCTGAAGACAGTCTGCGTTGCGGAATACGCACCGACAACGCACACGACCATAACAGCCGGCAGCAGAATGTATCTTGGAATAGAAAGCAGTTTTGTGAAAAGCCTCATTCCAAAGAACTCAACCAAAAGCATGAGAACGCTGGCAACGATCATGGCCGCGAAGATCACATACGCCATCCTGACGTTCGTCCGGAAGAACAGCGGACCCGGCTGCAGGCCTTTGATCGTCAGCGCACCGAGCAGGATCGCGGTCACCGCGTCGCCGGGGATGCCCAGAGACAGCAGGGGGATCATCGCGCCGCCGATCGCAGCATTGTTCGAGCTTTCACTGGCCACAACGCCGTCGATGATGCCCGTCCCGAACTTCTCGGGATGCTTCGAGGAATTCTTGGCTGCGGCGTATGCGATCAGATTGGACGTCGCGCCGCCGATTCCGGGAAGGATCCCGATGCAGAGTCCGATCACGGCAGAACGGATAAAATTCACGAGCTGACTGAAGAACTCTTTGACGGAGAAGCCGAAGCCTCTGAATTTGGGAACGGCCATCGTGCTGAATCCCACGTCCTTTTCCCGAACGTAATGGAGCAGTTCTGAAAGAGCGAACAGACCGACCAGTACGGGCAGCGAAGACAAACCTGCTGCCATATACGTATTTCCGAAAGTGAAGCGCTTGACCGCATCCACCGGCGCCATGCCGATCAGCGAGAAGAACACGCCGAACGTGGCGCTGATGAGGCCTTTCAGCATATTTCCGCTGGAAAGACCGGACACGAGCAGGAAAGAGCAGGTCACGACCGCAAAGTACTCGTAAGGTCCAAAATTGAAAGCCAGCTTGGCCAGGAAGGGTGCGATGAAAATCAGCATGATGATGCTGAACAGGGTGCCCATGAATGAAAAGACGACACCTACGCCCAATGCTTTGGCGCCTTCCCCTTTCCGGGCCAGAGGAGCACCGTCAAAGGTGGTCGCTACAGACGAAGGTGTGCCGGGGATATTGATCAGGATAGCAGAGATCAGACCGCCGGAAATACCGCCGATATACAGTGCGATTAGCAGCGGGACTGCGACTTCTGCCTCCATGGCGTAGGTAACAGGAATAAACACCGCCACGGCAAGCGTCGCGGAAAGACCGGGCATGGCTCCGAAAAGGATGCCTACAGCGGTTCCGATGATCATAAACCCAAGGCAAGTCGGGGTCATGATCACTGCGAGAGCTTCGATAAACTGTTGCATCTGTCCGTCCCCTCCTTTTTAAAAACCGAAAATGCCCACAGGGAATATGAGATAGAAGATATAGCGGAACGGGAAATAGATCAGTAAAGGTATCGCGATAGAGATCGCCGCGATCATCAGGATGCGCTTTAACGTGCGATTCTGCTCCAGGATGAGGATCTGCGCAAAAAGATAAAGCGCCGATGACACAACGAAGCCCAAAATGCTGATCAGGAAGATGTATACCCCCATCAATACGATGCTGATGCAGACCATTCCCCACCGATACGATTTGCGCTTAGGTGTTTCTGCCGTTTCATCTGTGCCTGCAGCGTCCAGCTCTTTTTTCAGGCTCCGCATCTTGTAGCCGTTCGTCGCCGCCAGCGCGAGAGACAGCCCCATCCCGATGCAGCTGATCAATATCGGGAAAAACCGTGCTGTGATATTCCCATTTGCCGGTAAGGTTTTAATGGAAAAGGATCCGATAAAAATAGCGGCAAAAACTAAAAAGAGAAGGAGCCCGACAAAGAGGTCCTTTTTTGCCGCATCATATTGTTCTTGTATCTTCGAACGATGATCCATAGCTGCGGTACTCCCATAATAGTAAGATTTCATCGCCGCAAAAGAGCGGCGATGAAATCTTTCATGCACAGTATTGTTGTTTAATTGCCCGCCAGGATTTCCTTATAAGGCATATAGAAATCTTCGATGGCCTTCATGACCTCGAACGCCTCTCCATAGGGGTGGAAATCGGGTTCTGCGGCATACTTGGCGCACAGATCCTTGAACTCCTGGCTCTCGCAGACCTTCTTCGCCGCATCGTCAAACTTGTTGATGATGGATTCGGGAGTGCCCTTCGGGAAGTAGAAACCATACTGCATGGAAGCAGCTGCGCTGCCGCCCATTTCGACTAAGGTCGGCACGTCCGGATATTCCGGTCTGCGTTCTGCAGACAGGACCAGAGCGGGATATAAGTCGCCGTTCTCAAGGTAGTCTTTGCATCCTGCATAGCTGCAGAAAACTGCGTCGACACGGCCCGCAGCAACTTCGATGTTGCCGTTAGCAGCGCCGCCGATATCGACCAGATTGACATCCAGTCCCAGTTCATCGATAACACCCATCGTCATCGGCTGATAAGATCCGCCGAACACAGCGCCGAACGTGGTTTCACCCGGATGCTCCTTGACATAGGTCAGATAGTCATCCAGCGTCGGATACTTATCGGGGTTCAGCGTCAGATAGATCGCGTCGTTCTTGGCAACGATGCATGCAACTTCAAAGGCTTCGATCGAATAATCCGTCAATCCGCAAACGTAGTTCGCCGGGATCGGGTTATGGCAGAAGCACAGGGTATAGCCGTCGGGATCAGAATCCTTGACATACGCTGCCGCAATGGAGCCGCCAGCACCAGGCTGGTTGCTTACGACAACAGACGTACCAAGTTCTTTGCTGATACCGTCGGCCATTGCACGAGCAAGAAGGTCTGTATCCCCTCCGGGGTTAAAACCAACAGCAAGTGTGATTGGCTTGCGCGGATAGGTATCCGCCGGATCTTCTTCGACTACTTCGCCGGGATTCTCAGCCGGCTGGCTAGACGAAGTGCAGCCCACAGCTAAAAGAAGAAGCGCAAATATCAAAGCCATGGACAATACTCGCAAAACGTTTTTCTTCATAAGAACCTCCTTGTCCTGAAATTGGTTTACTCGCATCGAAATAGTTTTCCCTTATCAATATGACTGGTAAAAGAGAATTTTTGCCATTCATGCAATCGCCTGATTGAGCAGCAATACAAGTAAGATACGAGCTTTTACCTATCATCCTACCATCCAATATAGTACAATATGATGAACCTGTCAAGATTCCTTGAATCAATTCCGGCGCAATACAAAAGGGTCATGATACCCTAATCGGTATCATGACCCTCTTCAAAGGCACGATTTTAGTTAGAAAGAAGCAACCGAACCGTCACATCTCGGTTCTGTTCCGCCGACATAAACGCCTTCCGCAAACCGCCAGATGATCTGACCTCTGCCCATACTCACATTATCCTGAATAACTGTGACGTCATGTCCTCTCTGCCGCAGAGACTCGGCAATGGAACAGTCGACGGCCTGCTCCAACAGAATCTTTTCCCCTCCGACCCACTGGAACCGGGGGGCATCCAGACATTCCTGAGGATTCATGTGGTAGTCGATGGCATTCAGCAGCAGCTGAACATGACCCTGAGGCTGCATAAAGCCTCCCATCACGCCAAATGGACCTATGCACTGATCCCCTTTGCGAAGGAACCCCGGGATGATCGTATGATAGGAACGCTTGCCACCGGAATAATAGTTCGCGCTCGACGGATCGAGAGAGAAGTTCGCTCCCCGGTTCTGCAGTGAGATCCCCGTGCCGGGAACGACGATCCCGGACCCGAAGCATTTGTAATTGCTTTGGATGAACGAAACCATATTTCCTTCTGCGTCCGCCGTGCACAGATAGATCGTATCGCTTCCGGAAGGATCCCCGTAAAGCGGCTCCATCGCGGAATCCGAGATCAGCCGGCGCCTTTCGTCCGCATATCCGTCGGAAAGAAGTGCATCGGCGCTCACCTTCATATACCGGAAATCTGCCACATATTCTTTGGCGTCCACAAAGGCGAGCTTGATGGCCTCGATCATCTTATGATAACTTTCCGGATCTTCACGTTCCTGCGGAAGATCCATTCCCTCGAGTATCTTCAAGGCCATCAGGACTGTGATGCCATGCCCGTTCGGCGGGATCTCACTGACTGTATATCCTTTATAATCGATCTCTATGGGATCCACCCACAGAGGCGCATATCCGGCAAAGTCCTCTTTCGAAAGATATCCGCCCGTTTGATCGCTGAAATGTACGATCGCATCCCTGACGGCGCCGCGATAGAAACTCTCACAGTTTGTATCTGCCAATTCCGTCAGCGTATCGGCATATTCCGGACTGCGGAACACCTCGCCAGCCCGGTACGGTGTTCCGTCCTTCTTCAGGAAGAACTGCATAAATCCGCGGAACGGTTCGGAATCTGCCGCCGAAGCAGCACAGATCCGTTCAGAATCTGCAGCCCAAAGCTTTGCCACGTTAACAGGCACCGGATTCCCCCGCAGCGCATACCGCCTCGCCGGTTCAAAAATCTCCCGCAAAGATTTTGATCCGAATCGTTTGTTCAGTTCGGCCCAGCCGGCAGGCGCACCGGGAACAAGAACAGGGATCCATCCTTCCATCGGGATCTGTTCATGGCCCATCGCCCGGATCTTCAGTCCGTTTAATGCTGCCGGCGCGATACCGCTGGCATTGAGGCCGTACAGTTTTTTCTCTTTTTCTATCCAGATCAGGGCGAAACAATCAGAACCCATTCCGTTTCCGGTCGGTTCCAGGATAGGCATAGCGGCTGCCATGGCAACGGCAGCATCGACCGCATTGCCCCCGTTCTTCATGATATCGATGCCTATCTGCGCGCCGAGGGGCACGGAAGTGCATGCCATTCCATTGGCCGCAAACACAACGTTTCTTCTTGATGGATACCTGTATGTGCACGAATTGTAAGAAAGCATAATGTCCACCTGTCATTCACCGGGCAGCTGACCGGGATACGGCTGTTCTCAGTTTTTCAGATGAGCCGTCTGTGCGTTTTTCTTGTTTGTGATCACCTCTTGCGGATAAGCATTGTAATCCTGAAACAGCTCTTTGTTTTCTGTATCCTTGTTTTTAATGCTCAGATACGGCTTTGTCACAGAACGCATGTGAATGGACATGGCCTCTTCTGCACCGTCGGGGTCATTCCGCGCAATGCACTCATAGATCTTCTTATGCTGTTGAATAGACTCGGTATTTGCCGAAGGCTCATTGCTTAAAACCCCGCCGATCCATTCATAGATCTCATCGATCAGAAGCAGCAGCATCTGTGTAATAAAAGGATTTCCCGCAATCTCTGCGACCAGCAGATGGAACCGGGCGTCGCACTCCCGCCGGCGGTTGCTGTCTTCTGCATTGACGTGCATATCCATAACTTCAGCCAACGCGCATTTGTCGCTTTCCGTAGCCTTCAAAGCCGCCAAACGGACAGTGATTTTTTCGATATACGCTCTCGCCTCCGCAAGCGCGACGGCGTTATCAAAAACCGACCGGCTGCGCAACTGAGCTTTCAGTACAAAAAAGTTATCAAGGCTGTCTGCCACAAACGTGCCTTCCGGCACGCGGACTTCAACAAAGCCCAAAATACTCAATGCGCGGATTGCTTCTCTTAACGTGTTCCGTCCCACGCCCAATTGTTCACAGAAGTCTTTTTCGGTCGGAAGTCTTTCTCCCGGTTTATACTGACCGTTAACGATCAGGTCCATTATTTCTTTTGCAACCAAATTAGACATGTTTTCCCTTTTGGGAATCTGTTGGATTGCAACACCCGCCATAAGAAACCTCCTTTGGTTTACGGCACTATGTGATAGGGATAGTATTATCTCACTCTTTTGAGCATAAGACAAGATTCAAATACTTCATTGCCAAATCAAAGGCTCCCTGCCTTTTTATTATAATTTATAATATTTATCAATAAGTCAACTCTTAATTCGCTTTCGCCAGGCCAGCCTCCGCCGAACAAAAACCCCCGATCTCTTCGGACCGGGGGTTCGTTTTTCATTGTCTTACTTATTCTCTTCTTCAGCCTTGTGGGCTTCGATGATCTTCTGAGCCAGCATGCTGGGGACTTCCTCATAGCGGTCAAACGCCATGGTGAAGGAGCCTCTTGCCTGGGTCATGGAGCGCAGGTCGTTCGCATAGTTGAACATTTCAACCTGCGGAACGTCTGCCTTCAGCGTCTGCATGCCGGGGCCGGCCGGATCCATGCCGAGGACGATGCCGCGGCGGGTGGGCAGGTCGCCCATGATAGCGCCGGTGTAATCCTGCGGAACGGTGATCTCGACGTGCATGATCGGCTCGAGCAGGCAGGGCTTCGCTTCGACGATACCCTTCTTGAACGCCAGGGAAGCGGCGACCTTGAAGGACATTTCATCGGAGTCGACAGCATGGTAGGAACCATAGTACAGGACTGCCTTGATGTTCTGGCACTTGCAGCCTGCGAGGGGGCCCTTCTCCATGCATTCGCGCAGACCTTTTTCGACTGCGGGAATGAACTGCTTGGGTACGCAGCCGCCGACGGTCTCGTCAGCGAATTCGAACTCTTCCTGGGATGGGCTGAAGCGGATGTAGACGTCGCCGTACTGGCCGGAACCGCCGGTCTGCTTCTTATGCTTGCCCTGAACGTCGGAGTTGCCCTTGATGGTCTCTCTGTAAGCGACCTTCTGCGGAACGATCTCGACGCCTGCGCCGTAGCGATCCTTCAGCTTGGCCAGCAGGATGCCGGTCTGCAGGTCGCCCTGAGTGCCGAGCAGGGACTGTCTGGTCTCGACGTTTCTCTCGAAGCTGAACGAAGGATCTTCCTCCTTCATCTTTGCGATGCCTGCCGCGACCTTCGCGTCGTCGCCCTTGGCCTTCGGCTCGATAGCGGTGAACAGCGTGGGCTGCGGATATTCGACCTTCGCGAGCTTTACCTGGTTGGCCTTGTCGCACAGCGTGTCGCCTGTCTGGGTCACCTGGAGCTTGCCGAGGGCTACGATGTCGCCGGGGTTGACCTGGGGCGCTTCGCCCTGGGTCTTGCCGCGCAGGAAGAACATAGAGCCGAGCTTTTCTTCCTTCTCTGCGTTCACGTTGTAGATCATCATGGCCGGGGTCAGCTTGCCGCGGATCACCTTAGCCAGGGAGATCTTACCGAGGAACGGGTCTGCGATGGTCTTGAAGACGTAGGCGCAGGTCGGGCCGTCGCCGTAAGCAACGCTGCCTTCTTCGGCTTCGACTTCGCCGCCGGGCGCGCCGATGTACTTCAGGATATTGTCCATGATCTCCTTGGTGCCTTCGCTCTTGATGGCGGAGCAGGTCATGACCGGGCAGATGCCGCCGACCGCGATGCCGTTCATCAGGCCGCTGTTGAATTCCTCGTCGGTGAACTCTTCGCCTTCGAAGTACTTCTCCATCAGGGCTTCGTCGTTCTCGGCGATGGCTTCGGTCAGAGCATCCTTGTCGTCGAGCGTGACGACGGAAGTGCCGAACTTATCCTTCAGGGAGCTGATGACTTCGTCCAGGTTGACGTTTTCCTTGTCGGTCTTGTTGATGACGAAGAATCTGGGAACGCCGGCCTTCTGGCAGGAAGCCCAGGCTTTTTCCGTACCGACCTGGATGCCGGAGGATGCGTCTACGAAGATGGCGGCAGCTTCAGCAGCCTTCAGAGCGGAGTCGACTTCGCCTACGAAATCGAACACGCCCGGCGTATCCAGGAAATTGATCTTGGTCTTGTTGTACTCGACGGGTACGATGGACAGGGAGATGGAATAGCCTTTTTCGATCTCCATCTTGTCGAAGTCGGATACGGTATTGCCGTCTTCGACCTTGCCCATTCTGCTGATGACGCCGGTCTCCTTCAGGCAGCTTTCCAGGAACGTGGTCTTGCCTGTGCCGCCGTGGCCGAGGAGAGCGATGTTTCTGATGTTGCTGGTGTTATAGCCTTTCATATTTTCAAACATCCTCCTAAAAATTTAGTGAACAATTATTAACATAACAATTTATTTTATCACAGGTTGCGGGCCTTTGTGCAGATTTTTTCTGCGCTGACCCTTAGAAATCTGCGGTTCTCGGGGTTCTCGGGAACGGCAGGACGTCCCTGATGTTGGATACGCCCGTCAGGTACATGATCATGCGCTCGAAGCCCAGGCCGTAGCCGGAGTGCTTGACGCCGCCGTATTTGCGCAGTTCGAGGTACCACCAGTAGGTCTCCTCGTCCATGCCGTTTCTGCGGATCTTGTCGAGCAGCACGTCGTAGCGCTCTTCTCTCTGGGACCCTCCGACGATCTCGCCGACGCCCGGGACCAGCAGGTCGCAGGCCGCGACGGTCTTGCCGTCTTCGTTCTCTCTCATGTAGAACGCCTTGATGGCGGACGGGTAGTTCGTCAGGAACACGGGCTTCTTGAACACTTCCTCGGTCAGGTAGCGCTCGTGCTCGGACTGCAGATCCATGCCCCAGCCGGTGACCGCGTATTCGAACTTTCTGCCGTTCGCGACCGCCTTCTCCAGCAGTTCGATGCCTTCGGTATAGGTGAGGCGCACGAAGTCGCTGTTCACGACGTTGTCGAGACGCTCGAGCAGACCCTTGTCGACGAAGCTGTTGAAGAAGTTCATCTCTTCGGGGCAGCGCTCCATCACGAACGTGATGATGTACTTGACCATCTCTTCGATGAGATCCATCAGACCGGGCAGCTCCATGAAGGCAACTTCCGGCTCGATCATCCAAAATTCGGATGCGTGGCGCGCGGTGTTGGAGTTCTCGGCGCGGAACGTGGGTCCGAACGTGTAGACGTTCTTGAACGCCAGCGCGAAGATCTCAGCTTCCAGCTGGCCGGAAACGGTCAGGTTCGCGGACTTGCCGAAAAAGTCCTGCGTGTAGTCCGCCGTGCCGTCCTCGTTCTTGGGGACGTTGTCGAGGTCCAGCGTCGTGACCCGGAACATCTCGCCGGCGCCTTCGGCATCACTTGCGGTGATGATGGGCGGGTGAGCGTAGACGTAGCCTTTGTCCTGGAAGAACTTGTGGATGGCGTAAGCTGCAACGCTGCGGACGCGGAACACCGCGGAGAACAGGTTCGTTCTCGGGCGCAGGTGGGCCTGCGTGCGCAGATACTCGAGGCTGTGGCGCTTATTCTGGATGGGATAGTCCGCATCGGACGGAGCGGCCACGGTGACTTCGCTCGCCTTGATCTCGAACGGTTGCTTGGCCGCAGGGGTCAGCACGAGGGTGCCTTTGACGATCAGCGCCGTGGACAGCGGCAGTTTTGCCACTTCTTCAAAATTGTTGAGGAACTCCTTTTCGTATACGATCTGAACAGACTTGAAATAGGTTCCGTCATTCAGCTCGATAAAACCGAAAGCGTTGGAGTTGCGGTTGTTTCTGATCCAGCCGCACACTTCAACCGGTTTATCGGCATAGGCAGCCGGATCCTTGAAAATAAGTCTGAATTCTGTCATTTGTCTTGCCTTTCTTCAAACAACGATAAAATACAGGTGCCGATTTCGCACCACACTTAATATTACCTTATGAGGGCCGTTCAAACAAGCAGAATTTGTAGTAAAATAAGGATAGTTTGAAGAAGGAGACAGCAATGAAAAAACTGATCTGCATTCTGCTGGCAGCCCTGCTCATCGCAGGCGGCGCAGCACCTGCCTTTGCGGCGGGTCCTGAGACCGCTGCGGCGACGAAGAACAACGGCTCGCCCTACTATATCATGGTCAACCGCCAGGCCAACTGCGTCACGGTCTACGGGCTGGATCCTGCCGGCTACTACTCCATCCCTGTGCGCGCGATGGTCACGTCGACCGGAAAACCCGGCTGCGAAACGCCTCTGGGGACATATTCCATCTCCAACCGCGCCGAATGGATGTACATGGCGGACGGCAGCTACGGACAGTACGCGACCCGCTTCAATGGGGCGATCCTGTTCCATTCCGTTTGCTACCGCAAGAAGGATCCTTCGACGCTGATGACCTACGAGTATAATGCGCTGGGCGGCTTCGCATCTTTGGGCTGCGTGCGTCTTCAGACTGCCGACGCCAAATGGGTGTTCGAGAACTGCAAGGCGGGCACGACCGTGGTCGTCTACAACGCCGAAAACCCGGGCCCGCTGGGAAAACCCGACACGCTCCTTTCCCAGATCACCGATGCGCAGGACAACGGCTGGGATCCGACCGACCCGCGCACGGGCAACCCCTGGAGATCCGTGATCGGCGATAAGGCCGGCACGTCTTCCGCGTTCCTGGGCATGCCATTCAAAGACGTGCGGGTCAGCGACTGGTTCTTCCCGCAGGTCTTAGGCGCTTACCGCGCCGATCTGATGCGCGGCATGACCACCGACACCTTCGTTCCGGGCGGCCAGCTCACCTACGCGCAGGCGCTGCAGCTCGTCTATAACATGCGCTCCGACAAGACACCTGAGACCGTCGCCGCAGGAAGCCCCTGGTACGCCCCTGCCGTGCAGTGGGCAGAAAAGAACGATATCGTGCGCACGACGGACGGCACGTTCAATCCGAATTCACCCATCTCGCGCCAGACGTTCGCGCTGTACTTAAGTCGTCTGGCTGACGGAAAAGCGGCTTCCGCGGACGAAACGCTGGCTGTATACGGCGACGCGGACCGCATCCTGGACAGCTGCCGCAACGCCCTTGCCTGGGCCGTGGAAAACGGCATCATGACCGGCTACAAAAATAACATCATGCCCAACGGCGCGCTTACCCGCGCAGAGGCGGCGACCATGCTGCTGCGGTATACGGAACTGTAAGACAATAAAAAAGGAGGCCCCTGTGAACTGCCGGTTCATACGGCCTCCTCTTTTTGTACACTTTTAAGCGTGATCCGGACCCCTGTTCGCCTTGGCGTCGATGGAGACGACCTTCAGACGCGCGAAGCAGGTATTGGGCACGACCGCCTCATTGAACGGCGCATGGCGCGTCGCGTCGTAGCGGGCCATCAGGCGTTTTGCGCAGTCGAACGCGGCTTCGCCTTCCAGGAATTCGATCTCCGCTTTGCCCATGACGCTATGGTAGATCGTCGTGCTGTCCTTCTTCTCAGGCATCGCGATGACCCCGCCGAACACGTCCATCTCGAACGAGCACTTCCTGTTCTGAATCATCAGGCCGTATTTCCTTCCGGCCTTCGCGCTGTGGATGTACAGATAGATCTGTTCCGCCTCGACGTCGTACGCGAAATTCACCGGTACGACGTAGGGATAATCTCCGTCCGCAAGGCCCAGCCGCACGATGGGGCAGGCTCCGATGATGCTCACGATCTCCTGAAAATCCGTTACCTGTCTGTCTTTTCTTCTCATTTGCTATTCCTCGACTTTCTTGAACACAGCCTTGCCCAGACCGCAGATCGGGCACATATAGATGCCTGTAATCTCTTCGAACGGCGTGCCGGGCGCGACTTTGTTCTTCTCGTCGCCCACTTCAGGGTCGTAGACATATCCGCAGGCGCCACATTCGTATTTGGCAGGTTTATTATCCATTTACAGATCTCCTTTTAAAACATCTTGATCTCGCCGAGCATCAGCGCAGCGTAGCCGATCATGGTATTGATGCTGTACACGGGCAGGCCCGTCACTTCGCTGATCTTTTGCTGGTACGGCGGCAGGTCCGTACACTCCAGTACGATGGCACCGATGGCCGGGTCGCTCTTCGCGGCATCCGCGATCGCGCCGAGGATCTCCTGCTCCAGATATTCCATGTCGTAGGGTTCATCCGGCGTATCGTACTGCTTGTTCCATTCCGGGCACTTTTCCAGACCCGCGACGACATAGTTGCAGTGGTCTTTATATACGCTGCAGCTTTCGAAGTGCTCTTCGGTGAGCGCGCCGGCGTTGGCCGTGACCACCAGAACTTTGCGCTCCGGTCCTATCGTCTGCTGGACGAACGGAACCTGCAGGATCGCCGACATGCAGACGGAGATGTCCAGTGCGGCGGCCATGTCTTTCTGCCAGATCGCGTTGAACCCGCAGCTGCCGAAGACGGCCTTCACGCCGTGGGATTGCATCTCCTTCGCCGCATCGATCATGCGCTGCTTGATGACCGGGTCAGGGTGCCGCAGGATCGTATCCATGCACGCGCCCGGCACGTGGACCATCTCCACGGGAAACGGATACGATGCAGGATTTGTGGAATTGCCGGGCAGTTCCTCAAGCTGCAGCAGGCCTTTTTCGACCTTGCCTTCTTCCCAGCGGAGGATGCCGATCTTAGGTTGTCTTTCCATGTTGTCCTCCTATTCGATGCCCAGCTTCTCGCAGCACTCCTCGAGCAGGTCGGGGATATTCAGATGCTGCGGGCAGACCTCCATGCAGGCGCCGCACTTGATGCATTCGTTCGCCATCGCTTTGCCGCGGCCCTTGACCTGGAAGCCGATGTCGTCCTGCGCATTCTTCATGCTGCCGTAAACGGTGAGCGTGTTCGTCGCGTTGAACGTGCCGGAGATGCCGATGTTCATCGGGCAGACCTTCGCGCAGTAGTTGCAGGTCGTGCACGGGATGATGGGGATGGCCGCCATGGCTTCGCGGGCTTTGTCCAGCGTTTCGCGCTGACCCTCCGTCAGGCCTTCGAACGTCTTCATGAACGAGACGTTGTCCTCGACCTGCTCTGTCGTGCTCATGCCGGACAGCACGGTGATGAGCCCCGGCAGGTCCGCCGCGAACCGTACGGCCCACGACGCGCACGAGCTCTCAGGTTCCGCCGCCTTGAAAATCTCTTCCACGGGCTTGGGAGGATTTGCGAGCAGGCCGCCCTTCACGGGCTCCATGATCACGACGGGTTTATTGTACTTGCGGCACACCTCGTAGCACTTGCGCGACTGGATGCGCGGGCTCTCCCAGTCCGCGTAGTTGATCTGAAGCTGCACGAACTCCGCCTCGGGGTGAGCCTTTAAGATCTCCTCCAGTTCCTCTGCCGAAGCGTGGAACGAGAAGCCGATGTGGCGGATCAGGCCCTCGGCCTTCTTCTCCTTCACGAAATCCCAGATGCCGAAGTCCTCATAGACCTTCGTGCGCTGTTCGCCGAGGTTGTGCAGCAGATAATAATCGAAATACCCTGCGCCGGTGCGTTCGAGGGACGTCGTAAACTGCGCGATCGCGTCTTCCCTCGTCTCGCACTTGTTCCACGCCGCGAGCTTCGTCGCCAGGGTGTAACTTTCGCGTGGGTGGCGTTCCACGAGAGCTTTGCGGGTCACTTCTTCGCTTCCGTTGTAAACGAAAGCCGTATCGAAATACGTAAAGCCCGCTTCCAGAAACTTGTCGACCATGTCGCAGATCTGCGGCAGGTCGAATTCTTCGCCGTTTTTGGGCAGTCTCATCAATCCGAAGCCGAGCTTTTTCGTGTCTTTGCCAAGGTAGTTTTCCATCGCTGTCTCCTTTCGTTTTTTCCTACCAACATTGTAACATAAAAGTCATTGACTTTTACCCCCTCAGGCCTTATGCTTTGCTTACCTTTTTTGGATGATTTTAAAGGAGAACGTGAATGATCGAGATCAAACACCTGCGAAAAGAGTACGAGGACACCACGCCTCTGAAAGACGTCAACGCTGTCATCAACAGCGGGGACATCATCGCGGTCATCGGCCCGTCCGGCACGGGCAAATCCACCCTGCTTCGCTGCATCAACATGCTCGAGACGCCCACTTCGGGTCAGATCATCGTCGACGGCCAGGTCATCAACGACGGCAAGTGCGACCTGAACGAAGTGCGCAAAAAGATGGGCATGGTGTTCCAGTCCTTCAACCTGTTCGGGCATCTGACGGTCATCGAGAACATCATGAACCCGCAGATTACCCTGCTGGGACGCAGCCGCCAGGAAGCCTACGACAAAGCCATGGACCTGCTGTCTAAGGTCGGTCTGTCGTCCAAAGCCCTTTCGTATCCGGATGAGCTGTCCGGCGGTCAGCAGCAGCGTATCGCCATCGCGCGCACGCTCGCCATGGACCCCGAGATCATATTGTTCGACGAGCCCACGTCCGCGCTCGACCCCTCCATGATCGGCGAAGTCCAGTCCATCATCCGCATGATCGCAAAGACCGGCCGCACGATGATGATCGTGACCCACGAGATGGATTTCGCACGCAAGATCTCCAACCGCGTCTGGTACATGGACGAGGGCGGCATCTACGAAGAAGGAACGCCCAAGCAGATCTTCGAAGAGCCACGCCAGTACAACACCCGTAAATTCATTCAGAGACTTTCCACGCTCAGCTACCGCATCGAAAGCTCGGACTACGACTTCGAGCCGATCATCGACGAGCTGCAGGCCTATGCCGAAAAGCTGCTGATCGAAAACGAGCGTACGTCCAAGCTGCAGCTGGCGCTGGAAGAGATCTGCGTCAACAACCTGTTCGAACTGCACACCGAGCCGAACATCTTCGTCCAGATCGACTATTCCGAAAAGAGCGACGTGCTGTCTCTCGAACTCAAATACGCAGGCGAACACTTCGATCCGCACGATTCGGACAACGCCCTGTTCAATACCATCCTGGCCGAGCCGACGACCACGCTCGTCGACGAGGAGATCATCAATTCGCCGAAGTGGTACAACAACCACACGAAGATCAGCTTCAGATGGGAGGATCAGTAGCCATGAGAAACACTATGAGACGACTGACATCCCTGATCCTGGCGCTGGCCGTCGCAGCCGGCGCGTTCCTGGCCTTCCCTGCCGCAATCTTTGCTGCGCAGGCGCCGACCAAGAGCGGCATCACGAGCATCGAAGATCTGAACGGCAAGGACCTGGGCGTACAGACCGGCGTGCTGTACGAGGACCACATCAAGGATGACCTCGAAGGCGAGACCTGGTACTACTACAAGATGCCCAACGACATGATCGAAGCCCTGCGCTCCAACAAGATCGTCGCCTACCTCATCGAGGAAGTCGGCTTCTACGCGCAGCGTTACGAACATCCCGAACTGGTGCGCCTGGAAGAAGCCGTGGGCACGAGCGACTTCGCGGTCATCGTCGGCAACAACGCTAAACAGGACAGACTGCTCGCCGAGATGCAGGAATTCATCGCGGACGGCCGCGCAAGCGGCTGGCTGGATGCGCTGTACGACTACTGGGTCATCCATTGGAACCCCGACACCTGCGTGATCGAGACCGTGCCCGAGACGACCGGTGAGAACGGCACCGTGCACATCGCGATCGAAGGCGGGTACGAACCCTTCTCGTTCGAAAGCAACGGCGAGTTCTCCGGCTACGACGTGGAGTTCATGATGAACTTCTGCGCAGCTTACGGCTACGACTGGGAGTTCCACGCCATGGAATTCGACTCCATCGCTCCGGCCGTCATCGCGGGCAAGTACGACTTCGGCATGAACATCGTCGTGGACGAGGAACGCGCCGAGGCCTCCGTGCTCACCGACCCGTACTACTCCTGCGACATCGTGTTCGTGCTGATGGGCGAATACGAGGACGGCCCGCAGTTCCTGGACGGCATCAGGGACAGCTTCTACAAGACCTTCATCAAGGAGGAACGCTGGAAGCTGTTCGCCCAGGGCATCGGCACCACGCTGCTCATCACCGTGTGCTCCGTCGCGTTCGGCACGCTGTTCGGCTTCGCGGTCTACATGCTCTGCCGCCACGGCAACAAGACGGCCAACAAGATCATGGACGTGTTCGGAGGCTTCATCCACGGCATCCCGACGGTCGTGTTCCTGATGATCCTCAGTTTCATCATCTTCGCGAACAGCTCGCACATCACGGCGATCTCGATCCTGGGCTTTACGCTCATCTTCGGCTGCAGCATGTTCGACATGCTGAAAGTCGGCAACAACGCGGTGCACCGCGGTCAGGCGGAGGCGGCGAAGGCGCTGGGCTATTCTGACACGCAGAGCTTCTTCCGCATCCTGCTGCCGCAGGCCGCGCAGCACTTCCTGCCGATCTACAAGAACGACGTCATCTCCCTCATCAAGGAGACCTCCGTCGTCGGCTACATCGCGGTCATGGACCTTACCAAGGTCGGCGACCTCGTGCGCAGCCGCACGTATCAGGCGTTCTTCGCACTCATCGCGGTGGCCATCGTCTACTTCATCCTGGAGTGGGTGCTGGTCTCCCTCGTGACCCGCGTGCAGATCAAGATCGACCCGAAGCGCCGTTCCAGAGAGAAGATCCTGGAAGGCATCAAGGAAGTCGAATAAACCGCAAACATTTGTAATTAACACTTTAACGCGTAAAACGATTGTGCTACAATGGTACGCGTAAGTCGGCCGGTCCGATTTTGGACCGGCCTTTTCCTTTTTTATCAGCATTTTTAACGGTACTATTTATGGAAAGAGAAAATTTTAAATCGAGACTCGGCTTCCTGCTCGTAAGCGCGGGCTGCGCCATCGGCATCGGCAACGTCTGGAAGTTCCCCTACGTGACCGGGGCGAACGGCGGCGGCATCTTCGTGGTGTACTATCTGCTGTTTCTGGTCATCATGGGCATCCCCGTCATGGTGATGGAGCTTGCGGTCGGCCGCGGCAGCCGCCAGAGCATGATCAAGGCGTATCAGACGCTCGAAAAGCCCGGCGCGAAATGGCACATCCACGGCTGGCTGTGCATGCTGGGCAACTATCTTTTGATGATGTACTACACCACCGTTTCGGGCTGGATGTTCTGCTTCTTCTGGAAGTTCCTGACCGGCGAGTTCACGCCCGGTATGAGCGCGGAAGAGGTCAGCGGCGTATTCGGCGGCATGCTCGGAAATCCGAAGCTGATGCTGATCTGGATGACGGTGAACGTCGTCCTCGGCTTTACGGTCTGCGGCGGCGGCATCCAGAACGGCGTGGAGAAGGTCACGAAAGTGATGATGCTCGCGCTGCTCGGCCTGATGGTCGTCCTGGGCATTCACAGCCTGACGCTTCCCGGCGCGGGCGAAGGCATGCGCTTCTACCTGCTGCCGAGCATCGAAAGAGCGAACGAGATGGGCATCGGCAAGGTCGCGACGGCGGCCATGAACCAGGCGTTCTTCACACTGTCCCTGGGTATCGGCTCCATGGAGATCTTCGGTTCCTACATCACGAAGGAGAATTCCCTGCCCGGCGAAGCGGTGCGCATCACGCTGCTCGATACGTTCGTGGCGATCATGGCAGGCATCATCATCTTCCCGGCCTGCTTCTCGTTCAACGTCGAACCCGGCGCGGGTCCCGGACTCATCTTCGTGACCCTGCCCAACATCTTCGTGAACATGGCCGGCGGCCGCATCTGGGGTACGCTGTTCTTCCTGTTCATGTGCTTCGCAAGCTTCTCGACAGTCATCGCGGTGTTCGAGAACATCGCGGCGTTCTCGATCGATACGTTCGGTATGAGCCGCAAAGTGTCCGTCATCATGAACGGCATCCTCGTTTGGGTGCTGTCCATTCCCTGCGTGCTCGGCTACAACGTCTGGAGCAACATCCACCTGATCCGCGGCGGGGACATCTTAGACAGCGAAGACTTTATCGTGTCCAACCTGCTGCTGCCGATCGGTTCGATGATCTTCCTGCTGTTCTGCGTCACGCGCTACGGCTGGGGCTTCGACAACTTCCTGAAGGAATGCAACGAAGGCAAAGGCCTGAAGTTCGCAAGAGGCCTGAAGTTCTACTTCCAGTTCATCCTGCCGATCCTGATTTTGTTCTTAGTCTGGCAGGGGCTGAAATAGGTTCTGCGCAACACAAAACCGCGCGTCTTGACGGCGCGCGATTTTTCATGCTTTCAGTCTACAGATGCCTGTCTCTCTCGATCTTGTCGTAGTGCTTCAAGAACAGCGGTTCCAGCGCTGCGGTCAGCTTCATGTCGAGATTGAAGAGATAGACGAGGAACGTGCCGGTAAAGAGCAGGAACAGCACGCCCAGGAATTTTAAGAAAAACTTGCAGGTCTTTTTCATCTGTCCTACCCTCCTTTACCACGAATTCTCGTCCGGCAGCACTTCGAGCGTCGGATCGAGCGGTTCTTCGCGCATGACCGTGCGCATGTACAGGTTGATCTGGTCGCGGACGCCCTGGCGGGAGATGATGCGCGGATCGAACAGGTCGTGATCCACCCAGACCAGGTTGACGCCCAGTTCTCTTGCGCGATCCTCGAACATGCCGTGCATGCCGTCGAGCGCCTTGCAGTTGATGTGCTCCCACAGGATGACCATGTCCGCGTTGAACTCCTGCGTGAATTCCCACAGCTCGTCCAGCAGCACGCGGTAGCCGCCGTGCGTGCGGTTTCTCATGATCATATTCTCGGTCAGCCAGGCCATGTCGTAGACGGCCTGCTCGCGGTTCTCAGGCGTATCTTCTTCTGCGATCATCTTCGTGGACACCATGGAGAGCATGTCCGTCAGAGGCACGATGCCCCAGCAGTTGAGAAGCCATACCAGGAAGTCCATGTAGAAGTGGCTCTGCACGCCCCAGACGATCGCCCTGTGGCGGTATTCCTTCGCAGCGCGCATGCGCTTCTCGTACGCCTGGTTCGCCAGCTTCGTCAGCTTGCGGTCGGCCTTTTCGAAGTCCGCCACGCGTCCGCAGATGGCCATGTAGTTGGTCTCCGTGTACAGCGCGAGGTTGGAACCGAACACCTGCGGATAGTCGGTGCGGTTCATATCGAGCCATTCCATGCGGCACTTTGTCGCGTAGTTGACCCGCTTCGCGCATTCGAAGTACGCCTGCCAGTCCCACTTGACGCCGGTGTGCTTTTCCACGAACGCGATGGCGTTGCGGATCTCCTGCGCCGCGTATTCCTGCACGTCGTCTTCGCGGTGGCGCAGCGGCGCTGCCAGCTGGAACACGGGGATACCGTCTTCCTTTTCCAGACGCTTGGAGATGACGCCGTTGCCCAAAAGCGAGCCGTCGCAGGTCGTGTTGCACTGGATGGCGCAGGCGCCTAAGACAGGCGCGTCGTCGTCGATGGAGACGCCCGCTTCCGCCGCAGGCATCGGGCACACGTCGGACGCCAGACCGAACTCCTGCGCGACATCCAGATAGTGCTCCATGGCGTGCTGGTTCAGCAGCACGGAGACGTAGGTGGAAGGCGTTTCGCGCGACAGGCACTTCAGCGAGGGGAAGCCCATCATGACAGCGGTCATCTCGTTTTCATCCACGAGCACGACCTTCTTGGAAAACTCGGTATCGTTGCCGATGCGGCGGTCACCGCGGAACAGGTTGTCCAGCAGTTTTGCCACGTCGTCGATGATCAGGTCCTGCTCCACGTGGCACATGCGCAGATATTCGCCGCGCAGGCCCTGTGTGTGGCGGTCGACCATCATGGGCACGGCCAGGAAGTTCGCCATCCAGCGGTAGCGCAGCATGGCCTTGACGTTGCGGGGCTTTGCCACGAACTTGCCGAGGGTCATCATGATCTTCAGCCAGCGCGAATAATCGTACAGCGTGTCCTTTACGCCGCGCCATTCGCGGCGTCTGCGGACTTTGCTGCCCTCTTTGTAAAAATCACCGAGGCGGTCTTTTCCAATTTCCTTAGCCATTGTCCGCACCTCCCTGGATCTTCTTGATCTCCATGCTCTCCACGAACGCCTGCACGCGCGTGCGCATCTGGCCGGAGCCTGCGATCGCGTACGGCCGGTCCACGGCCAGCACGGGGTAGCCGAAGTCTTCTCTCAAGATGTGTGACCCGAGCATCTTCTCGTACGCCCAGGGATCGCAGAACTTCATCTGCTGGTAGATGATGCCGTCCGCGCCGTATTCTTCCGCGAGGTCCGCGACGTACTGGCGGCGGCCGTCCATCTTCTCGGTGTTCATGTACCGCGGGCACTGGCCGCGCTTCATGTACGCCCGGCAGATCTGGGTGAGCGCGTCCTCTTCGTCGTTCAGCAGGATGGGCACGCGTCCGGGGAACGACCCGTAGCAGTACCGGTCGGCGCATACGTAGGCGCCGGATTCCTCCACGAGCTTGATGAAGTCGGTATCGTCGACTTCAGAGCCCACGACGACGACTCTGGCGCGGAACGGACTCGTTTCGTCCGGTTCGCGGGTGGTCAGTTCGTCGAGCGTCTCTTCGAGCAGCGGGGCGATCAGGTACTTCGGCGCCACGTAGCTTACCAGCGTGATGACCGCGAACTCATAGCCCGTGATCCTCGGCTTGGGTCCCTTGCGGAAATCGCCGATGGCCCTAATCAGCTCGCAGATGTGGTTGTGCTCCGCGACCGCTTTGCGGATCGCTTCTTCGGAGATATCGATGCCGTAGACTTCGTTCAGCGGCTTTAAGATGTGATTCTTACACTGCAGCACATAGAGGTTCAGCCCGTTGTCGTCGGACTTCATGGGGATCTCCATGTACTGATAGAAGAACTTCTCCTTATCCTTCGAGATAGCCTTCAGCAGCTCCATGTTTTCGACGCAGCGGTTCATCATCGAGCAGCCGTCCGGCGTGATGACGCAATCGGCGAAGTTGTAGCCGCCTTCGATCGCGCGCTCCAAAAGCGCCCTGCTGTATTCGCAGAGAAAGCTCGTCAGATAATACGTGGATACGTCGATGGACCCTGTGCGGGGCGCGCGCAGACGCGCGGAGAACGTCCCCGGCAGGTTGAGCAGAGGCTCGGGGGTATTTTCGCAGACGTAGGCGACGCAGACCTTGCCATCGGCTTGCGCCTGCTGCACGAGTTTGTTGTTGGCCTCCTGCAGCAAGTCCTCGAAATAGATGAGGTGTTTTAAATCTTTCAAGTGTTGCATGCCTCCTTTCCAACCAGGCAGTTGAGCACTGTTATTTCTCTTTAATGACCATATTATATACCATTTTGGCGAGATCTTTGGGGATCTCGGACGCTTTTTTGCCCGCAAATGCCTTCGCGACGACGCTTACAATGTCCGGCAGGCGGCCGGAGAACACCTCCATGACGATGCGGCCCAGGTCTGTCGTCTCGTCGATCACGAGCTCGCCCTTGGAGATCTTGTCGTACACGATGACCGAGCTCTCACCCACCGCGCTCGTGACGATGGCCGCCACCGCCGCGTTCAGCACGCTGCCGCCTATCGTTCCCACGACGGGGATGCCTTTGACCGCAGTGAGCAGCGATCTTCCCACGATGGTCGTAGCGCCTGCCTTCAAGGCGGCTTCCGAGATCTGTGCGGCTGCGGATTTATCTTTTAAGTCGTACAGCTTGCTGATCTTCGCAAGCATAGCCGTCTGCAGGGGAACGAGCAGCGTAGCGTCCGGAAAGCTCACCGGCACCGCGCCGATGGTCGCAGCCATGGCAGCGGATGCCGCCACGGTCGCGTTCGCTTCCTTGCGCTTCAAATCCTGCACGACGCCACGCACCTTCTTCTGGGACGCTTCGACTTCCGCGCCGGTCACGACTTCACGCGTACGCTCCACGAGGCGGTCCAGACCGCGCACCGGCAGAATGCCCAAAGGTGTCTCGAACTCCTGTGCCAGCACGGGGATGATGTCCTTCGTGCGCATGGTGAGGTCCCTGCCGCGCTTGTAGCCTTCGAACGCATCCTGCAGCATCGTGATGTTCGCGAAGTCGCGTTCCTCGGTGCCCAGCGAATGCGTAAAGACCGCGATCAAAGGCACGTCCGGCCACAGTTTCGCAGCGGCGCGGAGCCCTTCCAGATCGTCCTTTAAGATCGCGTGCTGCATGCCGTCCAGGCAGAACCAGATGGCGTGCACCGGTTCTTTTTTCAAGGCCTTCAGCTTGGAAGACGACTCCGGAGCGTCGATCAGCACGAGCGGGCTGTCCTCGCCCGCATACGGAGCGATAGCCTGGATCAGCGTGCTCTTGCCGCTGCCCGGCGCGCCTAAAACAAGCACGTTCAGCTTGTCGGGACGCAGCAGACCTTCTGCTTCCGGTGCAGGCAGAGCCTTCGCTCCCTTCGCGTGTTTTGCAGTTTTCCTCGGCTTCAGCAGCGCCATTAACTAATCGTCCTCTCCGAACAGGATATCCATGATCTCGGCTTCGTCCACCCAGTTCGCGTCGTCCTGGCTGGCGCCCATCTTCGAGCCGCAGCCAGGGCAGACCGGCTTGGGCCAGTCCACTTTGCATCCGCACTTGCTGCACGAATACTCGTCGTCCTTAAACAGGTGGCTGTGCTGCACCCAGTACGGATGCTTCGGTTTGCTGAACAGTCCCATGGCCTACTCCTTCTTCTCGTAATGCTTCGCCAGCTCTTCGGCCTGGTCCCCGAACGGGTCCTGGTCGCCGAACTTCTCCAGCGGCGTATTGAGGATGCGCTCGTCCCGCGCTCTCTCCTCTTCTATTCTGAGCCGCCGCGCCTCCAGATACGGCGCGATGCCCCAGGCAATGAACGCGCCGCCGATGACCCACGCAAACACCATCGGTCCATAATCCTTGGTCGGGATATATCCGATGCTGATCGCGAAGAACGACAGGCCGAACGCGATCTTGAAGATCGTGACCCCTGTTCTGGGCTTGCCTTTGCGCGCCTCGCGTTTCGCTTCGCGAGCTCTGCGCTTTTCTTCGCGTGGATCCTGCATTTTGTATGTGTATTTCTTCTGTGTGGCCATGGTGTTGTCCTTTATATATTGATATTCATAACGCCTTTTCTTGATTATACCCTAGGCGCTGTAAATTTTACAGACAATAAAAAAGACCCCGCATTCCTGCAGGAGGCAGGGCCGTCGTAGGGCACATCAGATCGCCGGCAATGACACAGAGCGGCTTTTTCCGCTTCGTCATAGCTTTTCCAATGACGAAATGCCTAAATACAATTACGTCACTCAAAAACGGGTCGGATTGGCCCGATTTTGCTCTGATTTCAGTGACAACTTGCAAATTGTCCATATTGTCACTGAAAATCCAATGACAACTTGCGAAAATACTGAATCTGTCACTGCCGGCAAGACCGGATGGGAATATGGTAAATTATGGTTGCGCTAACTGTATTAGGATGATATAATGGTCGGCGGACAACCGCTGGGGTGGTGTGCCTCCCGAATTCGCGCAGAGATGCGTGCACGAAAGGAGGTGGATTCTAGATGGTTACATATGAAGGACTGTTTCAGTTCAGCATCGTGCTGCTGACCGCCCTGCTTGTAGCCGCTGCGTTCTCCGGACGCAAAAAATAGGATCGACCACCAGTGACGGTGGTCGATTCTCCCAATTAACGGAGGCATCACCGCCATCACACCAGCGGTTGTCCGTTATCCGGACAAACGATTGCCTCGGTTCTTTTATATCACAAATACCAACATTTGGCAAGGGACACTTATGGTCTTACCCCCTTCACCTCGATCTGGCACGAGCGCATGGTCTCCAGCGCGGCCAGGTGCTTTGCGGGGGTCACGCCGGCGCAGCAGCGCGCGTCCACACAGATGCGCACCTCCGGCATGGCGGCCTTGAGCAGCAGGGCGTTCGAAACGACGCAGATGTCGGTGCAGAGGCCCACGAGCTCCAGCTCGAAGTCCTCCACGTTCTCGTAATAATCCTTCAGGTCCTCCGCCAGCTCCGTGCAGCCGAACGTCGGCTTCTCGTAGACGTTGGCCGGGTCGATCAGCGCCGCGAGTTCCGGACGGATCTGCCAGCCGTCCGTCCCCTTGACGCAGTGCACCACAGGCAGATTGCGCCCCTCCTGGGTCTGGAGGTAGTCCGCGCCGTGGGTGTCCATCGTCGCGATCACGTCTTCGGGCGGATAGGAGCGGATCTTCTCCCGGACCGCATCGACGATGGCAACGGCCTCCGCCGTCCCGAGTGACCCGTCGATAAAATCGTTCTGCATGTCGATCACGATCAAAAGTTTACGCATGGTATGCCTCTTTAGATAGATGGTATTTCTTGTCGTCAATAGAGGCTTCAGTTAAATCAACCTTATTCGCAACACATTTAAACTTCAACGATTGAATTGGACTGGAAACATAGATATAAACAAAGTCCCCAACCTGAACATTAGTGCTTTGACGCCAATCAATTGTATGTAGTTCTTTGAAAGCGCCTATTACATCATATTTTTTTGGATTTCCAGCAACTAGCCAATCTACCATTATAGTGCCTCCCACAAATGAATCTTCCGATTATCTAAGTTTAAAATCATAATAGAGATCTTCTGGTGCAGGATCATCCATTATCACATGAAATAAATGTGCACCGTTTGGTTTTTTTGAGCCTGGAATATACTTCATTTTTCCAGATCCTATATAAGTAAACGGCAACCGCACACCGTTTTCTTCTGCAACCTTTCTGACAAATAGGTACATTTTTTCACATCTTTTAAGACGATCCAATTCATCTTTTGAAACATTTGCAACAGTTTCCCACTGGAACGTGTTCTCATCAATATACCCATCTGCATACAATTGATTCTCTACCGTGCTCTTCGCCTTTACTACGGTAACATATCCATAGGCATTGCCTTCATAGTACTTTGTGCCGAGCATTATGTCAGAAGGATTCTGTAACAATAGTTGCTGAGCCTGGTCTTTTCTATATTTAGCCCATAACTGGAAAACATGCTCACCATCATCACCAGTATATGTAACATCATATTGACCAAGTCCATATTGGAGAAGGTCTTGCATATACTCATCAAACTCAACATTAATTTCGATATTGTTGAATTGAATAGAATCGCCATGTTTCTCAAAATATCCACTCTTGAGCATATAGTTCAAAGCATGATCGAAGGAATCATTGTCATAATTCCGCGTATTATTTGCTAAGTATTCTCGTACTTCATCTATCCCCCAACTACCTGCATGCTGCAGTAAGGCCTGGATAATAAGATACTCATACGGCCGGACAATGGGCAACATCTCAGAGGCATATTTAATAAATGCCTCTTGGCGCTCATTGAAAGAAGGCAGATTCTCTTCGTCAATACCCTTCAGGAAACCTAAGTATGACGATGCCTTTTTCCCGTTGATTTTTAATTGCATGAACTTTATCAGATCCGGCGCAAAACCATTGTTTAAGTAATCAACATGCTGTGGGTATCTTGGTGAATTGATGTACTTTTTGAAGTTTAAATAGTCTTGCTTAACAAATCTTGCAGTCATAAAGTTTACGCTGTCGACATACTTTAGAATCTCCTTCTTGCTTAGATCATCCAAATGAATTTCAACACCGTATTCTGCTAAACCAATACTCTTATAGTCGTCTTTAACCAGCCGGCAAATCAGGTCCTTTTCCAGAATAAAGTTCTCGGATAGACTGCCCAGCGCAAAAGCGATTTGAACACTACGCTTATAATCATTGCCTATAAAATCCAACACCGTAACATATTCTTTTCCTTCGTATTTACGAAGCCCGCGGCCAAGTTGCTGGATAAAGATCGTCTGGGAATCAGTCGGCCTTAAGAACAAAACCATATTGACCCCTGGAATATCAACGCCTTCGTTCAGAATATCCACAGTAAAGAGCATTTCCAGGCTGGCTGAATCATCTTGCAAATCTTTATAGGCACGGATACGTTCACCTACAGAGTTTTTCCCTGTGAGATACTGTGTTTCATAATATTCAGCCATTGCCTGAGACATTCTGATAGCATGAGAAATGTCACGGCAAAATGCTAAAGCTTTTAGCTTTTGCCCGGGAACACGGTACTTCTCTACCATGTCATGTATGAATTCACAATGCCGATCATCGGAGAATTGTTCGATAAATGCATGGCCTTTTGTCGCATTTATGTCATACTCTATTAGCTCATCCCTGATGCCATAATATTTAAATGGAACAACCAGACCATTAACAATCGCGTCCCTTAAACGCAACTCATATGGGACGTTCTGGTCAAACATGGCGAAAACATCTGCACCATCCATGCGTTCTGGCGTTGCGGTAATGCCAAGAAGGAACTGTGGCTCAAAATAATTGATAATACTCTTATATGTATCCGCCGTTGCATGATGGCACTCGTCAATGATGATATAGTCCCACTCGTGCTTATCAAATAGTTCTAGCGAATTTGCCATCGTGACATTTGTTGAAAATACAAAATCTTTATCTTGTTCTTTGTATTCACCATTAAAAATGCCATATGAATGCTCATCGCCGAAAACACGTTGGAACGTTTCGAAAGATTTCATCAATATGGAGCCTTCATGGACAATATATAAAAGCCGTTTTGGCTCAAAATTCAACGCGTCAAACGCTGCCAAAAACGTTTTTCCAGAACCTGCAGATGCTGTTATTAATGCACGCGAAGCGCCTAATGCGCGGACCCTATTTAACTCCTTTAACGCCCTCCTTTGCATATAGTTTGGCTTGACCTCAGAGTTCGCAATCTGATAATCCATATCCCATCTTTCGATGGAATAATATAAGCGCATCCTATATTCATCTATAAGGTCTTTTGTAAGGGGCAGAGTATTAGCCCACAAAGAGTCAAATTCAGCCTTTGCGGCGGCATATGTATCCTTATTCTCATCTTCGATAATGGATACATCCCATTCTATGTTCTTTAATAACGCATAGACTGTTATATTGGAGGAACCGACCAAAAGCTCGGTGTGATCCGAGAACTCGAACAAATACCCTTTCGTATGAAACCCTGCAACATTCCCTTGCGTGTCATAAAAACAGTCTTTATCTAATTTGCAGGAAAACTGTTCGGGATAACGGGTCTGAAGATCATAGAAAAACTGGAGGGAATCGATATCAGTAAAATTCTGATACGTTGATGTGATGACTTGCCCTTTCGCGCCGCGGGAAAGAGCCGCCTCGATATTAGGCGTCATAAGACGCAGTCCAGGCTTTTTAATGAAACTCACAGAAAAGTAAAAGGCTTGGCACAAATCAATGTTTTTCTTAAGTCTATCGATGAATTTTTCTTCGCTGTAATTGGTATAGAAGCCGCTTTTCATAATCACTCTCCGGTTGGCCACGTTGTCTTACTATTCAAGCTTATCATATTGCTGTTTTTAAGGCAAAAGAACGGAGGTTTAACAGTTTAATAGTCCCGCGATATCAGTATCTTGCCACTTCCCAAAAACTCTTTTTATCGAAAACACGGATCGTGCGTTGATCCTTCTCTGCGAGGGTCAAGCCGAAAAAGTAATCCTCATGGTTTTTCAGGTTGGTAGGGTCAAATGGATACTGATTAGCAATTATACATAACGCCAACGGAAAATCATCGGGCTTTCTATCTGCGTAATACCCTATCAGTACCATCCAATAATGGACCAGGCAATCAAAAGCGGTCCGATCCCTCTGTCCAGTAGTGTCGCACCAGATGTCGAAGCATGTTTGCTCAATCAAATTGCCGCCAACCACGTCAAGATCCGGGTTACCACCTGCAGCAAGCAGCAAACGTAGTGCATCCGCACTGATGTATGGTGTGCGGATATATTTGAGATCCCACAAAATATTATGCCCGTAAATAACTGCATCCGGATCCAATCCGTAAGGCAAAAGCAGTTTGATAATGCTGCAAATTCCGGCATCGTACGGGGATGGTTTGATCGGCTTTGTTTCATCTGTCAACGCGCTTCTTGCCAGACCATCTTCGAAGCATTCTTCAACGTATAGAAGCGCAACAATGGTAACATCTTCTGGCGAGTATTCGCCGCTAGATAGCAGTTTTTCTGCCTCCGGCAGATTGGGTGGAACCTGCCAGAGCTGCTCGTATAAAAGGTTTTGGGCTGGTGTTAATTCCATGATACATGTCCTCCTTTTGGAGAAAAGTGTAAAGGAAGCTATGTACGATATGACGGACAATAAAAAGGGGAGCTTCTCGCTCCCCGGGTCACCCTTATTAATCAATAGATCCGTCGATCAACTCCCGCAGCCTGTTCCCAAGCGCCTCGAGCTCGCCGCTTTCGAGGGCGCCTGCAATCAGGCCGTCGCAGAACCGTTCGCCCCGCAGGTAGTAAGTAAACCAGGTCATGATCTCTTCGGCGGTGAGCGTGTCGACCGGCTTATCTCTCAGAGCCTCCATATGCTCCAGATAGTCGTGGTCCGTCAGCCCGGTATCTCCGACCGCTTTCATCCAGTCATAGACCTCGTCGTCGTAGAGCGGATACGGCATGATGATCACGCCGTCCTCGTCCTTGCCTCCGCCGCCCAGCTCGGTGTGGCGGGGCTTTAAGACCGGTATGGCTTTCAGTTTTTCAATATCTTCTCGGTTCATTGTTTGATCCTCTTTCTGTAATTATACCGGCAGCGGATAAAGATGCTGACCGCATTCGTCAAAGCGATCAGGAGCATGACGAGATAGAATGCCTTCTCAAAAAGGCCGGCGGCAGCGAAACTTTCAGGCAGGGTCACGCCCAGCGTCGAAGCGCTGATCGGCGGCACCTGCACCTGCGCATCGTAAGAATGCCCGGAGGAATCGCGCAGGGTTGCGTCGATCACTGTCTGCGAATACTCGATAAGCGGCGATGACGCATTTTCGACATATTGAAGTCCGCTGTCCGCTATTCCCTTCAGATCCGAGAGCCATCTGCCGAAGGAATCGACTCCGATGATAGCTCTCGCCTGATCCGTATCATAGCCGGTCTCTTCCACCGTCACCTTGCAGGGAACGGAATACCAGCCGTCCGGAATCTGCTTCTGCAGGTCGTTGAAGACCGTGACGGGAAGCAGCAGTACGTATGCTATAACGATGCAGAGCACCCATGTTTTAGGTATGTGATAATCGCTTCGTATCTTCTTTCCGAGAAATGCGTTCACGATTGCAAGAATCAGTCCGAAGAGTCCAAGGATGTTTAGTGTAGATACCATAGAACCTTCCCTTTTTTTCCCTTGCAGGTATTATATCACGGATGGAGGGCGAGCGGAAACATAATTGGCAATATATGGTTGCATTTACTGATATAGTCTGTTATGATGTTGGACAGACAACCGCTGGGGTGGTGATGCTTCCCGGAATCGCGCAGAGATGCGTGAAGGAAAGGAGGTATGATTCTATATGGTTACATATGAAGGACTGTTTCAGTTCAGCCTCGTGCTGCTGACGGCTCTCCTTGTGGCCACCGCGTTCCATGGACGCAAAAAACAGAGTCAGCCACCAAGTGATTGGTGGCTGATTCCAACCCATTCGTGGGAGGCATCACCGCCATCACACCGGCGGTTGTCTGTTGTCCAGACAAATGATAACCTCGTCTTTTATATATCACAAATTTTGGAAATATGCAAGCGGTTGCGGAAGGCTCTTCCTTGGTGATATAGTTAAGAAAAACGAAAGGCGGATACGATATGGCAACGATCTATTACGACAGCGACTGCAATCTCGGTCTGGTGAAGGACAAGACCATCGCGATTATCGGATACGGCAACCAGGGGCGCGCGCAGGCCCTGAACATGAGGGATTCCGGCTGCACGAGCATCATCGTCGGAAGCAGGAAGGACAGCTCGTACGACCAGGCGGTCGAAGACGGTTTTG
The DNA here is from genome assembly GCA_017557505.1 of Bacillota bacterium. Lineage (GTDB taxonomy): Bacteria > Bacillota > Clostridia > Peptostreptococcales > Anaerovoracaceae > RUG11894. Next base: position 68,426 of record JAFYYP010000026.1, on the reverse strand, counting down.
CAGTAAAGCCGATCGAAGAGGCGGCCAAGGAAGCGGACGTCATCTTTATGCTCCTTCCCGACGAATATGCGCCGCAGATCTACGAAGAGTCCATCGCGCCGGGGCTGGAGCCGGGCAACGTTTTGAACTTCGCCTCCGCGTACAATATCACGTTCAAAAAGATTGTTCCTCCGGCATTCGTCGACGTCGTGATGGCAGCGCCCCGCATGATCGGCGACGGCGTGCGGCAGATGTTCCTCAGAGGAGAAGGCTTCCCCTCTTTCGTGGGTGTTGCGCAGGACGCGTCCGGCAAGGCGCTCGAATACGGCAAGGCGCTGTGCAAGGCGATCGGGTCCACGAAGAAAGGCGCGATCGAAGTGACGTTCGACGACGAGACCATGCTCGACCTGATGGCGGAGCAAGGCACGTGGCCCATCATCTATCATGTGTTCGACGAGTCGTTCAAGCTGCTCGCCGAAACGATGGGTCATCCGGAGGAGGCCGTCCTGATGGAGGCTTACCTTTCCAAAGAGCCGATGTACATGATGGAAAAAGCCGCGGAACTCGGCATGTACCGCCAGATGCCGTTCCATTCGCACACGTCGCAGTTCGGGCAGCTGCGCAGTTTCCATATGTTCGACCCGGCACCGATCCGCGAATTCCTGCGCGAACGGTATGACCAGATCAAGGACGGCACGTTCACGAAGGCCTGGGACGAAGAGCAGCAGGTGAACGACCTCGCGACCCTGGAAAAGCTCAGGGACGAAGCCTTAAGCTGCGAGATGTCGAAGGCCGAGGAGAGGACGTTCGAGAAGCTGAAATAGGAAACAAGAAACCGGTAAGACGCAAAAGGCCGGCTGCCACAGGGGCAGCCGGTCTTTTCGCATAGCAGAAAGGAGAGGCTAGAAGATATCGAGGTCGTCGGTGTCGTCTGGATCATCGGGGTCGTCATCGACCGGCGGCGCGTCCGTGTCGCGAACGCGCTGGACGTCGAGCACGTAGCGGAAACGGCGCGGCAGATAACGCAGATCGAACCGGATCTTATTGATCAGCTTGGCAAACGGACCGGTATACGCGCGGCAGGGCTGCAGGATGACCTGCCCGTCTTCAAGGTTGAGCGTGGCGACACAGGCAAGGTCGCTGGTACGGTAGATTTTCGGCTGAACGATGTCTGTCAAAGCGATCTCGTTGCTCCGCAGCCAGTCTGCAAAGTCGCGGATCAGGTGATCCAGACGGGCCGAAAACGTCGTCATGCCGAAGTCTTTGTCCTTGGTTTCGCATTCGAGAAAGTATATGGTGTTCTCTGTCATAAACCCTCCTGTTTCGATCATGGTGCGTGTTGTTTGGTTTTCAAGGTTCCGGGGCAGTTTGAATTGTAGCGCACAAAGTGTACGATAAGAAGGTCTTTGCCATGGTGCAGCCCGGGCCGATTTCACTTGACTTTTTCCAGATTTTGTGATATATTTATAATGGCGGCGGACAAGATCTGCCGCCGCTTTTTCCAAGGGGTAAGGAGGTTTTGATCCATGCAGTTGTATATGTGCAACAACCACCCTATCGTCTGCTTAGACGGCGAGCGATATATCGTCGATACGGGTTCGCCCTGCTCTTTTCACTATGGCGGCCTGCGTGCGCTCGAGATCGGCGGGCAGGGCTTTCTGCTCAGCGCCGGGTCTTTCTGCGACAAGGAGACGGCGGATGCGCTGACCGGCACGGACGTCGCCGGCTTTATCGGTATGGAGATCCTGCAAAAGGCGGGATTAACGATAGACCTGGAGCACGGTACGCTCGACTTTGCCTGCGTGCAGGACCCGGATGGATCAACGGCGTATGCGGAGCTTTCTTTCAATCTGTACGAAGGCGCCTTTATCGTCACGGACGATCTGTATCTGCGGCGGCGCCTGCGCAATGTGATCGTCGATACCGGCGCGCGCATCCCCTATATTACGTCACGGCTGGCCGGGCAGCTGGAGCAGACCGGCGAAGCTTACGAAGACGACAGTCCGCTGTACGGATCGCTGTGCGGCGAGCTGCTGAGGGGCGATCTGATGTTCGGCGCTGCAGACCGCGACGTCGTGCGAAGCGTGCAATTCGGCCTGATGCCCGAGCTGCTGGACCTTTCGGGCATGTTCGACGGGATCGTGGGCATCTCGGCCCTGACGGACAAGAGGCTGGTGTTCGACTTCGAGAGGAAAGTGCTGAGGGTGAAGGTGTAAACAAGGATGCCCGTCGTGAATGTGCAGACTCCCTTTTTACTGACCCTAAAAGTCGCGGCAGAAGAAAAATATCCGCAATTTGCGTTTGAACAGCAATTGCGGATATCTTTTTGCTATTTTTGTGGAATTCGGACTTACTTTTAGGTTAATCCGATCTGAAATGGTGCCTGTCTTGTGCGGTTTTGCCCGGTTTTGCGAAACTTTGCAAGAGTCCTCTGCCCAAAATGAGATGCAGACTATCCGCACATAGCCCAAAACTACCGGTTTGCGGATACTTCAGCTCCGCCGCGCTCCATGGCGCCTATTCCTGCCCGTACTTCGCCGGATCGTAGCCGAGCAGGCGGTCGTAGACGTCCGTCCTGCGGTCGGTGACCACGGAATTGTACAGGTTGCCCTGGTGCTGGCGCACCCTTGCGAAGTCGCAGTCCGCGTAGAGGATCTCTTCCTCCGTCTTGCTTGCGGGTCCCGCGATGATGGCGCCGGTATTGTCCACGATGACGCTGCGGCCGGCGAATTCCTCATTCCGTTCGATGCCCGTGCGCACCGCCACCGCCACGTACACATTGCTGCAGTTGGCGGCCGCCATGGCGTGGAAGACCACGAAGGTATTCATGTCGAACGGCGCGTGCGGTCTTGCCGGACCGTCGACGCCCGCGATGATGATGTCCGCCCCCTGCATGGCCAGGATGCGGTACAGTTCCTGGTACCAGCAGTCGTTGCACACCAGCATGCCGATGCGGCCGATGGGCGTATGGAAGACGGGAAGGCCGAGATCGCCCGGCTCGAACCACAGGTATTCGTCGTCCCAGATCTGCAGCTTGCGGTATTTGCCGACGATGCCGTCAGGGCCGAACAGCACGGCTGAGTTGTACAGGCGGTCGGTGCAGTTTTCGTTGAGGCCGGCGTAGATGTAGACTTTACGCTCTTTGGCCAGCTTTGAAAACGCTTGGCAGGAAGGCCCTTCAGGGATGGGTTCTGACAGCGCGAACGCTTCCTCGCGGTTCGCAAACACGTAGCCGCTGACGCAGAGCTCGGGCAGCACGATCAGCTGCGCGCCGTTGTTCGCAGCCTCGTTCACCTTGGCAAGGCACGACGCCAGGTTCTTTTCAGTTTCGCCGACTTTTGGCTCCATCTGTACGACGGCGACTTTTGCGGGAATCTCTTTCTTGATCTTCATGGGTTGCCTCCTCTGTCTGCTGCGCTGTTTTCTGATTTCATCCTATCACATCGAGACCCCTTGTGATAGGATGGATTTCAGGAGGTGAATCCCATGATCCAGAACACAGGAAAAATTGAGCTGCCGGAAGGCAAGAGCATTGCCCTCACGCTGACGTTCGACTTCGATTCGTCCTCGGTGTGGATGTCGTCGTTCGGCAAGACTTCCCCGGCCTACATGTCCCGGGGCGAATACGGTGCGTGCGTAGCTGTTCCGCGCATCCTGGACCTGCTGGACGAGTACGGCCTGAAGACGACGTTCTTCGTGCCGGGTCACACGCTGGAGACGTTTCCCGAGGCGGTCGAGGAGATCCTGGCCAGAGGCCACGAGGTCGGCCACCACGGCTACGTGCACGAAGACCCGACGGACCTGACAGCGGACGAGGAAGAGCGCATCCTCGTGCGCGGACTGGAAAGCCTCGACAAGATGGGCATCCGGCCGCTGGGCTACCGTTCGCCCGGGTTCGATTTTTCGATAAACACGCTGGCGCTGCTGGAAAAGTACGGCTTCGTCTACGATTCCAGCCTCATGGGCAACGATTTCTACCCCTATCACCCGGCGCCGGTGCACGTTAACTTCGATAAGGCCAACGAGTATGACCCGCCCAGCCCCGTGGTGGAATTTCCGCTTTCGTGGTACCTGGACGACTTCCCTCATGCGGAATTCGTGCAGTTCCGCACGGGAATGAAGCCGCAGAGCCAGATCTTCGAGATCTGGAAGACCTCGCTGGATTACGGCCTCGCGCACGAAAAAGACGCCCTGTTGGACGTCGCCATGCACCCGCAGGTCTCCGGCCGTCCGCACATGATCACCATACTGGAAGAGTTTATTCAGTATGCGCTGGACAAAGGCGCCTGGATCGCTCCGTTCCGGGAAGTGCTGAAAAGAACTGAGTTTTAAAGGACAAAATAAAAGCGGTGACCCGTGAAGGTCACCGCTTTTGCTTTGCAGTTTTATCCGAACACCTTCATCGCGTTGCTGAAGTCGGCGATCAGATCGTCGGGATCTTCCAATCCGACGGACAGGCGGATCATGCCGGGCGTGATGCCGATCTTGCGGCGCTGTTCGTCGGGCATGGAGAAGTGCGACGACGTGACCGGATGGCTCATCGTCGTGCGAAGGCCGCCGAGCGTCGGGGCGTAGCGCGTGAACCGCAGAGCCTTCATGAACGCGTCGATCTTTTCGATATCCTCGGGCAGGACGAAGCTCATCATGGGCGTGGAGCCGTTCTCGCCGAACAGCTTGTCCGCGAGTTCCTTCTGCCTGCCGGTCGCCAGCGACGGATGGTTGACCGCCGTGATGCGCGGGTCATTCGCGAAGAACGCAGCGAGTTTTTCCGCTGTCTTGATCTGGCGCGGGATGCGCAGTTCCGCTGTGCGCAGGCCTCTCAGGATGAGCCAGGAGCTGAACGCGTCGCCGGGCGTGCCGATCAGCATGGAGACCGGACGGATCTTGTCGACCAGTTCCTGCGTCGTGGTCATGGAGCCGCCCATAGCATCCGCATGGCCGTTCAGGAATTTCGTCAGGCTATTGATGACGATGTCCGCACCGAAATCCATCGGCCGGATGGCAAACGGGGACGTGAAAGTGTTGTCGACCATCAGCAGCGCGCCGTTCTTGTGGGCGAGCTCGGCCAGCGCGGGGATGTCCGCGATCTTGACGGTCGGGTTGCTGACGACCTCGCTGTAGATGAGCTTCGTCTCGGGCTTGATGGCCGCGCGTACGGCATCCATATCAAGATAGTCCACGAAGTCGGTCTGCACGTTCATCTTACCGAGGACGTCGCGCAGCGTGGAGAAGGTCTCGCCGTAGATGTTCGCGTTGCACAGCACGCGGTCGCCGGGCTGCAGCAGCGTGATCATGGGCACGGTGATCGACCCCATGCCGGACGCGAAGATGAGGCTCGCCTCGCCGCCTTCCAGATAGCTCATGGCTTCGGCCAGGGCCGCGCGGTTCGGGTTGCGGGTGCGGTGGTAAGTCCAGCCTTTGTCTGCCGTGACCTCCGCCAGCTCGGACAGGCTGTTCATCGTGAACGCAGTCGTCTCGAAAATTGGCAGAGTCTCGGGCTTCTTTAAGTCCATGCCTCTCGCATGTTCGCCTTTGTACAGAATCTCGCTTGCTCTCTTGAAATCTTCCATATATGACCTCCATATATTCTCTATTGCAGCGTCGCTTCGCAGCTTCGCCTATTTCACCTGTTCGACGGCGGCCATCATCTCTTCCTCCGGCAGGCCGTCCTGGCACCAGATGCTGTAGCGGAAATTGTCGGACTCCCACTCGGCGACGCGCACGAGGCCGTCGATCAGGGAGAGCTGCACGCCGTCCACTTCCTTTTCCTCGTCGTAGGTATCCCAGACGCCGGACAGCGAACCGTATTGCTCGGGATCGTAAAGGTGCTTGACCGCCTTGCGGATCTCGCCTTTGATCCACTCGCTTCCGTCCTGGTCGGTCCAAAGATAGGAGACGCTCGCGATCCTCAGCTCCTCCGCGCAGTTGTATTCGCTATCGCGGTGCATGTCGCCCAGGGTCTCCGGCGTATTGAACGGGAAGCCGCATAAGATGTCGACCTGGTCCACGCTTGCGACCGTCGTCCAGGGGTTGGCGATCGTGGCGTTGACGTCGTCGTCCGTATAGACCTCGAACGCGCCGGTGCCGTTGAAGGCGTCGCTGTCGACCGAAATGTTGAACGCGTAGTCGCCCGGCTCCATGGCAATGAGGCCGCCCGTGCTGTTCTGCACGGTGAAGTCGAGATAGCAGCCTTCCGCATCGGGATCGGTGTAGGCCATCGGGTTGTCGGGATGCTCGTTCACGAAAATGACCACGCGCAGTACCTCTTCGTCGTTCTCGCCGTCGAGGTGGTAGTTCATGTATTCGTTTTCGCCGAAGCTCAGGTAGCCGATGCCGCCGGTGCCCTTTGCCGCATTGTCCGCCGTGATGACGATCGCGGTGTCCTGCGTATCCAGGGTAAAGGACGGGTCGGTGACAGGGGCCTCTCCGCCCTGCTCTTTCGAGCAGCCGGCAAGGACCAGCGCAAATGCCAGCAGGAATACTAATACAGTTACAGATCTCTTCATTTAATATTTCCTCCTAATATCTTTTCCACGACCGGATAGTCCGCCGCAGCCCAGTCGAGGGCAGGCATCATCTCCGGCGGCAGCCATACGTGCGCAACGTGTTCTTTTCTTGTAAAATGCGGCTCACTGACCCGGCACAGATACAGGTCCATCGTGAGCTCGAACTCCGGATAGACGTGATGCACCGTGCAGTAATAGTCTTCTTCGCGCACGGAAACGTCCATGTCCATCTCCTCGCGAAGTTCCCTCATCAGCGCTTCGGGGCCGGTCTCGCCCTCTTCGATCTTGCCGCCGGGAAACTCCCACTTCAGGTCCGTCGAGGGGTATTTGCCCGCCGGCCGCTGCATACAAAGGATGAGCCCGTCATGTTCTATGATCGCGCCTACGACGTGAAAATGCTTCATCTTAATACTTCGCTCCGTACAGGTCCGCAGCCTGCCTTGTGAGTACGATGCCGAAATCCCCGAAATTGTAGAACAGCGTGTCTCCTTCCGTCTTCGGGTCGCTTTCGCCTTTCACTTCGCCCGCCAGCACCTTGCCGAAGGCCTCCTCGATCTCCTTGAGGATGCTGCCTTCCCACACAGGGTTGTTGTGCGAGCAGAAAAGCATGTAGTCCGAAAACTCCGCCGCCAGTTTGATGACGGTCGAATAGTAGATGGGCACCATCTCCGGACCTTCGATGTAGGCGTACATCGGCGCAGGGTAGATCGTGTCGCCCGTGAACAGCAGCCTGTTCGCGTCGTCCGCCAGCATGATGGAATCCTTCGTGTGGCCGGGCGTGGAGATCACGCGCAGCTTCCTGCCGCCGAGGTCGAAGACATGTCCTTCCTCGATGGGCACAACTTTGCAGGGCTTCGTGTGCCAGGTCTTAAGGTCGAACCAGGGGTCCCCATCGAACCACAGGGCCTCGGGCACGCGGTTCTCGGCGTCGGGCTGGAACACGTCTCCGCTCTCGAGTTTTGCCACGTACTCGGGCAGGTTCAAAAGGTGCGTTTCGGGGAAGCGCCAGTCGTCGCCGACGTGGTCGAAGTGAGAATGGCTGTTGACGAGGGTCACGGGCTTATCCGTCAGAAACTCGACGACGGCCTTGATGTTGCCCAGTCCCATGCCCGAATCCAGCAGCAGGGCTTTCTCTTCTCCCTCGATCAGATAGCTGATGACCTCCTGGAAATGATGGGGCTCGTAGATGGCCGTGACGCCTTCCGCGACCCGGTACGGTTCGAACCAGCTGCTCTCGCAGGGGATCTTCTTCAATTCTTTAAATAAAGTAAGCTTGCTCATGGCTTTATTGTACCACGCGGACGTTTTATGCACAAGATGTATAAAAATATTCATCAATATGCGAAAATTTTGAATATTAATGCTTGACAAAAGAATATTTCCCTTGTAATATGCAACCATCACCGAAAACAAACGGTAGTGCAACAGACATTCTGAAAGGAAAAAGAAAGGCAGACACCATGAAAAAACTACTCGCATTGCTTCTGGCATTCACAATGATCTTCTCCCTCGCCGCCTGTTCAGGCGGCTCCTCCGACGAGACCTGGGAAAGCGAATTGGGCACCCAGGGCAAGCTGAGAGTCGGCATGGCGGCGGACTATCCGCCCTATGAATCCTACGATGCAGACGGCAACGTCGTCGGTCTGGACGCAGACATCGCCCAGATGATCGCGGACGAGCTGGGCGTCGAGCTTGAGATCGTACCGATGGAATTCGACACGATCATCAGCGCGGTCACCGCAGGAACCGTAGACATGGGCATCTCCTGCTTCTCCTACACGGATGAACGTGCAAAATCCGTTCTGTTTACCGACACGTACATGACCTCCGCGCAGAGCTGCATCGCTTCGACGGAATACGGCATCAATTCCCTGGAAGACCTCCAGGGCGGCCTGGTCGGCGCCGGCAACGGCACGACGGGCATGGAAGTCGCAGAGGCTATGGCGCCGGAATACGGCTTCTCCACGCAGCCCGGAGAGATCGCAGTCATGAGCGAATCGCTGAAGAGCGGCGCCATGCAGGCGATCATCACGGAGAAGTGCGTATGCGATTCGTACATCGCAGCCAATCCGGGCAAATTCCAGATCATCGCCGATGATCTGACGAGCGAAGAGATCAAAGCGATCACGAACATGAACAACGACAAGCTGCAGGCCAAGGTCAACGAGATCATTCAGGCATTCGTATCCAGCCAGGCATACAGCGACCTCGTCGTCAAATGGTTCGACTAAGTCTGGCAAGATCCTCTTAACTCACATTTCGCATCATGGCAGGACGATCTCCTGCCATGATTGTTTCTGTAAGGAAGAACGCATTCCATGAACGCACTCCAACGCATCTTAACACCTGAAAACCTGCAGTTCATGCTCAAGGGCGCGGGGTTCTCCATCCTGGTGGCCGTGTTCGCGCTGGCAGGAGGCTCCGTCCTGGGGCTGCTTTCCGCCATGGCGAAGATGGGCAAGCACAAGATCCCCAAGCTGATCGCGAACGTCTACGTCGAAGTGATCCGCGGAACGCCCATGATGCTGCAGATCCTGCTTTTATACCTCGGCGGCCCGGTCGTAACGAAGGCGCTGTTCCACTTCGTGTACACGCCCAACCCCATCCTGGTCGGCACCATCGCCGTGGGCATCAACTCAGGGGCATATACGACGGAACTGTTCCGTTCGGCCATCCAGTCCGTGGACAAGGGCCAGTGGGAGGCCGCGCAGACCATAGGCCTTTCGCACAAGCAGACTTTGAAAGAGATCATCCTGCCGCAGGCTTTCAAGCGCATCCTGCCGCCCTACATCAACGAATTCATCGTTTTGCTGAAGGATTCGTCGCTGCTCGCTTCCATCGGTGCGGTGGAACTGCTGCACAGCGCGGACGTGCTCGGCGCCAAGTTCTACAACTACCTGGTGCCCCTGCTTTGCGCGACGGTCATGTACCTGATCATGACCCTCACCATCTCCTATTTCGCGCGCAAACTCGAAAGGAGGCTGGCTGAAAGTGATTAACGCAGTGCATCTTTGCAAGAGCTTCGGGAACATCAAGGCCGTCGACGACGTGAACCTGCACATCGAAAAAGGTGAAGTCGTCTGCATCATCGGGCCGTCGGGCTCGGGCAAATCGACGCTGATCCGCTGCCTGCACGGGCTGGAAGTGCCCGACAGCGGCGAGCTGTACGTGAACGGCAAGCTCGTGGACTTTACGAAGGACACGACGAAGGACCTGGCGCACATCGGCTTCGTGTTCCAGCTGTTCAACCTCTTTCCGCACAAGACCGTGCTCGAAAACCTGACGCTCGGGCCTGTGAAGGCGGGAGGCGTTCCGCAAAAACAGGCGGAGCAGACGGCTATGGCTTTGCTGGAGCGTGTGGGACTTGCGGATAAGGCAGGTTCTTACCCTTCGCAGCTGTCCGGAGGCCAGAAACAGAGGGTCGCCATCGCGCGGGCGCTGTGCCAGAGTCCGGAGGTCATATTGTTCGACGAACCGACGTCGGCGCTGGACCCGGAGATGATCGGAGAAGTCCTGAACGTCATGAAGGAACTGGCGGACGAAGGCATGACCTTAGCCGTCGTGACCCACGAGATGGGCTTTGCCCGCGTGGTCGCAGACCGCGTCATCTTCGTGGACGGCGGCAAGATCATCGAAGAAGGCCCGCCCGAGCAGATCTTCGACCATCCGCAAAGCGACCGGTTAAAGCTGTTCCTCTCGCAGGTCATCCACATGTAAGGAAGAATCATGGAATACATCGCAGCGGGATACAACATGCTGACGGACGTGACGTTCGCGGACGGCAGACAGATTCTGAACACGCCCGGCGGCTCGTGGTATGCAGCGTCGGGCCTTGCGTTCTGGCGGAAAAGCGTCGCCTACGTGGGCACGGCCGGACCGGATTTCGACGCGTTCTACGGGAACTGGTTCAAAGCGAACGGCATAGACTGCCGGGTGAAGAAGTGCCTGCCCGAGACACTGAAATATGAACTGATTTACGGGGCGAACGGCATCTGGACCGAGCGGTGCAGCCAGGGGGAAGACTACGAGGCGATGGCCAAGGACGTTGGCCGCATTACGCCGGAAATGGTCGCGGCATGCGCGGGACCCGGGACGAAGGGCATCTATATCGAAGCCAGTTTGTCTGCGAAGATCGCGGACTGCTTCGAAGAAGTAAAAGCGCTCGTGCCGCAGGCAGTTCTGATGTGGGAGATCAACGGAGACAACCTGAGAGATCCTTCGTGCAAGGCGGTTATCGATGCACGCATCGCCCAGGTGGACGCATTCTCGATGAACTATGACGAGGCCTGCGCTTTCTTCGGAACGGAAGACCTCGAGACAATCGTTGCGGGGCTTCGGGGCTACGGCAAGCCCTGCTTCTTCCGGCTCGGAGAAAAAGGCTCCGCCCTCGTGACGCCTGACAGATGCACGTTCGCGCCGGCCATAGGCCTTGAAGAGAGCGTGGACCCGACCGGCTGCGGCAACTGTTCGACGGCAGCGGCCCTGATCGGCATTGCGGAAGGGTTGAGCCCGGAAAGAACCGTTTGGATGGCGAACCTCGCTGCCTCTTACTGCGCGAAACAAACTCCTCCCTGGCCTTTGGCGGACGACGCGTTCCGCGCGCAAATGGAGCAAGAGTTAGATGAAATCATTTCAGGAAGTATTTAAAACCCCAAAACCCGTCATCGGCGTGCTGCACTTGAAAGGCGGCAGCAAGGAAGATGTGCAGGAGCGGGCAAAAAAAGAGATCGAAGCCTACCTCGAAGGAGGCGCGGACGCCCTTCTGGCCGAGGATTATTTCGGCACGTACGACGATCTCGAGTGGGTCCTGGGCTATCTGCAGGACCATAAACCGGGCGTACCCGTAGGGGTCAACTGCCTGAATTTCGATTCGCTGAACTATCTGCTGGCGAGGAAATATTCCTGCGATTTCCTGCAGCTCGATTCTGTCGTCGGCCACGTCAAACCGCGCGACGAAGCATCGCTTTCCGCTTTCTTCAGCCTCGAAAACCCGCGGACGGACGCATTGGTGCTGGGCGGCGTGCGGTTCAAATACCAGCCCGTCTTATCGGAAAAGAGCCTGGCGGAAGACATCGAAACAGCGAAGAAGCGCTGCGGCGCCATCTGCGTCACGGGAGACGGCACGGGTCAGCAGACGCCGCTGGAAAAACTGCAGGAATTCCGAAAGCTCGCAGGGTCCTTCCCTCTCGTCATCTGCTCCGGTCTGAACGATGAAAACTGCGTCGAGCAGCTCAAGGTAGCGGACGCCGCGGTCGTGGGCAGCTACTTCAAGGACAGCGGCAAGGATACCGGCGACGTGGATGCGGCGAAGGTGAAAAAGCTGATGGACAAAGTCAAAACGCTGCGCCCTTGACAGATTTCCAATATTCTGGAATTATAGAACCATGGAGGTGATTCCATGGTTCTTTCTGATTCCGCCAAAGCCATCTTCAATTCGATGCACGAAGGCATCAACATCATCGATACCGAAGAGGTGATCGTGTTCGCCAACAAGGCTTACCGCAATTTCGTCGCTTCGGAAAACGGCATCGACCCCGACAAGATCGAAGGTCAGAAACTGAGAAGCCTTCGCCCCGGCGCAAAGCTGCCGTCCGTCATGATGAGCGGCGAGCCCATCCTGCAGCAGGAGCGAAAGGAAGGCGCGACGTCGTATTTCGTCAACATGTACCCCATCCGCGAGTACGGCCTCATCACGGGGGCCATCTCCGTGGTCACGTTCATGGACGAGGCCTCGAGCCTGCGCCAGAAGATCGACGAGGTCGAAAAGCGCAACCGCCAGATCCTGCACCAGGTGAACGCGAGCGACACGGCGGCCGTCACGTTCGACCTGATCGTCTCCAGGGCTCCCAAATCGCAGGCCTGCAAGGAGTTCGCCAAAAAGATCGCGCAGGTGAACGCGCCTGTCCTTCTCATGTGCGAATCCGGCACGGGCAAGGGCGTGTACGCCAAGGCCATCCACAACGCCAGCGCGCGCAGGACGGAGCCGTTCGCATCCATCAACTGCGCCCTGTTCGAACCCGCTGCGCTCGAAGAAAAACTGTTCGGCCAAAGAGGCGCGCAATTGGGCCTTCTCGAAGCCGTTAACGGCGGCACGCTATTCCTTGATGAGATCTCAGAACTCAGCCTCGACCTGCAGAGCCGCATTCTGCGGCTGATCCAAAGAGGAACGATACGCCCGGTCGGAGCGATCGAAGAAGTGCCGGTGGACGTTCGCATCATCGCGGCGAGCAACGTGGACCTGACGGAAAACGTCGTCGCAGGACGCTTTTCGAGCGAACTGTTCTATGCGCTGAACAGCTTCGCGGTCAAGATCCCGCCCCTGCGCGAACGCATGGAGGACGTGCCCCTGCTCACCTCGCAGATCCTGGACGACCTTTCCATCACGCTCAAAAGGCGCCTGACCATCACGGACGACGCGCTCGACCGGCTCATGTCCCACAGCTGGCCCGGCAACGTCAGAGAGCTTCGCTCCGTGCTGGAGTTTTCGGCCTACACCTGCAGCGACGACCGCATCACCGCGGTCAACCTGCCCGAAAACGTCGGAAAAGGATCTTCCCGCGATACCATGCCGTTATATGATAAGGTAAAAGAGTTCGAAAAAACCGAGATCTTAAAGACCCTGGAGTACTACGGAAACGACCTGAAAGGCAAGAAAGCAGCGGCCAGAGAACTGGGCATTTCGCTCGCAAGCCTGTACGCAAAGTTGAAATAGCAGGCATTTCCACATATTTGGAATGCTGTTCCAGAATATTGGAAACTGCCATATCAACTGAAATTTCAACAATAACAAACCATCAAGAGTTCTGAATTTCCAAATTCTCAGAACTCTTTTTTGTTGAAGCTCTTTTCTCGCCTGTTATGATAAAAACGTAACAATCATTCGGCACTAACTATTTTATCGAACTTTAGGAGGTCACATGTTAGCAGCATTAGGTTTCATTACCGTCATCGTCATGCTGGTGCTGATCATGACCAAGAAGGCTTCCCCTCTGGTAGCCCTCATCGCGGTCCCCATCGTCACCGGCATCATCGCCTGCGGATTCTTTGTCACCGATCCTGAGAACGCCCCCGGCGTTGTCAACTTCCTGGCAAACTTCAAATCCCTGAGCGGCATGATCACCGGTTCCAAGGGTATCGGCTCCGTAGCCGCCACCGGCGTCATGTTCATCTTCTCCATCCTGTTCTTCGGTATCCTCACCGACGCAGGTACGTTCCGTCCCATCATCGCCAAGATCATCGGCGCTGTGGGCACCGATCCCGTCAAGATCTGCATCGGCACCGCCATCCTGGCAGCCATCGTTCACCTCGACGGCTCCGGCGCGGTCACCTTCCTGATCTGCGTACCGCCCCTCGTACCCCTGTACGACGCTGTCGGTATGAAGCGCACCACCCTGGCGACCCTCGTGGCTCTGTCCGCAGGCGTCATGAACATCCTGCCCTGGGGCGGCCCGACTGTCCGTGCAGCCACGGCTCTGGGCGAAGCGAGCGCCGTCGAATTCTTCATGCCCGACCTGCCCGCGATCATCGCCGGTCTCATCTGCGTGCTGATCGTTGCGGTCCTGCTCGGCAAGTCTGAAAAGAAGCGCATCCTCGCCGAAGGCGGCGGAGACGTTGCTGAGATCGTCTACACCCCCGCTCCGCTGACGGAAGAGGAAGAAGCGCTGCAGCGCCCGAACCTGTTCGGCTTCAACGTCTTCCTGATCATCGCCGCCATCGCCTGCCTGCTGAAGTCCGGCTTCGCACCCGCAGTCGTCTTCATGGTCTTCTACGTGATCGCGACCCTCGTCAACTATCCCGACGTCAAGACTTCCAAGGCCAGAGTCGATGCTCACGCCAAGTCCTGCCTGATGATGTGCTCCGTGCTGTTCGCAGCAGGCTGCTTCACCGGCATTATGAAGGGCACCGGCATGATCACTGCCATGTCCGAAGCGCTGGTCTCCATCATCCCGACTTCCATGGGCAGATTCTTCCCGGCCATCGTCGGCGCCATCGCGACTCCCGCGTCCCTGCTGTTCGACCCGGATTCCTTCTACTATGGCGTTCTGCCCGTTCTGGCGAACACCGCGTCCGGCTTCGGCGTTGCCGCTGCTGACGTAGGCCGCGCCGCCATCCTCGGCCAGATGACCGTCGGTTTCCCGATCTCCCCGCTGACCGCTTCCACCTTCCTGCTGGTCGGTCTGTCCGGCGTGGACTTCGGCGATCACCAGAAGAAGACTCTCCCCGTTGCATGGGCCATCAGCATCGTCATGCTGATCGTTGCGATCGTCACCGGCGCAGTTGCCCTGTAACCTGCTAAGAAAGGAAAGTAACTACCATGAGAACGATCAGAATCGGTTCCGGCGCCGGCTATGCGGGCGACAGACTGGAACCCTCCCTGGAACTCATCGAAAAGGGAAATCTCGACTATATCAGCTATGAGTGCCTCGCAGAGCGCACCATCGCCATCGGTCAGGAAGCAAAGCTGAAGGACCCGAAGAAGGGTTACAACGGCCTGCTGGAATACCGTATGGAAAAGGCCCTGCCCCTTTGCTGGGAGCACAAGGTCAAGCTCATCACGAACATGGGCTCCGCCAACCCCGAAGCCGCTGCCGAAAAGTGCGTTGAGATCGCCAAGAAGCACGGCCTCACCGGCATGAAGATCGCCTGCGTCACGGGCGACGACATCCTGCCTATCATCGACAAGTACGACGAAGTCGAAGTCTGGGAGAACCACAAGCCTCTCAGAGAGCTCGACGGCAAAGTCGTTTCCGCCAACGCCTACCTCGGCGTCGAAGGCATCATCAAGGCGCTGGAAGCCGGCGCCGACGTGGTCATCACCGGCCGCGTGGCAGACCCCGCCATCTTCATGGCCCCCGCGATCTACGAGTTCGGCTGGGACATGGAAGACTGGGATAAGCTCGGCAAAGGCACCGCCATGGGCCACCTGCTCGAATGCGGCGGCCAGGCGACCGGCGGCTATTACATGGAACCGGGCAAGAAGGACGTTCCCGATCCCGCGCATCTGGGCTTCCCCATCGCTGAGATCTCCGAAGACGGATCCCTCGTGATCACGAAGGTCGAAGGCTCCGGCGGCATGGTCACCAGAGACACGCTGAAAGAGCAGATCTGCTACGAGATCCACGATCCCGAAAACTACATCACTCCGGACGTCGTCGCGGACTTCAAGCACATCCAGTTCACCCAGGAGGGTAAGGACAGAGTGCGCGTCTCCGGCGTCACCGGCAAGCCCAAGACCAGCACGTTCAAGTGCTCCATCGGCTACAAGGATTGCTTCATCGGCGACGGCGAGATCTCTTACGGCGGCCCCGGCTGCCTCGAAAGAGCCAAGCTCGCGCTCGAAATCGTCAAGGGCAGACTCGAACTGGTCGCCCCCGGCGCGTTCGACGAGATGAAGTACGACCTGATCGGCTGCAACTCCCTGTACTGGAATCCGGACAACCAGCTGCCCAGCCAGCCGTCCGAAGTCCGCGTGAGAGTAGCCGGCAGAGCCAAGACCAAGGCCATCGCAGACCTCGTACCGAACGAAGTCGAAGCGCTGTACACCAACGGCCCCGCAGGCGGCTGCGGTGCGGTCAAGCGCACCCGCGACATCGTCTCCGTTGCATCCATCCTGATCAACAGAAACGACGTCAAGCCCGAGATCGCAGTCTATACCGTTTAGGAAAGGAGGACGCAGAAATGAAACTTTACGAGATCGCTCATTCCCGTACCGGCGACAAGGGCAACATCTCCAACCTGTCCCTCATTCCTTACGATGAGAAGGACTTCGAAATGCTCAAGGAGAAGGTGACCGCAGAGAAGGTCAAGGAACACTTCAAGGGCATGGTAAAGGGCGAAGTCGTCCGCTATGAACTGCCCGACGTGTGCTGCCTGAACTACGTGATGCAGGCTGCGCTGGGCGGCGGCGTGACCCGCTCCCTCTCCGTCGACATGCACGGAAAAGGATTCTCCTCCTATTTCCTCGACATGGAGATCTAAACTTTAAAACTGAACCTGAAAGAATAAAGATTATTGCAAAAAGAAGTGCCGCCCTAAGGGGCGGCGCTTCTTTGCTGTTTGACACTGCTTTGGCAGGGGGCTAAAATTAAAGTATCAGCGATCCCTGTTTCACAAAGGAAAGGTGGAAGTCATGGAAAGAACCGATAAGCGCTACGGGACCTACGTACGGATCCTCGAAAGCGAACTCGTCCCCGCCATGGGGTGTACGGAGCCGATCGCAGTGGCATTCTGCGCGGCAAAGGCAAAGGAAGCTCTGGGCATGGACCCGGAAAAGGTTGACGTCAAAGTCAGCGGCAACATCATCAAGAACGTAAAGAGCGTCGTCGTTCCCAACACCGGCGGAATGGTCGGCATGGAAGTCGCGGCGGCGGCAGGCATCGCTTTCGGAAAGGCGGAAAAGGAGCTGGAATGCATCGCCGAAGCGAGCGAAGAAGACAAGGAAAGAATGCGTAAACTCCTCAAAGATGCAGAGTTCAGCGTTTCGCCGACCTTCGGCACGGAGCTGCTCGAGATCATCATCAAGTTGGAAGCACAGGGGCATACGTCCATGGCCCGCATCATCAAGCGCCACGCCAACGTCGTCCGCGTCGAAAAGGACGGTCAGGTGCTGTTCGAAAAGCACGAAGAGGACGGCGCGGAAGATCCATCCAAGCCGGACAAGAGCCTGTTGAATATAAAAGACATCTACGATTTCGCGAAGACCTGCGATCTGGATGACGTAAAGAAGTTCCTCCTGCGCCAGGCGGCCTGCAACTCGGCCATCTCCGCGGAAGGCTTAAGCGGTTCCTGGGGTGCGTCTGTCGGCAAGAGCATCCTGGAGATCAAGGGCGACTCCTTGAGAAACCGCGCCATCGCCGCGGCAGCGGCGGGATCCGACGCCCGCATGAGCGGCTGCGAAATGCCGGTCGTCATCGTATCCGGATCCGGCAACCAGGGCATCACGGCGTCCATGCCGGTCATCACGTACGCGAAGGAACTCGGAAAGAGCGAAGAAGAGATGATCCGCGCGATGGTCATGAGCGACCTGACCGCCATCCACGAGAAGACGGGCATCGGCCCCCTCTCCGCGTTCTGCGGCGCCATGTGCGCAGCGTCCGGCGCGGGAGCCGGCATCGCGTTCCTTTTAGGAGCGAGCGAAGACGAGGTCGAAAAGACCGTCATCACCTCGCTCGGCCAGATCTCCGGCATGGTGTGCGACGGCGCGAAGGCTTCGTGCGCGACGAAGATCGCGGCTGCCGTCGACTGCAGCATCATGGCTTACGAGATGCTCAAAAAAGGCCGCCGGCTGAAGGGCGGCGACGGCGTCCTGAACGACGACGTCGAAAAGTGCATCGACAACATCGGGCGCCTCGGGCGCGTCGGCATGGCCGAGACCGACCACGTGATCCAGGCGATCATGACGGAATAGATCTCTTGACAAATATTGGAATGAGGCTATAATTAATTTAAAGCACCGCGAAAGCGGTCGGCTACAACGAGAAATATGGAGTATATCCACATAACCGTCGGTATTGCGATTACCGGCGGTTATGCTTTTTTACGATGATAGTCACGGTAAAACCGAAAATATGCAGCGTAATCCGCATAGGACCACCTCCTTTCCGGGAGATTGGCCGACCGCCGGACGCTTTTCGCGTCGTGCTTCGCAGTGCGCAATGATATTACCAAATATTTACATTTTCGTCAAGTATGTCTTTACAAACTCTATGAACCGCTGCGTCGAAAGCGACGCGGCTTTTCTGTCTTTGACGCAGATGGCGATCTCGCGGGTGAAATGCCCTTGCGGATCGCAGGAGGCTAAAGGATAGGCGCATTCCTCGAGCATCAGTTCGGGCATGACCGCGATGCCAAGCCCTGCCGAAACCATGGCCAGGATCGTCTCATCGCCCTGCACGGTATACACCTGGGCAGGCTTTACGCCGAGTTTTTCCAATATCTCCGCGACCTCAAGGTCGCTTCCTTCTTCAGGGCGGATGAACGTCTCTTTTTCAAGAGCCTTTGCGGGAAACACCTTCGAACCCGCCAGGGGATGGTCTTTTGGCAGGATGATCTTCCAGCGGTCTTTGTGCAGGATCTCGCAGTCCACGCCGAGCTCTGCGGGAAGGCATAAAAAGCCGCAGTCCGCTTCCCCGTTCATCACCATGCGCTCCGTCTGGCGGTCGTCGTGAGACATGATGAGCTGAAATTCCACACCCGGATGCAGGTCGCGGAAGCCTTTGAGGATCTTCGGCAGCCACTTGACCGCTACGCTGTTGAAGCTCGCGATGCGTATCGTACCGGTGTCGAGGCCCCGAAGTTCCTGCGCTTTTTCAAGAAGCCGCCTCTCCTCTTCGACTACTGCCTGCACGTGGGGCAGCAACGCCTTGCCATCTGCTGTGAGGGTCACGCCGCCTTTGCTTCGGATGAGCAGGCTTAAACCCAGCTCCTTTTCCAGCGAGGCTACCGTGTGGCTCACCCCGCTCTGCGTTATATTTAATTCTTCCGCCGCGCGCGTGAAATTGCCCAGCTGCGCGGACTTTAAAAAGACTTCGTATTTCGTCGTGCTCATGGATCACCTCTTCTGCCTTCAAGCATAGCATGGACGAACCTCATCCACAAGTTTTTCTCATACTTTCAATGAATATCATTCAATTTTCACATGCTGCAACATGTGCTATCATTACAGTGTAGGAATACGATAAAATGGTTCCAGAGCACAACATCGCAAAGGAGGTTGAATATAGTGAGTGTAAAAGGATTTAAGAGCCATCCCTACATCCCCAACTCGGTCCCCGAGATCGAGCAGGAGATGCTGAAGGAGATCGGCCTGCAGTCCATCGAGCAGCTCCATGAGGAGGTGCCCGACGAGATCATTCTCAAGGAGAACATGAACATCCCCGAAGCGTTCGGCTCCGAATACGAGCTGAGACGCCACGTGGAAGGCCTGCTGAAGAAGAACAAGAGCTGTGCGGACGCGCTGAACTTCCTCGGCGCAGGCTGCTACCAGCACTACGTGCCCGCCCTTTGCGATGAGATCGCAAGCAAAGGCGAGTTCCTGACCGCTTACGGCGGCGAATCGTACAACGACTTCGGACGCTTCCAGTCCCTGTTCGAATTCGAAAGCCTCGTGGCCGAGATGGTCGACATGGAAGTGGTCAACGTCCCGACCATGGACTACGCGCAGGCGGCTTCCACCGCCGTCCGCATGGCCTGCCGCGTCGCGAATAAGCGCGTCGCGCTGCTGCCCGAATCCATGGACCCCGAAAAGCAGGCCATCATCCGCAACTACGGCGAGCCCGACCTGGATTTCGTCACCGTCAAGGCAGACCCGGCCACCGGCTGCATGGACCTTGCGGATCTCGCAGCCAAGCTGAACAGCGAAACCGGCGCTGTCTATTTCGAAAACCCGATGTATCTGGGCATGTTCGAGATCAACGCCCAGAAGATCGCCGACATGGCGCACGAAGCAGGCGCGCAGGTCGTCGTCGGGTGCGATCCGATCTCCCTTGGCGTCGTCGCCTCTCCCAGATCTTTCGGTGCTGATATCATCTGCGGCGACGTGCAGTCGCTGGGCATCCACATGAACTTCGGCGGCGGCCAGTCCGGCTTCATGGCCACGATGGACGACCCGAAGTACGTGCTGGAATTCCCCTCCCGCCTGTTCGGCATCTGCCAGACGTCCAAGGAAGGCGAATACGCGTTCGCGGACGTCGCCTACGACAGAACGTCGTTCGGCCATCTGAGAGACCAGGCCAAGGAATACGTCGGCACGCAGACGGCTCTTTGGGGCATCACCGCAGGTGTCTACCTGTCCACGATGGGCCCGAAGGGTATGCAGGAGGTCGGCGAGACCATCATGAGAAACGCCCAGTACGCGGCGAAGAAACTGGCGGCCATTCCCGGCGTCAGCCTTCGCTTCAGCCAGCCGTTCTTCGAAGAATTCGTCCTCGACTTTTCCAAGAGCGGCAAGAGCGTGGAGCAGATCAACAAGGCCCTGCTTAAAAAGGACATCTTCGGCGGCAAGGACCTGACCAAGGACTTCCCCTGGACCGAAAACTGCGCCATGTACTGCGTCACCGAAGTGCACACGAAAGAAGACATCGACAGACTCGCGGCAGAACTTACCCGCATCCTGGAAGGAGGCGATCAGTAATGAAGAAGATCGACAGAAGCAATCCCGTACGCACCGGATTCCACCAGGCCAAGTGGGACGAGCCCGTCATTTTCGAACTGTCCCAGCCGGGAGAGCGCGGCGTTCTCGTGAACAAAGCTGAAAAGGCTGTCTGTGAAGCCACCGAAGGCACCGCCGCCATCCCAGAATTCATGAAGAGAAAGCAGGCTCCCGGCCTGCCCGAGATCTCCCAGCCCAGAGTGCTGCGTCACTATGCGCGCCTCGCGCAGGAGACGCTCGGTGCCGACGTCAACATCGAGATCGGCCAGGGCACCTGCACCGTCAAATACAGCCCCAAAGTAAACGAACAGCTGGCAAACCTGCCGCAGATGCGCGAGATGCACCCGCTGCAGGACGAAAGCACTGCGCAGGGCATCATGGAGATCATCTACAAGACGAACCAGTACTTCTGCGAGATCTCCGGCATGGACGCGTTCACGATGCAGCCCGGCGGAGGATCGCAGGCCATTTTAGGCATGGCGTCCCTCGTTTACTCCTACTTTAAGTCCCGCGGCGAAGACAAGCAGCGCAACGAGATCATCACGACGATCTATTCGCACCCCTCCGACGCTGCGGCGCCCCACCTCAAGGGCTACAAGATCATCTACCTGCACCCGGACGAAAGCGGTTACCCCGACTTCGAGGCCTTCAAGGCGGCTGTGAACGAACACACCGCGGCCTTCTTCGTCGCGAACCCCGAAGACACCGGCGTGTACAACAGAAATGTGCTGAAGTTCACGAGCTACATGCACGAGCACGGCGGCCTGTGCGCCTACGACCAGGCCAACGCCAACGGCCTGCTCGGCGTCACCCGCGCCAAGGAAGCCGGCTTCGACATGTGCTTCTTCAACCTGCACAAGACGTTCTCCGCGCCTCACGGCTGCGGAGGCCCCGCCTGCGGTGCGGTGGGCTGCGCGGACTTCCTGGAAGAATTCCTGCCTGCGCCCATCATCCGCTTCGACGGCGAGAAGTACTATTACGACTATGCCAACGCGAAGAATCCGTACGGCATGCATAAGATCCGCGAGTTCAACGGCGCCGCGCAGGTCGTCTTAAAGACCTACGCATGGATCCGCGCGCTCGGCGCGGAAGGCCTGTACCAGGTCGCCAAGACCGCCGTCCTGAACAACAACTACCTGTTCAAGAAGCTCATGGAACTCCCTGTCGTGGACGCACCGTACATCCCGGGCAAGCAGCGCATCGAGCAGTGCCGCTACACGCTGGAAAAGCTCCTCGAGGAGACCGGCGTCGGCACGGCGGACGTACAGCGCCGCATGATGGATTTCGGCATGCACTACTGGACGAGCCATCACCCGTACTACGTACCCGAACCCATGACCCTCGAGCCCACGGAGACCCCCTCCAAGGCCGATCTGGACGAGTACATCGAAACGCTCAAATACGTCTTCAACGAAGCGTATACCGATCCCGAATATCTGAAGGCTGCGCCTCACAGTTCCGTCTGCCACCAGCTCGACGAATCCAACATGGATGACCCCGAGCAGTGGGCGGTCACCTGGAGAGCGTACCTCAAGAAGTACCAGTAATGAAGAAGGTCGGACTGCTCGTCAACCCTGTCGCGGGGATGGGCGGAAGCGTCGGCTTGAAAGGAACGGACGGGTTAGCGGAAGAAGCAGCAAAGCGGGGCGCCCTGCCCCGCTCGCCCAAAAGGGCGGAAGCGGCTCTGAAAGCACTGCTGCCGATGCAGGATGAACTTTTGATCCTGTGCGCTTCCGGTGATATGGGGCAAAGCGAGGCGGAAAGCCTTGGCTTTGACACCGAGGCCGTTTATGCCCCGGCAGATCCCACGACCGCAGCCGACACCGTCGCGGCCGCCAGAGCCATCGAAAATGCCGGAGCCGAAATCCTGCTCTTTGCGGGAGGCGACGGCACGGCAAGGAATCTGGTGACGGCAGGGGTTGCGATCCCTGTCATCGGCATCCCCGCAGGTGTCAAGATCCACTCCCCGGTGTACGCCGTGCGGCCCGAAGCAGCAGGAGAGCTTGCAGCCAGGGTGCTCAAAGGCGAGCGAAAACGCACGAAACAGGCGGAAGTCATGGACATCGACGAGGACGCCTGGCGGGCCGATCAAGTCAGCACGAAGCTGTACGGACTTCTGACCGTCCCCGACGACCGCTCGCTGCTGCAGCACGGAAAAGCGGCGTCTCCCGCGAGCGAAGCATCGCAGCACGCCCTGATCGCGTCGGAGATGGCAAAGCGCATGAAGAAAGGCTGCTACTACCTTATCGGTCCCGGCACCACGACGAAAGCGCTTTTGGACGGCTTAGGCCTCGAAGGCACCGTGCTCGGCGTCGACCTGGTCGAAGACGGAAAACTCGTGCAGAAAGACTTATGCGAAGCGGACATCCTGCAGAGGATAGCAGAAAGAGAGACTTTCCTCGTGCTCACCCCGACGGGAGGCCAGGGCTTTCTCCTCGGACGAGGCAACCAGCAGATCAGCGGGGAGGTCGTAAAAAGGCTCGGCAAAGACCACCTCTTCGTGCTCGCAACGAAGGAAAAGCTGTTCAGCCTGCAGGGAAGGCCCCTGCTCGCGGACACGGGAGACCTCGAAGCAGACGCTTTATTATCCGGCTACATGAGGGCTATCACGGGCCTCGGCGAAGAACAGATGATACGGGTCAGCGGAACCTGACCCTTCGGAAAGGAGAAAAACATGTTACATCAGGACTATAAATTTGAATCCCGCGCGCTCTATCCCGAGCTGAAGGGCAAGAGAGTCGTCGTGACCGGCGGCGCATCGGGCATCGGCAAGGCCACGGCCAACCGCTTCGTGCTCGAAGGCTCCAAGGTCGTCGTCTTCGACTACAACGACAAGGCCTTCCCCGCGCTCATGGAAGAGATCCCGGGCCTCGCAGGCTGCGTCAAGGTGGACGTCTCCAGCGAAGAGAGCGTCAAGGCCGCGTTCGCCGAAATGGACAAGATCCTCGGCGGCATCGACATCCTGATCTCCAACGCGGGCATTTCCATCCGCAAGAAGTTCATCGAGACCGACTTCGCGCAATGGAAGCGCGTCATGGGCGTCAACCTCGACGGCATGTGCCTTTGCATCATGGAAGCGCTGAAGAGAATGCAGAAGGAAAAGACCAAGGACAACACCGGCGTCATCCTGTGCACCGCTTCCACGAACGGCATGGAAGGCCACCCCTTCTACACCGACTACAACGCCTCCAAGGCCGCGGTCATCAACCTCGTCAGAAGCGTCGCCCTCGAGCACGCTCCCTGGATCCGCTGCAACTGCATCTGCCCGGGCTACGTGCTCACCCCGATGCAGGAAGCAGAATACACGCAGGAGATGTTCGAAGAATGCAACAAGGGCATTCCTCTCGGACGCCACGCTGACCCGGCGGAAGTCGCGGCGCTGTACGCGTTCCTGGCCTCCGACGAAGCCAAGTACATCACCGGCCAGCACATTCCTCTCGACGGCGGCGAAACGGCATAAGGCAGATCGAAAGCATTTTAAAAGCTCCGGAAGCGATTCCGGAGCTTTTTTTTGGTCTGACAAGCTCTATCCGATCACGGAGGGCCCATCATATAGGACTTCGCTTGGCGCGACCGGGTACGCCGCCAGCAGCTGGTCGAACACGTGCAGCAGGTCCGCTTTGCCCGAGGGGAGCTTGCCCTCGACCGTGTACAGACCGAGCACGGACGAATCCGTGAACGTACAGTCCGGGCCTTCCATTTCGGTAAGGGAAACCATATATCGCAGCTCCTCGAGCATCTCGCGGTAGTCCATGTGGTCGAACGAGCCGGACCGTATCATGTCCGCCAGGGGCGTTCCTTCCCAGACCGCAAGGCCGATGCACCACACGCTGGCCGGGTGGATCTTCGAAAGAAGCTCGGCCGTCTTTTCCGCGTGCAGCTTCGATAAGCTCCTTCCGCCAAGTCCCGGGATGAGGCTGATGTGGCAGGCGATGCCCGCTTTTTCGAGCGCGAGGCAGGCGTCGAGCATCTGCTGCGCCGTCTCGCCTTTGCTGTGCATGGCCAGCACTTCGTCCGCGCCGCTTTCGATGCCGACGTGCACGTCGGTCAGGCCGGCGCGCTTCAAAGCGGCAAGTTCCGCTTCGCTTTTTGAAAGCACGTCGTCGGAACGCGCGTACATCGAGTACTCGCTCACCTGCGGCAGATAGCGGCGGGTCAGCATGAAGACGTCCAGCAGGAAATCCGTCGGCAGCCCCAGCGGGTTGCAGCCCAGAAAGTGGATGCGAGTCTTTTCTCCGATCACCTGCGAAAGCAGCTGGGCCTTGCGGGAAATGTCCTTTAAGCTGTAGACCTTGTACTCGTCCTTGATGAAGTCGCAGAACGCGCACGAGCCCCAGCTGCAGCCGTAAGCGACCTCGAGAAAAGCGCTGTGCTCTTCTCTGGGCGGCCGGTAGAATTCGGCGTGGTCATACATTAAGTTGTAGACGTCGCTGTGTTCCATGATCCGTCCTGCCCGCTATTCTTTCTTGCTCTCCGCCTTTGCCAGGAACTTCGCGCTGTCTATGATGAAGCGCTCGTGGCGGCCGTCCGCGATCTTTTCCTTCTCGTCGTACAGTTTGACCGCGAACGTCAGTTTTCTGCGGTCGATCTCAATGAGTTCGGTCTCGCAGCGCACTTTCATGCCCAGAGGGGTCGCTGCGATGTGAGACAGTTCGATACACGTCCCTACCGTGCCCTGGCCCTCTTCGAGTTCACCCGCCACGCTCTTCCAGGCGGTCTCTTCCGCGAGCGCGATGGCGGCAGGCGTCGCGAAGACCGGCAGCAGGCCGCTGCCCAGCGCTTCCGCGGTCAGCTCCTGCGTGACCGTGCATTCCTGCGTTCCAATGATTCCAATCGTAAGCATGAAAACTATCCTTTCCTGAGGACAGGAGAACCGTCCCCGTGTCTTATTTCTTCAAAGCCAGGCCGTCGCAGAAGATCTTTCCAATGCGTTCGCCCACACGGTGGTAGGTGTCCGCGGAAGGATCCACGAGGATGGGGTCGAGCTTTGCGATGTCCACGCCGCCCTCTTCATTTAAGATCTCCTCGTCCGCGATGGCGTCGACGATCTCGCCTATGATCTGGATGTGGCTGCCGAGTTCGTGCATCTCAACGACTTTGCATTCGAGGGTCAGCTTGAACTCCCCGATCACCGGCGCGTTCACCTTTTCGGAACGCACCGCGTGCATGCCGGCTTTTTCGATCTTGTCCGGCACCACTTTCGCCGTGACGCAGCCGAAATAGTCGGCCTCCACTTCCTGGCTCGCGCTGGGGATGCCCACGGTGAACGCCTGCGAAGCGCGGATGTTCGCCAATGTTTTGCGGCCGTGCGCCAGGCCTATCGTCACGCACGGAGGGGTGCTGCAGCAGATGCCGCCCCAGCCCACGTTGCACACGTCTGGGTTGCCGTTCTCGTCGTAGGAACCGACCATCAAAACGGGCAGCGGATAGATAAAGCGCCTTGCGCCGAGAGATTTCTTCATGGTTTGCCTCCTGTCAAAGTATACTGCCTTTCTAAAATGCCTCCTAAGGCCCCTATTTGACCCGCAGGCCGTCGATAAACACGTCGGTGGCCTTCGTCATGTAATGGAAGGGATGGCCGCTGAAAACGGCGATATCGGCGTCTTTGCCGATGGCGATGGAGCCGACCCTGTCCTCGACGCCCAGCGCCCTTGCCGGCACGATGGTGATCGCTTTCAGCGCGTCGTCTTCTGACATGCCTTCGCGCACGCACATGGCCGCGTACATGGGCAGCAGCCACAGAGGCTGCACGTCGTGGTCGGTCGTGATGGCCGGGGTCAGACCGTGCGCGCACAGGATGCCTGCCGTCGCAAAGGATCCGTCCACGCATTCGGGCTTGCTCGCAGGACCCTCGGACGGGCCGACGATGGGGATGAAATCCATGCCTTCCAGCACGTCCGCTATCTTCGCGGAGCGGGTCGCGTGCACGATGCAGAATTTCAGGTCGAACTCCTTGGCGATGCGGATGGCCGTCAGCATATCGTCTGTGCGGTGCGAATGCACGTGCATGGGGATCTCGCGCTTTAAGACGGGGATCAGAGCCTCGCTCTCAGGGTCGTATACGTCTTCGCCCTTTTCCTTCTTTTCCATGTAGCGCTTCGCCTTTTCCAGCGCGTCACGGATGAGGGCCGCGCTCATCATGCGCGTCTTGGGCGCCTTGTCGTGATTGCCGTAGCAGTTCTTGGGATTTTCGCCCAGGGCGAACTTCATGGCAGCGGGAGCCTTTAAGATCATGTCGTCCACCCTCTTGCCGCGCAGCTTGATGGCCGCGATTTGGCCGCCGATCACGTTCGCGCTGCCCGGGGCGACGCCGACCGTGGTCACGCCGCCGTCTACTGCCTTGGGGATGGCCGTATCGAAGGGGTTGAACCCGTCGATGACGCGCAGCTGCGGGGTCACGGGGTTCGTGATCTCGTTGTAGTCGATGCCCTCCCAGCGCAGACCTTCCTCGCCGATACCGATGTGGGTGTGGGCGTCCATGAGCCCGGGCAGGATGTATCCGCCTTTCGCGTCGCAGATCTCGCCGTTGTAGGGCTTGGCATCCGCCATGTCGCCGAACGCTGTGATCTTGCCGTTCTCGAACTCTACGTAACCGTTCTCAAAGCGCTGCCCTTCCATAGTGAGCAGCACGCCGTTTTGGATCCTCATGTTTTAACCTCTTTTCAGGAATGCGGTGATGCAGTGCAGGCAGCCCCTGCCCTTGACGATCTCGGACACGTCGATCTCGTCGACTTCCACGCCGTTCTTCAGCAGCAGCTCCAGCGTGCGCGGATTGCCCTTCGCGAACAGGATGTGGTTGGGCTCAAGCGCCACGAAATTGCAGGCGAATGTGATAGACTGCTCGGTGCGGGAAGGGATCTCCAGGATCTGATAACCCTTTTCTTTGAGCATGTCCACGATGTCGTAGGGCACCTGGCCCGCGTGGATCAGCACCTTGTCGTGGCTGATGGGGTTCAAGATGCCGTCGATGTGGATGTTGCTGTACGGCTGCTGCATGTGGTACACCGTGACCCCCATGCGCTCCAGCTCCGTCTTCACCTGCTCGTAGCCGCTCCTGTTGCAGCGGCTGCCGGTGGACAGGATGCAAGTCTGCCGGTCGATCCAGCACGCGTTCGCGCCTTCGAACATGCCGTCGCCCGCCACGGTCTTCAAGATGGGGACCCCGAGCCTTGCCAGCGCCTGCGCGACGTAGCGCTCCTCGCCTCTTCTTGCCGCCATGCCCGGCCGCGTGATGATCGCGCCTTCCGGGGTCATGAACATCAGGTCGCGGCAGAAGATCGCGTTCGGTCTGTCCTCGCGGGTCTCTTCGACGTAGTAGACCTTTGCGCCGAAATCGCGGTATGCCTGCGCCACAGCGTCGTGCTGCCTGCGGAGCAGTTCCACGTCCACGGGATCGTCGGAGAAGCGGGCTTTCTTGGGGTCGAAGTTTTCGATCTCCTTGCCGGGCCTTCTCAGCAGTACGGCCTTCAGCGTGTCGACCTCCGAGGCCACACCCCAGTCGCCCCAGTATTCCTCTATGTCCTCGACGAACGTCGTCTTCTTAGGGAACCAGCGCTCACCGGGGATCGCGTCGATATCTCTGATGATGTCTGCCATAGCTTGCCTCCTTTACTTTGCTCTCGGGATCTTCCTGCTGCACGGCACGTTCACCTGGCACTTGCCGCAGCAGCCGGCAACGCCGTTGCGCGCCTTCATTTCAGTGAGCCACGCGTCGCAGGACGGGTGGTCTTTGCCCCTTTCCATGTCGATGGCCTGCGGCGGGCAGTTCTTCGCGCACTTTCCGCAGAAGATGCAGTAATCGTACAGGCCCTCGTAGTGCCTTTCGTCCGGCTCGAGCTCAAGACTCGTGACCACGCTGCAGAAACGCCCTGCCATGCCCCTTTCCGTGATGATGCCGCGCGATAAGCCGAACGTGCCCTGGCCGCACACGAACGCTGCGTGGCGCTCGGACCAGTTGGACGCGTACGAGATGCCCGCGGGAACGTCCGGTTGCGATCCGTCTTCGTAAACGAAGCGGAAGTCTTTGCTCATGGCAGGCGCGATGGACGGATAGCCCTGCTCCGTCAGCCAGTCCGCCAGCTGCACGCTCAGCCGCTTGATGAGCGCGCCGCCCGCGGCATAGCTGCTGATCCAGGCGCTGCCGGGATAGGTCTTTTCGTGCGCGTTGCTTTCGACCACGTGATCCGACCACGGACCGAATACCGAGATGACCGACTTCGCTTCAGGCAACCAGTCCTTCGGCGCGCGGTAAAACGAACCGATGGCCCCGGGCTTCTTGAACTCTTCCCAGAGCGCATCGTCCGTGGACCCGATGCGGATAAGCGGCGATGCATACATGGGCGTGCCGATATCTGAAGGATCGACCGCTGTCTCCGCGGTCACGTAATTCTCTTCCGAACGGTCGAAGTGCAGGGAGATGAATTCCTGCAGGTCTTCGCGGGTGATGGGTCTTGCCATGATGTCTCCTATTCTCCGTATTCCCCGTATTCACAGCCGACGTGCGTCGCCTCGATCTCGTCGACCAGGCTCAGTTTGCCATTCACTTTGTCGTACAGGCGCACGGTGCCGTATCCGTTTCCGCCGTTCCACAGGCAGTTGTGCTTCTTGCTGCCGTCAGGCGCCTCGTAGTTCACGAGCAGCATGTCTTTCTTACGGCAGCGGATCTCGGTCTCCATGGCCGCGTGACTGTTTTCCTGCAGAACGTACCACACGACCTCGTCCGCGAGTTCCCGGAAGAAGAACGTCGTCTTCACGTTCAGCCAGACGTGCGAGAAGTTGAAGTCGTACTCCTTGCCCTCGTAATAGAAGACGCCGAGCAGCCTTCTGTCCAGCGGCACGAAATAGATCTTCGGCCTGCCGCCTCCGATGTCGAAGACGCTGTTTGTCAGCATCTCACCGGTCTTTTTACTTTTCAGGCAGTTCGACGACAGCCACACCCACGGGCTCGTGAAGTCGCGGCCCCAGTTCTTGTCAGCGTAGCCGAAGCATTTTTGCGGGTTCACCGTGTACAGCCTGCCGTTATATCTCACCCAGCCGCTGTAGGCGGTCTTCATGCCCTCGGCGTGCCAGTACATCGCAAAGGCTTCCGCGTCGCGAAGAGGCCTGCTCGCACCGTAGCCCACGTTGAACGCGATCTGTTTGTACACGCCGATGTCCCAGCTCATCTCGCCGGCGCCGCACATCCATTCGGGATGGTCTACCGCCTCTTGCTCCGTGACCTTTACAGATCCCTTCAGCAGGTCTTCCGAAGCCAGACAGTCCGCAGCCTCGATCTTGTACGGAGATCCTGCACGCAAAGCGACGTCTTTCCAGGCGAAGAAGCGGTGCAACTGGCGGGCGTCCCCGCCCCAGGTGCCGGCCTTGACCATCAGGTACGAAGGCTTCTTCCCTGCCGCCCTGTTTTCGGGAAGCTGGCCGAATACGGGCTCATCTTCTGCCAGAGCGGGATTGCACACGAAGTATTCGATGAAGAAAGCCTTGTCCTCGCCGGTCTCGGCGTCCTGCGCCGTAAAGCTGTGCCACCACCAGTCGTAGCCCTCGCGGGCCAGCGGGCCGTGCAGCATGCACATGTCGCGCGTGATGTCGTGATGGTTGAACATGGCGCCTACTCCCCGCCGCGGATCTGCACGTCGGCAACGTAAGGCCGCACGAGGTCCGCATAGGCATGCATCTCTTCGGAGGACGGCGCCGTAAGCCCTGCGAACGGCACGGTCTCGCGGTCCGTGAACACCTGCAGGAAGTAGCGCTTCGCGCCTTGGATCCAGGGGCCGATGGCTGCAAACGATTCTGCGTCGTGCAGCTGCGCCACGACCGTCGTGCGGAACTCGTATTCGATACCGGAGGAGATCAGGAAGTTTTTCGATTCCTCGATCCTGTCCATCAGAGGCCCCATCTCGGGAAGGCCGCAGGTCTCGGCGTAGCGCTCCGGACTGTTCTTGATGTCCATCGCGACGTAGTCGACAAGGCCCTTTTCGACGACATCTTTCAGGGCTTCGGGGAACGCGCCGTTCGTATCGAGCTTGACAGGATAACCGAGCTCCTTGATCTTCGCCAGAAGTTCGGGAAGACCTTTGCGCATCAGAGGTTCGCCTCCGGTGAACGCGACGCCTTCGAGGATGCCCGTGCGGCTCTTCAAAAACTTTAAAAGTTCCTCATCGTCCATGATGCCCGGGATATCCGTATCCAGCAGTTCGCTGTTGTGGCAGAACGGGCAGCGGAAATTGCAGCCCGACAGAAAGACCGTGCAGGCCACGTGCCCCGGAAAGTCCAGGAGCGTCATCTTCTGTAATCCTTGGATCTCCATCCCTATACCCCGCTTAAGATGTGCAGGTTGCGAAGCCCCGCGTCCTGCACGAAATCGTTCACCGAATAGGCGTGCTTCTCGAGGTCGCCGCAGTTCGCTTCGGTCAGACCTGCGTCCATCAGCTTGTCGATGATCCTTGCGGCCACGTCTTCGATCACGAAATACTTGGATTCGGCCGTCTCGGCGTCGTTGCCCGAAGAGATGAGCCCTTCCAGGTCGTCCGCCAGTTCCTCATAGAACGGGCCCATGGACCGCAGACTCTTAAACGACCATTTGTAGTACGGCATGTACTTTTTCCCGAGCAGGTGCGCCGCATGGATCGCGTTCTCCGCGAACGTGAAGCACGCCAGCTGCGCAGCGCCTGTCTCGCCGTGGCGTATGGTGCGCGTATAGTTGTACTGGCCCGCCTGCGCCATCAAGAGCAGGCAGCCTGCCAGCTTCTTTCTGCGCACGTCTTCGGGCAGATAGGCCAGTTTTTCACGGACGGGTGTAAAGATATTGCCCGGATCCGCAAAGATCTGCCCGCCCGAGACTTCCAGCAGGCTCTGTTCGGGCACGCGCAGCCAGTCTTCGAGGGTCATGTTGCCGTCCGGCGTTCCCGTCGTGTTACGCAGGAATTCCGCCAGATCGATCAGGCCCCTCCTGCCGCCGCCGACCGGGCTCATCATGGGCCGTTTGAAGCCCTCGAACTCTTTCGGCAGCTTCGCGTACGCCCGCTCGAGCGCAAACGCTTCGCGCCGCGACAAGGACCGCTCTGTACCGTCCCCTTCTTCATCGACAAATGCAAAAAGGCAGAACCCCGGCTCGAAGTCGTGATCCTGCGAGATGTCGTCGTCATAACCGAGACACTCGGAGCCGCTGCCGGCCAGCCCGGCCGCGACCCTGTTTTCCAGGTCCGGCAGGGCTGCCAGCATGGCTTTGCCGTATGTCTCGAAATAGGCTTTCGCCAGTTCCATTCCGTTCATGTCAGCTGCTCCGTGATCTCCTTCGCGCGGTCCGCAAAGCGGTTTGCCGCGAGAAAATACCCGTAATACCCGAACGTCGGGGCGCAGGATTCGCAGACGAAGGCGTAATAGCCCGGCGCCACGTATTCGGAAAGCTCCGGATGGATGAGCGGGTCGCCGGCAGCCAGGAGCGTTTCCGCCTCGTCCAGCAGCTGCTCGATCTTTTTCTCCGCCTTCTCCATGCCGTGCTCCGCTTCCACGGCGTTCGCCATGTTCAGCAGCGTGATCGCCCTTTCAGGCTCACCGCCCGGCACCTTCTCCATGATCTGAAGTGCCCTCTTGTAGCACGCGTGGGCCTCGCCGAAGCGCTTTTCCGCAACGCAGGTGAGCGCCATGTTGTTGTAAAGGCCCCCTAATCTTGCGTCTTTTTCGGGAAGGTTCGCGTCGTAGATGGCCTTCGCGCGTTCGAAGAAGTCCATGGCCTGTTCGGATCTTCCGAAGGCCTGGGCCGCCGTACCGCAGTTGACGTAGCACGTCGCGCCGGACACGGATTCCTCGTAGCCGAGCTTGCCCAGCAGCCGCAGCGCTTCGCTGACGGCCGAAAAGCACTTCGCTTCCTCGCCGCGCTTGCGGAAAAAGCCGATCTGCTCGCCCCGCACCGCGAATTCGCCGCGCTGATCGTTTCCGAGCCGCGCTTCGCCCAGCCAGAACTCGAGGTGGCGTTCCGCCGCCTGATAGTCCTTGCGGCTGAGGTATTCGTCCAGTTTTTCAATGACCCTTCTCATGTCGATCGAACGGATCCGCTCTTCGTCCTCCGGCGATTCCATGCACAGAGGGCAGCGGGGTTCCTCGTAATCGGCCGCTTCGATGGGTCCGTCGAAACGCATCAGCTCCATCGCGCTCTCTCTTTCTGTCTAATCTGCAAGCAGGTCGATGTAGCGGCAGGCTGCCAGCGCTGCCACCGCGCCGTCTCCGCAGGCCGTCGTGACCTGGCGGATGAACTTGGAGCGGCAGTCGCCCGCGACGAACAGGCCCGGCGTCTTCGTAACGCAGTCTTCTCCGGAGTCGAAATAGCCGAACTTGTTCAGATCGGCCAGCTCCTTGAAGTCGTCGTTCTCGGGGATGAGCCCGATGGCTTCGAAGAAACCGTCGCAGGGATAATCCTCTTCAGTGCCGGTCGTCGTATCCTGGGCCGTGACCGCGCAGATGCGGCCGCCCTCGGTCTTGATGCCGGTGATCTTCATGCTGACGTGCTTTTCCACGTTATCGTGGGCAAACAGCACTTCCTGCAGTCTCTGCTCGCCCGTGAAGTTGGGCAGGTCCTGCAGCATGACGACCTTCTTGCACTTGCCCGCCAGCAGGATCGCTTCCTGCAGGGCGGAATTGCCGCCGCCGGCGACGCAGACGACTTTATCCTTGTAGAAGTCGCCATCGCAGACCGCACAGAACGAGATGCCCTCGCCCACGAGGTCTTCTTCGCCGGGCAGTCCCAGCATGCGGTGCTTGACGCCCAGCGCCAGGATCACCGCTCTCGCCTCGAAGTCCCCGCCGTATTCGGTGTGGACCTTCCAGGCGGGCTTGCCGCTTTCAGTGAAGGGTTCGATGCCGGTCACTCTTTCAAGCTCCAGCTCCGCGCCCTGCGCGAGGATCTGCTCCATGAAATGATCCGCGAACTCGTTGCCCGAAAGGCTCGTAAAGCCCGGGATGTTCTCCACCTTCGGCGAGAACGTGATCTGTCCGCCGATGCTGCCCTTCTCGATGACCAGGGCAGACTTGCCGTTTCTCTGCGTGTAAAGGGCCGCGGTCATTCCCGCGGGCCCTGCACCGACGATGATTACGTCGTACATATGCTACTCCTTCGATTGAAAAGCCTGCTATGCGTTCTTTCTGACCAGCTCTCCCAGATAGCCGCGGATGTCGGAAACGCCGCGGAACTTCTGGAAGTTCTCGGTGTCAGCGCCGATCACGAGGGTCGGAGCCTGCTTGATGCCGTATTTCTCGACCAGTTCCGGATTCTTCTCCGCGTACAGCTTGGTGTACGGGACGCCCGCCTTTTCGAGCAGAGTCGCCGCCATCTTGCAGTTCGGGCAGGTCGGCGTCGTGAACAGGATGTTCTCGAGCAGTTCCGGGGAGACTTCGGCTGCTGCGGGAGCTTCCGCCGCGGGCGCCTCCGGGATCACCGGAGCAGCGGCTTCGACGGCCGGTTCTGCGACCGGTTCGAGTACGGGTTCGAGTGCCGGCTCAGCGGGTTCTTCCACCGGCATCACGCGCTGCGCGTCCATATAGACGGGCCTTGCGAGCGGGCCGGTATGGGTCAGATGGGACCTGCCGATGTTGTAGGTCTTTCTGTCCTTGAACTCCTGCGTCTTGCCGTCGTTCCAGTTCTGGACCGGACGGTAGTAGCCGGTGATGCGGCTGTAGACCTCGGTCTTCTGGTTGCAGATCGGGCAGGTGAAGTGCTCGCCGGCCAGATAGCCGTGATCCTTGCAGACCGAATACGTCGGGCTCATCGTGTAGTACGGCAGCTTGTAGTTCTCGGCGATCTTGCGCACGAGGTTCGCTGCGGCCTTCCAGTCGGGCAGCTTTTCGCCCAGGAACGCGTGGAATACGGTTCCGGACGTGTACAGCGTCTGCAGGTCGTCCTGGATGTCGAGCGCGGAGAAGATGTCCTCGGTGTAACCCACGGGCAGGTGAGAGGAATTCGTATAGTACGGGGTTCCGTTCTCGTTTGCCGTGATGATGTCGGGGTACTGCTCCTTGTCGTGCTTGGCGAAGCGGTAGGTCGTGGACTCTGCCGGCGTCGCTTCCAGGTTGTACAGGTCGCCGTACTGCTCCTGATAGTCGGACAGGCGCTCTCTCATGTGGTTGAGGACCTCGACCGCGAACTTCTGGGTCTTCGGGTCGGTCATGTCGGCACGCAGCCACTTGGCGTTCAGGCCGACTTCGTTCATGCCGATGAGGCCGATCGTAGAGAAGTGGTTGTCGAACGTGCCCAGGTAGCGCTTCGTGTACGGATACAGGCCGTTCTCCAGCAGGCGGCTGATGACGGTGCGCTTGGTCTTGAGGGATCTTGCGGACAGATCCATCAGTCTGTCGAGGCGGTCATAGAAGTCCGCTTCGTTTTCTGCCAGATACGCGATGCGCGGCAGGTTGATCGTGACCACGCCCACGGAACCGGTGGATTCGCCGGATCCGAAGAAGCCGCCGGACTTTTTACGCAGTTCTCTGAGGTCCAGACGCAGTCTGCAGCACATGGAGCGCACGTCGGACGGCTCCATGTCGGAGTTGATGTAGTTGGAGAAATACGGGGTGCCGTACTTTGCGGTCATCTCGAACAGCAGCTTGTTGTTCTCGGATTCTGCCCAATCGAAGTCGCGGGTGATGGAGTAGGTCGGGATGGGGTACTGGAAGCCCCGACCGTTGGCGTCGCCTTCGATCATGATCTCGATGAAGGCCTTGTTGACCATATCCATTTCCTTCTGGCAGTCGCCGTAGGTGAAGTCCATCTCCTTGCCTCCGACGATGGCGGGGAGATTCTTCAGGTCGTTGGGCACGGTCCAGTCGATCGTGACGTTCGTGAACGGTGCCTGCGTGCCCCAGCGGGACGGCGTGTTGACGCCGTAGATGAAGGACTGGATGCACTGCTTGACTTCCTTCTGGGTCAGGTTGTCGACTCTGACGAACGGCGCCAGATAGGTGTCGAACGAGCTGAACGCCTGCGCGCCGGCCCATTCGTTCTGCATGATGCCCAGGAAGTTTACCATCTGGTTGCACAGCGTGGAAAGGTGGGCAGCCGGGGACGAGGTGATCTTCCCCGGGATGCCGCCCAGACCTTCCTGGATGAGTTGCTTAAGGGACCATCCGGCGCAGTAGCCTGTGAGCATGGACAGGTCGTGGATGTGGATCGCTGCAGAGCGGTGAGCTTCCGCGATCTCCTGGTCATACACTTCGGACAGCCAGTAGTTCGCCGTGATGGCGCCGGAGTTGGAAAGGATCAGGCCGCCGACGGAATACGTAACAGTAGAATTCTCCTTGACGCGCCAGTCGTTGATCTTCAGGTAGTTGTCGACGATGTCCTTGTAGCTCAGCAGCGCGGAATTGACGTTGCGGACCTTTTCTCTCTGTTTTCTGTACAGGATGTAGGCCTTGGCGACGTCGGCATAGCCGGCTTCGGACAGGACTTTTTCGACGCAGTCCTGGATCTGTTCGACCTGGATCTGATCGTTTTCGATCAGCGGTTCGAACTCGGACGTGACCCGCAGAGCGAGCATGTCGATGGTGCTGGGATGGTACTGCTTGTGCTGCGCTTCGAACGCTTTCGTGATCGCATCGCTGATCTTCCTGATGTTGAACTCAGCGATCTTTCCGTCTCTTTTGACGACATGATACATTTGTTTTCACCTCAATTTATATGTAATACATCCAACGGTTGCTAAACCGAAAAAACGGGTATTGCCCCGTTGCTAATATAGCGTACTCCTAAATGAAGCCGATGTCAATATATTGTGGTTGAAGTTTTAATATTTTCTTAAAAAGCACTAAATATATGGAATTGGCGGTTTTTGGCAAAAAAGAGGAAACGGGTCTGCAAAACGCGTTTGCAGACCCGTGAAAAGACGGTGTTTTTTATCCGGCCAGCTCTCTGAGCGCTTCGACGGCCGCGTCGATCTCTTCTTCTGCCGTGAACCACGAAAAACTGAAGCGGACAGCACCCTGTTCCTTTGTCCCCAGCGCCTCGTGCAGCCTGGGCGCACAGTGCGCGCCGGGACGGGTGGCGATGCCGTAGCCGGTCGAGAGAATGTCAGCCACTTCGCCCGAATCGATATCGCGGATGTTGAGCGCGACGATCCCGGCGTGGGGCTTGACGAGCCTGCCGTTTTTGATGCAGTCCGAAACATCGCCTAAGATGGTAACGCCGGGGATATCCTTGACGCCTTCATAGAAACGCACCGTCAGAGCGGCTTCCCTGGCTTCGACAGCGTCCACGCCGACTTCGTTGATATAGTCGAGAGCGGCGGACAGGCCCGCGATGCCGTGGCCGTTGAGTGTGCCCGCTTCCAGCCGCGTCGGATATTCGGAGGGCTGCTGCCTGTTATATGTCTGCACGCCCGTGCCGCCGGCCTTGAGCGGCCTGATCTCCACTCCTTCGCGGATGCACAGCCCTCCGGTGCCCTGCGGCCCCAGAAGGCCTTTGTGGCCCGTAAAGCATAATACGTCGGCACCGAGTTCAGCCATGTCCACCCTGCGCGTGCCTGCGGTCTGGGCTGCGTCGACGATCAGAAGCGCGCCGTGCGCGTGAGCCATGTCCGCGACCCTTTTCACGTCCACGACGGTGCCCGTCAGGTTTGATGCGTTCGTGCAGACGACGGCTTTGGTATTATCCCGGAACAAGCCTTCCATCGCATCGTAATCTAGCCTGCCCTTTTCGTCCACGCCCGCGAAGCTCAGCTGCACGCCCTGCTCAGCTTCTAAACTGTACAGCGGCCGCAGCACGGAGTTGTGCTCAAGGTCGGTCGTGATCACGTGGTCGCCGGGGTCCACCAGCCCGCGGATCGCGATGTTCAAGGACTCGGTTATATTCGAAGTAAAGATGACGTGGTCAGCCCCGGGGCAGTTGAAAAAGGCAGCAAGTTTTTCCCGCGTCGCAAAGATGCTGCGCGCAGCGTCGAGCGCGCCTGCATGGGTCCCGCGGGAACTGTTGCCCATGTGCTGCAGCGCTTCCAGGATGGCCTCGCCCACCTGGGGCGGCTTTTTCATCGTCGTAGCGGCATTGTCAAGATAGATCATGGTCTCCTCCTGAAACGGTCTGTGATACCACTATATCGCAGACTGCTCCCGCTTGGGTATAGGATTATGCAATAAAAGCGATGGACTGATCGCCATTTCCGATAATCCGCGTAAGACAGGGGGACGGTTCTCCTGTCTCACATTATTCCCAATAATCTGCCTATACGCTGGCCGGTCTTTTGATATAATAACAGAAGAAGAAACTATTAAAGGAGACTTGTCATGAAAATATTTATCGACACAGCAAACACAGACGAGATCCGCGAAGCCGCATCCTGGGGCGTGCTCTCCGGCGTCACGACGAACCCGAGCCTCATCGCGAAAGAAGGCAAAGACTTCAAGGCAGTCGTCAAGGAGATCACCGAGATCGCCGACGCCTCCCCGAGCAATATCGTTTCGATCAGCGCGGAAGTGCTTTCCGACGACGCTGAGGCCATGATCAAAGAGGCACATGAGCTCGTGAAGATCCACGACGTCATCACGATCAAGGTCCCGATGACCGAAGAAGGCATCAAGGCGGTCAGCATCCTGTCCAAGGAAGGGATCAAGACGAACGTGACCCTGATCTTCTCGCCCAACCAGGCGCTGCTCGCGGCAAGGGCGGGCGCATCCTTCGTCAGCCCCTTCGTCGGACGCATGGACGACATCGCGAACGACGGCGCCGGCCTCGTGGCGGAGATCGCAGAGATCTTCGAGATCTACGGCATCGAGACGGAGATCATCGCAGCCAGCATCCGTACGCCGAAAGACGTCACGGAATGCGCAAAAGCGGGGTCCGACATCGCGACGATCCCCTTCGCCGTCCTCAAGAAGATGTTCAAACATCCGCTCACGGACAAGGGCATCCAGCAGTTCAAGGACGACTGGGCAAAGGCATTCTAAACAATGCAAAAGAGAGCCTCATGCGGGGCTCTCTTTTTACGTGCTTTTGTTTGCGAAGCGATCACTCTTCCCAATACTCTGCCGGATCGACCGGTTCGTCGTTGCTGTTGCGGAGTTCGAAGTGCAGATGCGGACCCGTCGAATAGCCGGTAACACCGACCGTACCGATCTGCTCACCCGCCTCGACCTCCTGGCCGGGCCCGACCAGCGGTGTGTCCTGCATCTCTAAGTGAGCATACAGCGTGCTGAAGCCATCCTCGTGGTCAATGATGACGTAATAGCCGTAGCCCCCTCCATGATTATACTCGCTCACGCGTACCGTTCCATCTGCCGCAGCCAGCACAGGGGTACCCTTTGGCGCTTCAATATCGATGCCGGAATGCGCATATGGCGCAACCGAGTACGGATTCGTATTGACCTCGAACGGATAACTGATGCGGAAGCCGCTGACCGTGAGAGGCTCGTCCTCCTGCTGTCCGTCCGGCGGCAGCGGCGCCCCTTCCGTTTCTGCCGCGTTCAGCGCCTGCAGCACTGCCTGACTGATCCTGAACTGCTTTTCCGCGAAGACGCCTATCGTGCTGAGCACCAGGATCAGCGCGACTGCAAGCGCGACGCGGGCCGTCCCGAAGCCCGGATGATTCGTCTCGAAGCGCACCCCGGTCTGCTCCGCGATCCTCCGCTTGATATTCTCCCCATTCGGATTGCTGTATTTCATTCCCTTACCTCTTTTAACGCCTCTCTCAGTTTGCCCTTCGTGCGGAACAGGACGTTCTCCACCTTTTTCGTGTTCCAGCCCATGGCTTTGGCGATCTCCCGCGGCTTCTGACCCCAGAAGAAGCGCCGGACCATGACCTCCCGCGTGGGTTCATCCAGCGCGTCCACGGCTCTGCGGACTGCTGCGAGCGCATCCGGATCCGCCTCCGGTGACCCGGCCAGTTCCGCCGCCGTCTCTTCGTTCAGTTCCTCGAGTCTATGGCTGCTGAGCCTGCGGAAGCGGTCGATGGCCTTGCTGCGGCATTTGACGCACAGGTAGTTCTTCAGATTGCCCCTGGCGGGGTCATACGCTTCCGGTCTCTGCCACAGATCGATAAAGACGTCCGCGACGACTTCCTCCGCATCCTGCGCGCAGCCCACGCCGTTCAGCACTTCCGCCGCCACTTTCCACAGCAGGCGCGTATATTGATTGATCGTTTTTTCGAATTCTCTTTCCGTCAAGTTCCCTTGCTCCTTTTCCGGCCGGTCACTATGTATACGAAGGATATCATATTATTTCTCAGCCGAACAACGCTGTAAATTATTGACATTTTCTTTTGCGTGCAGTATAGTCAGGTGATTTACATATATTCCCATTATAACCGCTTGACATGTACATGCGATACAGGTATAATCATGGGCAGAATTAAAACCTTCTCGGATTACGAAACGCAAAAATATATCGTCAGATTCCATCAAAAAAGCTGCCGAAAAGCATACAATCTGTTGCACTGCGAAAATTAATCATGCTCGACAACGCAGAAACGTTAAACGATCTGTAGATCCCGCCGGCAAATCACCTCGAAAAACTGCAGGGTGACCGATCAGGGCAATATAGTATTCGCATCAACTTGAAATATCGTATCTGTTTCTGTTGCAAAGAAGACGGATACTACGACGTTGAGATCTGTGATTATCACTAGGGAGGGAACGAAAATGGCTGAACGCATACCAACCCCGACCGCCGGAGAGATCCTGTCGGAGGAATTTATGAAGCCGCTCGGCATCTCAGCTTACCGACTGGCGATGGATATCCGCGTTCCGGTGTCGCGTATTCAGGATATTCTGCATGACCGCAGGAAGATCACCGCGGATACATCCATCCGACTGGCAAAGTACTTCGGTGTTTCAGAAGCCTATTTCCTGAACGTCCAGAACGATATCGATCTGCGGAACGCAAGGATAGAACTGGCCGAAGAGCTCGAACAGATCCCGGCAGTATCTGCAAAATAAAAGAGAGCCCTGCGGGGCCCTCTTTTTGTATGCGCTTGATTCGCTAAACGATCACCGGCTTCAATGTCCAGCACTGCAGTTTCGTGTGCCTGATGATGCCCTCGCCTTTCAGGTTCGGATCCCAGACGTTCCAGTCGCTGCCCGCGAACTGGTAGTTTTCATCCACGTAATCCGCAGCGGCCAGGCGGCCTTTTCTGTATGATACCTGGCTTTTTCCGCCCGCAACGGCCTCCGCCATCATGCAGAACAGGTCGAGCGGATTCAGCTTGCTGTGACCCACTTTGTACAGCGTCTTCAGCTGACGGAATCCACGGACCGAATCGTACTGCGAAAAAGCGGCTTCCGCCAGTTCCTTCGCATCGAACAGCTCGTCGTGGACCTCGGAAGGCACATCCGCTTCCGGCCCGTACAGCAGTTCGCTCTGCAATGCGCGGCCGCTCAGCAGTCTTGCCAGATAGGAGAAGATCTCCGACGGGGCGAACATGCGGTCCGCGATCTTCGCGAACGTGATCTCTCCGTCGAACCCTGCGGCATATTCTTTCAGATCCTGCGCAAAGACCGGCCGCGTATCGACCTTCTCGTACGCCATGGCCTGCGTCGCGGTGATGTATTCCACGTTCTCATGCTGCAGGGTCATTTCGATAAATTCCTTCAGCGCAGCGATGTTGTTTTCCGTCTCACCGGGCGCGCGCAGCGGCGCCGGCACGTAGCTGTCCGGATTCTTACCGTCCGCGAAATTCACTCTGTCCCAGAAGATCGTGGTGCAGAAGTCCGTCGGATGGTCGTATACGCTGAAAAAGACGACGTCTTCGCCGCGCATGTCGAGGTTCTCGAACGCAGCCCTCATCTTGGTACGCTGGTCCGGGTCATGGTCCGAGCAGAGGATGTTCGAAAGCCCGCTCAGTGTGAACACGCCGTCGTACCAGAACGGCCTGCCGTCCACGTTCAGGATGGGGTGCGCGTCCAGATACGTCGGGATGCCCATGGCCCGCGACGCGGCGAACGCCTGCGGCGCCCACGCCCTGCCGGGATGGCCGTAGCTGACCGGGTGCTGGCCGGTCAGTTCGCTCAGCCTGTCGTAGCCGGGCTTTTCTCTGCGGCAGAATTCCTCCGTGCCGTCCTTGAACCCCATGGGATCCAGATATTCGGAAGGCAGAGGATGCACGCTGTGATACGTCGTATGGAATGCGAGTTCATGGCTGGGCAGATAGCGGAAGATGTCGTCGCGGCCCAGCCTCTTTAAGCGCTCCACCTTCTCCGTGCAGAACTTGATCGTCGCGCGCACGCCGACCTCGTCCAGCATCTGCAGAAGCTTAAGGAACGCCTCGTCGGATTCGGGGGTCACGTAGTCTTCCACGTCAAACCATAACAATATCTTGATCTGTTTCATCATTCGCCTAAGACTTCCTTCGCGAGGGCGCTCTCGGCATCGAGAACGACCACGCGGCGGTTCTTGGCAGCTTCCGTCCGGACGAAACCGCCGTTTTCATCTCTGTCGCGGCCCCGCT
Organism: Bacillota bacterium; assembly: GCA_017557505.1. GTDB lineage: Bacteria > Bacillota > Clostridia > Peptostreptococcales > Anaerovoracaceae > RUG11894. Next base: position 26,382 of record JAFYYP010000026.1, on the reverse strand, counting down.
CGAAGGGGTCGTCTTCATAGCCGAGGCCGACGGTCTTCAGCTGGTCTGCCGGTACGCCGAACTCGTTCACCAGCATGTTCTTGACCGCCTCAGCCCGCGCATTGGACAGTTTTACGCAGGCAACCTGGTCCCCGAAGGTCGCCGTCGTCCCTGCCAGCAGGATGGAACTGCCGGGATGGGCCAGGATGACCTCCGCCACAGGCGCCAGCGCCGCCTTTGCCGCAGCCTTGTCGATAAACGTGGCTTCATCCGCCACGAAGCGCACCTGCGTCTCGTTGAGTTCGAAGGGCGTTTCGAAGACCGCTCCTTCCGGCTCTTCGATGCCGTCGTTTTCCGGCGTGCCGATCATGATCTTGTATTCAGCCGCCGCTTCTCCCTGCAGACGCACGTAATACATCGTATCCGGCTTCAGGGAAACGACGGAACCCACGGCTTCGAAGCCGTCTGTATCGCCCTGCACGATGCTGTCCGGAGAGATGGTGTTTCCCTGCGCGCGGGAATAATTGATGCTGTCGGGCACGATCAGCGTGCCGTATTCGTCGAACAGATGGCCGTACAGGCGGCTGCTGTCCGGGGAGAGATTCTCCAGCGCGACGGAATATTCCTTTTCTTCGCTCCCCGTCAGGAAGGAGACCCAGAGATATCCGTCTTCGTACGTACCGTAGTACCAGACGTTATGCTTCAAGACCGACGCGGCGTTCTGATTCGTGCCGGTCACCAGCGGGTCTTCTGCGCTGAGCGCGCCTACCGCTTCCGCCATGCTGCTGCTGGTGCGGTGAGATGCCGCCTCCCGGTTTTCCGGGGCCGTCACGAGCAGGGTATATTCTGCCGGGCTTCCGCTCTGCAGACAGACGTAATACGTCGTGTTGGGCCGCAGCGTATCGATGCTGCCGGTAGCGGCCCTGCCGTCATGCCGGCCCTGCACGACGCTGTCCGGGGAGATGGTGTTCCCCTGCGAGCGGGTATAGTTGATGCGGACGGGCTGCAGCAGCGTGCCGTCCGCTTCGTACAGATGGCCATACAGCGAATCGCTGCCCGGCGTGCAGTTGATGCAGGTGACATAATATTCGGCACCTTGCTGCGGGCCCGTCGTAAAGGCGAACCACTGATACCCTTCTTTGTATTCCCCGGATACTTTCGTGCCAAGCGGCACCCGGATAGCCGAAGACTGGCTGATGCCGGGGGTGATGCTGTCGACGGGAGTGAGCAGATCCGCTTCGGCAGAACCCGACGCATGGTCGGGCACGGGCGCTGCGGATGAACCGACGCGGATAAGGTAATCCGCCTGACTTCCGCCCCGCAGGCGGATATAATACGTCGCGTTAGGATCCAGCGTATCGATGCTGCCGGTGGCGGCTCTGCCGTCGCTGCGGCCCTGCACGATGCTGTCCGGGGAGACGCTGTTTCCCTGCGAACGGGTGTAGTTGATGCTGACAGGCTGCAGCATCGTGCCGTCCGCCCCGTAAAGGTGGCCGTACACGGAATCGCTGCCCGGGGTCACGTTCTCCAGGGTCACGGTATAGAGTTCGCCCTTTTTCGGTCCGGTCGTGAAACAGACCCAGGCATAACCCTCTTCATATTCGCCGTAATACGTTTCGTTCAGGACCAGAAGAGGCGCTTCATCCTGATTGGAAGCCGCATGGAACGAGGCGGGATCTTCCAGAGCCTCTTTTTCGGTGACCCCGAGGATCTGTTCCTGCGCAGGATCTTTGATCGTCAAACAGAAGTCCGCCGCCCCGTGGCCGCGGAGCCGCAGATAATACGTCGTATCCGGGGACAGACCTGCGATCTTTCCGGTGCCCGTCCTGCCGCTGTCGCTTCCCTGTACGATGCTGCCAGGGGAGGTGGTGTTTCCCTGATCTCTGTTGTAATTGACCTCGTCCGGTTCCAGCATGTTGCCTTCCGAATCGAACAGATGTCCGTACAGCGACCCGCTCTCCGGGGTAAGGTTCGTCAGCGCAAAGGCATACTCGCCCTCTTTTCCCGTCGTAAAGGAGATCCACAGCTCTTCGCTGCAGGTTCCGCGGTATTTCGCGTTGGAGAGGATCTCCTCCGCTTCTTCCTGCGTTCCCCCGCCCGTCAGGGTCAGCGGGCCCTCGGGTTCAACTGTTTCTTCCGGTTGCTGCTGGCCGGTCTCTGCCGGCGCAGGGTCTTCTGCAGGCTCCTGGGACCCCTGCCCGCAGGCGGTCAAAGCCGCGATCAGCAGGCAGACCATCATGGTCAGTAAATGCTTCTTCTTGATTCTTGCAATCATCGTTCTTTTCCCTTTTACGATTCCTTGCTTTTCACGCAGAACGGGGGCGGGGAAGTGAAATTCTTCACTCCTCCGCCCCCGCAGGACAGTCTTTTAGTACATCTTCGCGCCGGCAGGGATGGCGTCGTCGAGCATGATCAGGTGCAGCCTCTCTTCGCCCTCTTCGTGATGGATGGCGGAGATCAGCATGCCGCAGGAATCGATGCCCATCATCTTGCGCGGCGGCAGGTTCGTGATGGCCAGGCAGGTCTTGCCGACCAGTTCTTCCGGCTCATAGTATTCGTGGATGCCGGACAGGATGACTCTTCTTTCGTCCGAACCGTCGTCCAGCAGGAACTTCAGCAGTTTCTTGGACTTGGGCACGGCTTCGCACTCCAGGACCTTGACGGCTCTGTAGTCGCTCTTGCTGAACGTCTCGAAGTCCACGTAGTCCGCAAACAGAGGTTCGATCTCGACTTTGGAGAAGTCGATCTCTTCGGCCTTGAGGGGCTCAGCAGCCTGCTTGATGACCTTGCGGTCGGAATCGAGAGGCTTCATTGTCGGGAACAGCAGGACGTCTCTGATGCTCGTGTTGTTCGTGAGCAGCATGACGAGTCTGTCGATGCCGATGCCGCAGCCGCCCGTCGGGGGCATGCCGTATTCGACGGCCAGCAGGAAATCCTCGTCCATTTCAGACGCTTCCATGTCGCCCATTTCGCGCAGTCTCATCTGCTGTTCGAAGCGGCCGCGCTGATCGATCGGGTCGTTCAGTTCGGAGAAGGCGTTCGCGTATTCGCCGCCGTTGATGAACAGCTCGAACCGCTGGGTGAGACGGGGATCGTCCACGCAGCGCTTCGTGAGCGGGGAGATCTCGACCGGGTGCTCCATGACGAACGTGGGCTGCACCAGGTTCTTTTCTGCGTATTCTTCGAAGAACAGCGATAAGATGTCGCCTCTTTCGTGCTTGGGCTCGACTTCGATGCCGTGAGCCCTCGCGACTTCCACGGCCTCTTCCCTCGTGTTGATCTGGTCGAAGTCCACGCCTGCGTACTTGCGGACGGCTTCGGTCATCGTGATCTTCGCGAACGGCTTGCCGAGGTCGATTTCAATGTCGCCGAACGGGATGACTGTTTTGTCGCCGTTCACGGCTCTGTTCGCGGCCTTGATGACGCCTTCCGTGCGCTCCATCATGCCTTCGAGGTTCGTGTAGGACTCGTAGAACTCGATGGTCGTGAACTCCGGATTGTGGCGGGTATCCATGCCTTCGTTGCGGAAGATGCGGCCCATGTCGTACACTCTGTCCAAACCGCCGACAATGCAGCGCTTTAAGTGCAGCTCGGTCGCGATGCGCAGATAGAGGTCGATGTTCAGGGCGTTGTGATGGGTCACGAACGGACGCGCGGTCGCGCCGCCCTGGACGGTGTTCAGGATGGGCGTCTCGCATTCGATGTAGCCCAGGTCGTCGAAGTACTTGCGGACGGCCCGGTAGATGAGAGCTCTCTTCTTGAAGGTCTCGCGCACTTCGGGGTTGACGATCAGGTCGACGTAGCGCTGACGGTAGCGGGTATCCATGTCCTTGAGGCCGCTCCACTTGTCGGGCAGCGGACGGATGGACTTGGAGAGCAGGATGTAATTGCTGACGTGCAGGGAGATCTCGCCGCGCTTGGTGCGGAAGACCGTGCCTTCGCAGCCGATGATGTCGCCGATGTCCAGCTTCTTGAAGCGTTCGTACTCTTCTTCACCCAGATCGTCCACCTGGACGTAGATCTGGATACGTCCGTCCTGGTCCTGCAGGTCGCAGAAAGAGGCCTTGCCCATGCCGCGCTTGCTCATGAGGCGGCCGGCAATTCTTTGCGTCGTGCCTTCCAGTTCTTCGAATCTGTTCTTGATCTCGGTCGCATTGCTCGTGCGGTCGAAACGGGTCTGCAGGAACGGGTCTCTGCCCTCTGCCTGCAGCGCGGCCAGCTTCTCGCGGCGGATGAGGCACTGTTCGCTCAGATCCTGCGCGGCCTGCTCCTCGGTGAGAGGCTGCTGGCGGTTCATTCTTTCTTCGCTCATTTTTCCTATCCCTTGATGATTTCCATGATCTTATAGTTCAGAACTCCGTTTTCCGTCTGAATTTCGACGGTCTCTCCTTTTTTGCGGCCCAGCAGGGCCTTGCCGACGGGAGACTCGTTGGAGATCTTATCTTCGAAGGGGTCTGCCTGGTTGATGCCTACGATCGTGTACGTGAATTCCTCCTTGGTCTTCATGTCCTTGATCCTTACACCAAGACCCAGGTTGACGTGGTCGCCGGTCATCTCCGCTTCGGTGACGATCTTGGCGTTGCGCATCATGGTCTCGAGCTTCTGGATGCGGTCTTCGACCTCGGCCTGCTCGTTCTTGGCTGCGTCGTATTCCGCGTTCTCAGAAAGGTCGCCGTAGGACTTGGCTTCCTTCAGATGCTCGGAGACTTCGATGCGGCGCACGGACGTCAGGTACTCGTGCTCTTCCACGATCTTGTCGTAATCTTCTTGTCTGAGTAAAATTTCTTCGCTCATTTTTCTTTCCTTCTCCTTCTATTCTGCAGGGCTCAATTCCTTGAGACCCTCCATGATCGTAAACAGTTCGTCCAGGCTTTCGGCTTCGCTCGCCTTTCTGCGAAGGGCGGCAGCGCCTTTGATGCCTTTCGTGTACCAGGCGGCGTGCTTTCTCATCTCGCGCACGGCCCGGTATTCGTCTCTATCTTCAAGAAGCATCAATGCGTGCTTCTTTACTGTCTCTATGATCTCGTCCGTCTCCGGCCGGCTTGGAATCGCGCGGCCTTCGTAAAGCGCTCCGCACTCGGCGAAGATCCAGGGGTTGCCGAGGGCGCCTCTTGCGATCATCACGAGGTCGCAGCCCGTTTCGTCCAGCATGCGCAGGGCATCTTCGGCGGAGAGCACGTCTCCGTTGCCCGCTACCGGAATGTCGAGCGCGGTCTTGATTTTGCGGATGACGCTCCAATCGGCCTTGCCGCTGTAGTACTGTTCGCGCGTGCGCCCGTGCACGGTGATCATCTGCGCGCCTGCTTCCTGCATGCGCAGGGCGAAATCCACCGGATCGACCGGATGGGCTTCGTCGAAGCCGATGCGCATCTTGACGGTCACGGGTTTGCCGGCGGCTTTCACCGTGGCTTTCACAAGTTCCGCTGCCAGGCCTGGGCTCTTCAGCAGCGCCGAACCTTCGCCGTTCTTGACGACTTTCGGCACCGGGCAGCCCATGTTCAGGTCGATGCAGACGTTCGGGCGGTCTTTGAGCTTTTCCGCTGCGAACTGCAGCATCAGGGGCTCGCTGCCGAACAGCTGGATGCCCACGGGACCTTCGTCCTCATGGATGCGCAGCAGCTCTTCGGTGTTGGCGTTGTGGTAGTAAAGGCCCTTCGCGGAGACCATCTCCGTGAAGGCCATGGCAGCGCCCTGCGCAAAGCAGATGCGCCTGAACGCGCTCTCCGTGACCCCCGCCAGCGGCGCCAGCACGAAGGGGTTCTTCAGGTCACACCACATAAGTCTACAGCGACTTGACTTCGTTCTCGATGCGGTAGACCGCGAGCGCCATCATCAGGCCGGGCACGACGGTGTTCGCCGTGATGTCGACGCCCAGCACGTCCTTGATGCGCTTTAAGCGGTACTGCACGGTGTTGGCGTGGATGTCCATCAAACGGGCGGTCTTGGCGGTCGAAAGGCCGGAGTCCAGCATGAAGGTCTCCAGCGTTTCCATCAGCTGGCGGCTCTTCGTGTCCTTCGCGTCGCGGAACGGCTTGATCAGGTCGAGATAATTCTTCTTGACCGTGCCGCCGTTCATGCAGATGTTGACGCAGTTGCCCGCGAACGCGAGTTCGTACTTGGAAAAGCTGTGCTTGTACGGGAAGATCAGTTGGATGAACGCTTCCGTCTCGTTGATGAGCTGGAACGCGTTGCACATGCCTTCGATGCCGTCGGTGCCCAGCACGTGGAACGTCTTGTCCGCGTCCAGCAGCGACATGCGCTTGGCGAAGGCTTTCCACTCGGGTTCGCCGTAGTCCTTCGTCTGGCTCGATTCGAGGATGAGCCCCGCAATCTCGCCTTCGGTGACCATCTTGAGCGTGCGGATGTTGAAGTCATTCTCGAAAGCCGCCAGCTCGCGCAGACCGCCCTCTTTCTTGACGCCCGGGACGTAGAAGACGCCCCGGAATTCCTCCTGCTCCAAGTCGAGCTCCTGCATTAAAGAGTAAGCCAGGCCGCGGTTGCCTCTGCGCAGCGCGCGGATGAATTCCGCCACCGGGTCACGCTCGGGGGCGAAATTCCACATGCCCATGGCCAGCTCGATGATCTCGGCCAGCTTTAAGATGTCGTCCTGGCTGTAATTGTCGTCGTTGTCGACCAGCAGCAGGTAGTATTTCTCCCCTGCCACGGTGACCGGGCCCCAGTAGGTGGTGAGTCCTTCGAGCTGCAGCTTCGTGGACTTCTTCGCCTCGATGTTCAGGCCCATCTCCGTGCTCTGGCGCACCGCCTCCTCGATGGATACGGTATGGCGCGTTTCGACGGAGAACAGCGCGTTGAAGTCCGAGGAGAACAGCACGATCTGGAAGGCGTTGCTGAGCGCGGCCTCCCTCGCAGCCATGGGGAAACTGCTGTACTTTTCAAAGTTCAGCAGATGGTAGATGCTGTTGGTGATCAGACTGTTGGAAAAGGTCTCGGCCATTATTCCTTACCCTCTTTCTTCTGCGCTTCTTCCTTGGCTTTGCGCATCTCGGAAGCGTCGCGGAACGTGATGTTGCCCTTTTCGTCCATGACGGCCACGCGCTTGCCCTTCTCCAGGGCGTCGCGCAGCTGCTCTTCTGCGAGCCGCTTTTCCTCGGCTTCCTTCGCAGCCTTCTTTTCAGCTTCGATGCGCTCTTTTTCGGCGCGCTCCTCGTTCGTTTTCTTCTGCAGCGTCTCCAGCTCCTCGACGGTACTGGTGTTGCTGTACAGCGCTTCGAACTGATCGGCGTCCAGCGTCTCCATCTCGAGCAGCGCTTCGGCTACGCGGTGCAGCTCGTCCATGTGGGTCTTCAGGATCTCCTCGGTCTTTGCGTAGGCCTCGGTCATGATGTCGTGGACTTCCTTGTCGATCTTGGAGGCCAGCTCTTCGGAGTAATTCTGCTTGGAAGTGAAATCTCTTCCCAGGAAGACTTCGTCGGCTGTGCTGTAGTTCAGCGGGCCGATGGAGTCGCTCATGCCGTATTTGGCGACCATGTCGTGCGCGATCTTCGTCGAGCGCTCCAGGTCGTTGCTGGCACCCGTGGAGATGTCGCCCATGACGAGGGCTTCCGCCACGCGTCCGCCCAGCAGGTGCTGGAGCTCTTTGAGCATGTCGCCCTTGGTCATGTAGTATTTATCTTCTTCGGGCAGCTGCATGGTGAATCCGCCGGCTCTGCCGCGCGGCATGATGGTCACCTGGTGCACCGGGTCGCTGCCGGGCGTCGCCCGCATGACCACGGCATGGCCCGCTTCGTGATAGGCGGTGAGGCGCTTTTCCTTGTCGCTCATCACCTTGCTCTTCTTCTTGGGTCCTGCGATGACCCTCGTAATGGCCTCTTCGAGGTCTTCCATATGGATCTCGGAGCCGTTGCGTCTTGCGGTAAGCAGCGCGGCTTCGTTCATCATGTTCTCGATGTCGGCGGGCGTGAATCCCGGGGTCCTCTTGGCGAGCACCTTCAGGTCGACGTCCTTGCCCAGCGGCTTGTTGCGCGAGTGTACGCGGAACACGGCCTCTCTGCCCTTGATGTCGGGCGTGCCGATCGTGACTTCCCTGTCGAAACGGCCGGGTCTTAAGATGGCCGGGTCTAAAACGTCCGGACGGTTGGTCGCCGCCAGCACGATGATGCCTTCGTTGACGCCGAAGCCGTCCATCTCGACGAGCAGCTGGTTGAGGGTCTGCTCGCGTTCGTCGTTGCCGCCGCCGATGCCGGCTCCTCTTCTGCGGCCGACCGCGTCGATCTCGTCGATGAACACGATGCAGGGGGAGTTGCGCTTGGCCTCGTCGAACAGATCGCGCACGCGGCTGGCGCCGACGCCCACGAACATCTCGACGAAGTCGGAACCGGAGATGCTGAAGAACGGTACGCCGGCTTCGCCCGCGACCGCCTTGGAGATGTAAGTCTTACCGGTTCCCGGAGGACCTACGAGCAGCACGCCCTTGGGGATGCGCGCGCCGAGGTCGGTATATTTCTTCGGGCTCTTCAGGAAATCGACGATCTCCTCGAGCTCGGCCTTTTCTTCGTCCAGGCCTGCCACGTCGCGGAACGTAACCTTCGTGTTGCCGTCCTTGAAGATCTTGGCCTTGTTCTTGCCGAAGTTCATCATGCCCTTGTTTCCGGCGCCGCTTCCCATGAAGCTCATCCAGAAGAAGATCATGATACCCACGAGCAGCAGTGTCGGGATCCATGAAAGGACCGATGACCAGGCCGAGGGCCGGATGCTCTCGATGGTCAGTTTGCCTTCTTCCGCCTGCGGGATCAGGTAACCTTCGCTGACGATGGCCATGTCGTAGGCCGTCGGCGCGTAGGTGAGGAAATACGAACTGTCTTTCAACTGACCCTCATAGCGGCGGGAGCCTTCGCTGACGCTCACCGTCTGCACCTTTTCCGCCTTCAGGTCTTCGACGAACTCGGAAAAACCGATCTCCTTGACCTGCATCTGATCGCCGAAAATGCCGCTGTTCTGGAAGAACCAGGCGCCCAGCAGCACGCCGGCAAATAAAATAACGTACAGCCAGATCCCGCGGATCGGGCCGCCTTTTCTGTTCTTGTTATTCAACTACAAAATTCCTCCGTAAAAGTACTTTGAATTTGTTCGCGTTGTCAACAATTTGTAGTATGACACAATATACTACCATAATATTTGGTAATATACAAGCAAAATGAGGACACGGGGACGGTTCTTTTGTCTTATGGGGTGCTGAGGAACCGAGCGTGTTTAGCCGGTCCGAAGGCGCGCTATTTAAACAGCACCTCGTCGTGCGTGATCTCCGCTCGGTAGCCGTGCGGGAATTCGATCACCTTGCCCGTGCGCCTTCCCTGCACCGCTTCCAGCAGGCTTTCCAGGTGCGCTGAGGCGATGTCTTCGGTCAGGCCTTCGCGCGCGAACAGGATGCGGACTACCCGTTTGGCAAGAGCAGGTTCCATCGCGGCGAGTTCTTTCACCGGAAAGCTCCCTTTATGCCCTTCCGCTGCCTTTTGCGCCAGTCTTTCCAGCAGCGCGTCGTCTTCTCTTGCATTCGCAGCAAGACGCGCCAGAACTTCTTTTAAGTTCGGATTGAACTCCTTTTCCAGCAGCGGCAGCACTTCCAGGCGAAGCTTGTTGCGCGTGTAGTACGTGTCCGCGTTGGTGGAATCCCAGCGGGGCTGAAGACCTTTGCTTTCGCAGTACGCCTCGATCTCGGAGCGCGGCGTATCCAGAAGCGGGCGGATCAGACCGTCCTCCCTCACGTATTCCATGCCCGCAAGACCGTGGATACCGGTGCCCCGCATCAACCTCATCAGCACCGTCTCCGCCTGATCGTCGCGGTTGTGCGCCAGTGCGATGCGCACGCGGCTTCCTTTGCACAGGCCGCCGCAGGGGGTTTCCAGCACGGCCTTCTGGCGCTGCAGCGCGCTGTGACGCGCTTTTCTTCCCGCTTCTTCGGGCGAGATGCCCTCTTCTTCGGCTTTCGCGTACACGTCGCACAGCGTGACCATCAGAGGCACGCCGAGCGAACGGCAATGCGCGTACAGCCACTCCTCGTCGGCTTTAGCCTGATCGCCGCGCATGAGGTGATTGACGTGCAGGGCCTGCAGATCGAAATCCAAAGACCGCTGCATATCCTTCAGGATGTGCAGCAGGCACAGCGAATCAGGACCTCCGGAGAGGCCCAGGATCACAGTGTCGCCCGATGCGATCATGTTATGCTCTTTGACGGTCTTTCTGACCTGCAGTTCTGCGTTCATGTTCTATCTGTCTATATCTCGATGCCGTAGAAACCGCAGGCGTTTTGGAACGTGGTCTCAGCCACTTCTTCCAGGGTCACGCCCTTGATCTCTGCGAACTTTTTTGCAACTTCTTCGACGTGCACCGGCGTATTCGTCTGTCCGCGGAACGGCACCGGCGCCATGTAGGGCGAATCGGTCTCGACGAACAGGTGCTCTAAAGGCACCGTCTGCACGACTTCGACGGGTCTTCTCGCGTTCTTGAACGTCACGGGACCCGCCAGAGAGATGTCGGCACCCAGTTTCACGTACTGCCGCGCCAGCTCCGCGCTGCCCGAAAAACAGTGGATGACGACGCGGTTTTTGCCGAAGATGCCGGATTCCTTCAGGATCCGCAGCGTATCCTCTTCCGCCTCGCGCGAATGGATGATGATGGGGCAGCCTGCCTCTTTCGCAGCCGAAAGCTGCGCCGCGAACCAGTACTGCTGCACGTCCCGGGGCGAAAAGTCGTAGTGGTAATCCAGGCCGATCTCGCCGAGCGCCTTCACTTTGGGCTGCTTCAGCAGCTCCAAGATCTGTCCCAGCTGCTCTTCCGAGAAATCCTTCGCCTCGTGCGGATGGCATCCCGCTGCCGCATACACGAAATCGTAGTTTTGGGCTGTTTCGGCGCATTTTAGGGACGTCGCCAGGTCTGAACCCACATCCGTGCAAAGTGCAACAGAGGATGCCCGGATCTCGTCGATCAGGGCATCCCTGTTTTCATCAAACGCTTCGTCGGAAATGTGGCAGTGAGAATCGAAAAGTCTCATCTTACCCCTTTGTCTTTTCTATGCGATGATCTGGCCGTTGGGCACGTCGGCTCCGACAAACGTGAACTTGTTGTTCTTCAGGTCGCAGCCGAAGCACAGCATGCCGTGGGACTCCAGGCCCCGCAGCATGCGCGGCTTGAGGTTGACCACAGCCATGACGTGCATGCCGACGCATTCTTCAGGCGTATAGCTGCCCGCGACGCCGGAGATGATCTGGCGTACTTCGCTGCCCAGGTCGACCTGGAACACCAGCAGCTTGTCTGCCTTCGGATGCTTCTCTGCCTTGATGATCGTGCCTGCGCGCAGGTCGATCTTTTCGAAGTCCTCGAATTCGATGAGGTCCTTGAAGGGCTCCACTTCGGCGGGTTCTTCCTTCGGCTCTTCAACGATGCCCGCAGCCGCCTTGGCTGCCGCGTTCATGGCCTCGAGCTCCTCGAGTTCCTTCGCCACGTCCATGCGCGGGAAGATGGCTTCGCCCTTGTGGGCGACCTGGCCGTTCAGCATGTCGAAGATCTGGACGTCCTTCCAGAGGGGCTCGCCGCCGATGCCCATCTGTTCGCGGATCTTCGAGCTCGTGGTATGCATGAACGGGAAGATCAGGATGGACACGATGCGCAGCGCGTCCGCCAGGTTGTGCATGACGGTGTCGAGGCGGTTCTTCTGCGCCGGATCCTTAGCCAGCGCCCAGGGCATGGTCTCGTCGATGTATTTGTTCGTGCGGCGGATGACCTTCCAGATCTCCTCCAGCGCGATGTTGAACTGGAACTTGTCCATGGCGGCTTCGACCAGCTTGTAGCAGCCCGTCGCCATCTCCTTCAGCTCGGCGTCCGGACCTTCTTCCTTGCCGGGACCGGGCACGATGCCGCCGCAGTACTTCTCGATCATGGAAGTCGTGCGGGAGACGAGGTTGCCCAGGTCGTTCGCCAGGTCGAAGTTCATGCGGTTGAGCATGACCTCGTTCGTGAACTGGCCGTCGGAACCGAACGTGTATTCTCTGAGCAGGAAGTACTTCAGCGCGTCTACGCCGTAGCGCTCGATGAGCTTGACCGGGTCAACGACGTTGCCCTTGGACTTGCTCATCTTGCCGCCGTCGATCAGCAGCCAGCCGTGACCCAGCACGTGCTGCGGGATCGGTTCGTCGATGCTCATGAGCATGGCCGGCCAGATGATGGAGTGGAAGCGGACGATCTCCTTGCCCACGAGGTGGTAGTCGACCGGCCAGTACTTCTCATACAGCTCAGTGCTCTCGCCGTCGGCGGGCGGGTAATTCAGAGCGGTCACGTAGTTGCTGAGCGCATCCAGCCACACGTAGATGACGTGCTTCTCGTCGATGGGCACGGGAATGCCCCAGTCGAAGCTGCTGCGGGAGATGCACAGGTCTTCCAGGCCCTGGTCGATGAACGAGAGCATCTCGTTGACGCGAGTCTGGGGCTGCAGGAAGTCGGTCGTCGTGAACAGTTCACGAAGCTTGTCCGCATAGTTGGACAGCTTGAAGAAGTAAGCTTCCTCACTCGCTCTGCCGATCTTGCGGCCGCAGTCCGGGCAGATGCCGTCCGGCGCCTGCGTGTCGGTCCAGAACGCTTCGCAGTCCGTGCAGTACCAACCTTCGTAGGCGGATTTATAGATATCACCCTTGGCGTACATGCGGCGGAAGATCTCCTGTACGCGCTTCATGTGGCGCGGTTCGGTCGTGCGGATGAAGTCATCGTAAGAGATCTCCATGGTCGCCCACAGTTCCTTGATGCCCGCGACGACGCGGTCGACGTATTCCTGCGGCGTGACCCCTGCAGCGATCGCCTTCTTCTGGATCTTCTGTCCGTGTTCGTCCGTGCCGGTCAAAAAGCGCACGTCGAAGCCCTGCAGCCGCTTGAAGCGGGCCATGGCGTCTGCCATGACGGTGCAGTACGTGTGGCCGATGTGCAGATTATCGCTCGGATAATAGATCGGCGTGGTGATGTAGAATGTTTTGCTGTTGTCTTTCATGGTTCCTCCTTTGCCTGCGCAAATGGGCGCAGGTCCAAGTATTTTATATGATCGAATCCGGAGCAGTCATACTGACGAGACTGCCGAATTGATTTTCAACGTCGTAATCGATCTCCAGCATGCCGGTGGGCTGCAGGTGGAAATGCCAGATGTCGTTCAGCCCGTAACCGAGCAGGTGGGAGATCATGGAGCGTATGGCCATGGCATGAGAGACCACTGCGATGGGTCTCTCGTTATATCCCTCCTTTCCGAATTCTACTGTGACATCTTTCAGGAAGGGACCCGTGCGGGCCTTCACGTCTTCGAAGTTCTCGCCGCCCCTGGGACGGTGGAACCCGAACTCATAGATGAATTTGTGCGCGTCTTCGGGGTCGGCCGCCATGGCTTCTTCCATGGTCAGCTGCTCGTAGATGCCGCAGTGCAGCTCGCAGATGCGCTCGTCGATGCGCACTGGAAGACCGGGATGCTCCTTGGCGATCCCGTCAGCCAAAAGCCTCGCCCTCTCCTGCGGGCTGCAGTACAGCGCTGCGAGGTCGAGATCCTTCAATTTTTGCGCAGCCCAAATAATGCTCGCCACACCTTCCGCGGTGAGAGGCGATTCGCTGCGTCCGTATATGATTCTCTTTTTCAACGCCTCCGTCGCCGGATGGCGGATCAAAAGCAGTTTCATGAATTGGTCTTCTTCTCTTTCTTTTCGGGCAGAGGGATCTGCACCAGGATGATGGCCACGAACATGATGACGCAGCCGATGAGTTCTCTGGGGCTCATGCGCTCGTGCAGTATGATGGCGCCTCCGATGACCGCGAACACGGACTCAAGGCTTAAAATCAGCGCGGCGACCGTCGGGTCTGTGTTGCGCTGCGCCAGGATCTGCAGCGTATAGGCCACGCCGCCGCTCATAAGGCCGCAGTAGGCGATGGGCACCGCCGCGGACACGATCTTCGCCCAGGTCGGCGCTTCCCACAGGATCGCCAGCACCCACGTGCACAGGCACGCCGTGATGAACTGGATGGCCGAGATCTTCACCGCGTTGCCCAGCGGCGCGAAGTGGTCGCACACGAGGATGTGCAGCGCGAAGAACACGGAGCAGATCAGGACGAGCGCATCGCCCTTGGTCACGGAGAAGCTCTTGTCGGTCATGCACAGCAGATACAGTCCGACGACGCCGACGACCACGCCCAGCCACACGAGCCAGGTGTTCTTCTTGCGGAAGAAAATGAAGTTGATGACGGGCACCAGCATCATGTACAGCGCTGTGATGAAGCCGGCTTTTCCGGCCGTCGTGTAGACGACGCCCATCTGCTGGAACGCGCCTGCTCCCGTGAGGCAAAGGCCTGCGAGCACGCCGCCCAGGATGGTGTTCTTTTTGTAGCTTTCGGTATCCGGTGCTTTTTCGATGACCGCGCCCGGTTTCTTGCCGTCTTTTAAGTCCATGATCAGCGCGACCAGCGTGACCGCGAGGGCGGCCAGAACGAGTCTTGAAGCCGCGAACGTCAGCGGTTCGATATATTCCATGCCCTTGCGCTGGAAGACGAACGAGACGCCCCAGATCAGCGCGGTGATGGTGAGCATGATGTTGGCGATCATTTTTTTATTCATTATTCCATACTCCCGGTTCGTTTCTCGAGGTCCTGTCGTCTAACGCATCCTCATCTTCGCCCTACGCTCATCCGCGACGGCAACCGACTTGGGAGTCACGGCGTTCGCTCCGGTCTTGATGAGCCTCTTTAGACGCCACCCCTCGAAACGATTCTATAATATCGATTTTAAATGAAATACCACAACAATGATTTGATAGAAGATAGGCACGAACATGGCCGGCAGGAAATTCGCGACCTTCAGTTTCGTGATGCCCAGCATGTTGAGGCCCAGGCCCAAAAGCGAAAGACCTCCGACCGCGGAGCTGACCGCGACGATCTCTGCTGTCATGATCGGGGTCAGCAGGCTGGCCAATGCCACGAGCAGGCCCTGGTACACAAACACGGCAATGGCCGCAAAGCCGACGCCTGCACCGCCTCCCATCGCGAACATGCACGAGGAGAAGCAGTCGAGCACGCTCTTCGTGAAGTAGATCGTGTGGCGGTTCTCGAGCCCCGACTGCAGCGCGCCCATGATGGTCATGGAGCCGACGCAGAACAGCAGCGTGCCGGAGATGAAGCCTTCCGTGAAACCGCTGTTTCCGTCTTTGGCGAACCTTTTCTTCAGCCAGTCCCCGAAGCGGTTGAACTTTTCGTCCAGGTCGACGAGTTCGCCGATAGCGGTGCCGATGATGATCGACGCCAGCATGAACAGCGGATGCTCAAGTCCGATGGCGCTGGAGATGCCCAGCACGATGGTGAACAGGCCGAAGCCCTGGAACACCCTCTCGCCTATTCTTTTCAGTTTTTCACCCTTGAACACGCAGCCCGCTGCCGTTCCTAAAATGACAGCCAGCGTATTCGTGATGACCCCTGTAAAAATGCCGAACATGGAATGCCTTGCCTAATGCGTGATGATATAGAACAGGAAGATGCAGAGCCCCAGGATGGCCATCAGCAGGCCGAAGCTCAAGGAGTTCGCAAAATCCAGTACGTCGATGTGCAGTTCCTGCCAGCGGCGCGCCAGCGAATGGCCGCGCAGCCAGTCCATCGGGGAGAAACGTTCCTCGTGGGGCCTGATCTGCCGCAGCACTCCTCCCTGCATCGCCTTGACGAGGCTGTCGGCAAAACCTGCGATGCTCTTCGCCAGCCAGGCTAGGAACGGAATGATTACGCCTGCGACCGCGTCGCCCGCCTTCGCCGGGATCTGTGCGAACCATGCAAGCAGCGGCATCACGATGCGGATGGCCGTTTCGCCCACCGCGGCGAAGATCTTCGCGAACTCGCCCAGCACGGGGATGAGTCCGTGCAGCAGGACGGGCCGGTAGACGTTGTCTTCGAGGTCGAAGCGCAGCTCCGCCGGCTGTTTGCCGCGCAGAGCAAACATGATGAGCGCGCCGATCGCAAGGGACGTCAAAGACCCCTTGATGTTGCCCCAGGTGTAATAGTGGTGCTGCCAGTACACGGCGCCGGTGCACACCAGCGCGACCGCAGGCAGCGCGATCACGAACTTGCTTAAGCGGTTCATGTAGGGGGCTATTTTATTAGTATACTCCTTTTGCACCGCTTCTGCCTCATTCTTTCGCACAAACAGGCAGAAAAACAGGCGCGTCATGTAGGCGAACGTCAGGCCGCCAGAGATCAGGAAGATCCATTCGAGGCTCTTTAAGGCGAAGATGTTCTCACCCATGTGCTCGAGTTCTTCAATATGTTCGACGATGGCTTCGTGCAGCAGCGTTTTGCTGATGTAGCCGCTCGTGCCCGGAACGCCCGAAATGGTCAGTACGCCGACCGCGAAATACGATGCCAGGAGAGGTTTGTTCCTGCCCCAGCCGCGCACGTCTTTTAAAGCCAGCTTGTGCAGGTTCATGTACACGACGCCCGCGCAGGAGAACAAAAGCAGCTTGATGAGCGAATGGTTGACCATGTGCAGCACGGTGCCCTTGGAAGCCATCTCGCTCATGCCGCCCGTCAGGCAGGCCATACCGATGCCGGTCGTGATGAAGCCGATCTGCGACACGGACGAGCAGGCCAGCGTTTTCTTCAGGTTATTCGACAGCAGCGCGAGGAATGCGCCGAGGAACATGGTGATGGCCGCCAGCGTCAGGATGGCCGCCGCCCAGTGCTCGTCGCCCGAGAGCATGCAGCAGCAGATGACGATCATGCCGTAAATGCCCGCTTTCGTCAGGATGCCGGACAGCAGCGCAGACGCGGGGGCCGGCGCCACCGGATGCGCCTTCGGCAGCCAGATGTGCAGCGGGAACAGGCCCGCTTTCGCGCCGAAGCCCACGAGCATGCAGATCGAAGCCGCGTACAGCCTGCCCGTGCCCGCATAAGGCGCGCAGGCCGCGGGGAGTTCGGCGATCTTCAGGGTCCCCGTCATCTGATACAGCAGGAACAGGCCCATGAGCAGCACCATGCCGCCGATGACCGCGACAGCCAGATACGTCTCGCCGGCCCGCATAGCCCCTTTGGAGCGGTCGTGGATGACGAGAACGTACGACGCGACGGACATGACCTCAAAGAACACGAAGCACGTCAGCAGGTCTGCCGACAGGAAGACGCCCGCCGTCGCGAAGAACGTCACGAGCATGAAGGCG
Source organism: Bacillota bacterium (assembly GCA_017557505.1). Lineage (GTDB taxonomy): Bacteria > Bacillota > Clostridia > Peptostreptococcales > Anaerovoracaceae > RUG11894. The sequence continues at coordinate 9,235 of JAFYYP010000026.1, read as the reverse complement.
TAGTACTGAGCCTTGCCCTTGTAGTGCGCCATGTATTCGAAGGAGAACAGCAGCGAAACGAACCACATGAAGCACGCCATGGCCGCATAGAGGCCATGGATGCCGGCAGCGGTAAAGCTCATCTCAAACCCGCAGAGATCCATGCCGTCCTCCTTTCTTTAAAGTCCCGGGAACGCGTCTGCGAGCGTTCCTGCGATGAATTGCGTCAGGCCGCCGGGCAGGCAGCCGAGCACGATCATGAGCACTGCCAGCGCGATGAGCGGCAGCGTCATGTACCAGTTTGCTTCCTTCACGTCCTTCAGCGACGCAGGGTCGAACCCTTCGCCCGGGAAATACGCCTTCACGACGATGGTCAGCAGGTACATCGACGTAAAGACAGCCGAGATCAGCAGCGCGGCGATGCCCAGATAGCCGGACACGCTGCCCTCGTCCACCGCGGCGACCGCGATGGCGTATTTGCTCAGAAAACCGCACAGCGGTGGTACACCAATGAGCGCGACAGAAGCGATGGTGAACACGCCGAAACTGATCGGCATGGCTTTCGCGAAGCCTCCCAGCTCGGTCACGTAGGTCTTTCCGCTCTGATGCATCACGGCGCCGGCCACGAAGAACAGGGCGATCTTCATCAGGCCGTGGAAGATCATGTGCAGCAGGCCTGCGGTCAGGCCCTGCGGCGTCGCGAGCAGGAAAGCGAACAGGATATATGAGAGATTCGACACGGTGGAATACGCGAGTCTCTTCTTGAAGTGCAGTTCCTTCCAGGCCATCACCGTGCCGTAGACGATGGTGAAGGCCGCGAACCACAGCGCCACTTTCTGGACGATGCTGCCGGCCAGATAGCCCGCGTCATAGGTGTAATACACGACACGCCCGATCGCGAACACGCCGGACTTGACGACCGCGACTGCATGCAGCAGCGCGGTGACCGGCGTAGGCGCAACGCCTGCCGTCGGCAGCCAGCCGTGGAGAGGGAACAGCGCCGCCTTGACGCCGAAGCCGAAGAACATGAACAGGAACGCCGCGTCCAGGAAATTGCGGTTCGCCTCCGTCACGGCGCTTCCCAGGCCGATGACGTTGAATTCGAGCGAACCTCCGCGGGTCAGCACGGCGATCATGCCGATGAAGGCTGCCGTCGCGCCCGCGATGGAATACACGAGGTATTTGACCCCTGCCACCTTCGCCTCGCGCGAGCCGTCGTGCGTGATCAGCGGCAGCGTCGAGAGGGTCAGCAGCTCGTAGAACAGGTACATCGTGATGAGGTTCCCGGAGAACGCCACACCCAGCGTGATGCCGAAGCTCATGGTGAAGAATCCGAAGAAGCGGTTGCGCTTGTGGGAATGGCTCATGTATTCGAACGCGTACAGCGTCGACAGGGGCCACAGTACGGACACGAGCAGCGCGAATACGCTGCCGAAGCGGTCGATGCGGAACGCGATGTCGATCGTGGACGTCAGATGGTACAGGACGAACTGCGTGCCCTCCGATCCGGAGATCAGGGACAGGCAGAGCACGGACGTCGCGAGCACGATGGCCATCACGTAGTACATCCGCGCCTTGCGCGCATCAAAATCGAGCAGAGGCAGCAGCGCTCCGCCGAGGATGGGCAGCATGATGACGATGAGGATCGCGATTCCGTTCATTTACAGCTAATTCTTAAAACATTGTGGCTGCAGCCGCCTGCAGCGCGTCTTTCAGGGGCGATGCGAAGATGCCGATCAGCACCGTCGCCGCGGCCAGGATGAGGATGGGCACGAGCATGAGGGCCGAGCCTTCCTTCCCTTCCGCTTCGGGTTCGCCTTCCGCGGGGAAGAAGCCGTGGATGCAGATCGGGAACAGGTAGCCTGCCGTCAGCAACGCCGACAGCAGCAATATCGCCGGAGCAAGCCAGCTCAGCACGGGCAACCCTTCCGACAGCGACCCGCTTGCCAGATACCACTTGCTCAGGAAGCCTGCGAACGGCGGAATGCCGACGAGGCCGAGCGAGAAGATGGCAAGGCTTCCGAACGTGACGGGCATCTTCCTGCCCAGGCCCTTCATCTCCGAAACGTGCTCTTTATGCGTCCAGAAGATGATCGTGCCGGCGCACAGGAACAGGCCGTCCTTGATGATGCTGTGGTAAGCTGCGTGCAGCAGCGCGCCGAGGAGCGCGGTCTCGTTCATCGTGAATACGCCGAGCAGCACGTAGCTCACCTGGCTCACGGTCGAGAACGCGAAGCGCTTTTTCATCAGGTCTTCGCCGAAGGCCATCATGGACCCCATGAACACCGTGATCAGTGCCAGGATGATGAGTGCCATCTGCACCCAGGTGCCGCGCAGCAGCTGAACCCCGTAGATCTGGTACACGAGGCGGATGATGCACAGAACGCCCGCCTTCGTGATGCAGCCGGACAGCACGGCAGATGCCGGCGCCGGCGCGACCGGGTGGGCCGTCGGCAGCCAGGCGTGCAGCGGGAACAGGCCCGCTTTCGCGCCGAAGCCCGCGATCGACAGGAACGCGACCCAGAGGATGAGGGTCTCGTGTCCGGCGATCTTGGCCGGGTCAAGCACACCGCCGGCCGTAAACGCCAGCGTCGTTCCGTAGGTGTTGACGAAGAACATGCCCATCAGGCCGAGCGTAGCGCCGAAGATCGAGTAGAACAGATACTTCTTCGCTGCAGCGATGGATTCCGGCGTGCCGTTGTGCAGCACGAGCGGCATAGACAGCAGGGTCATGAATTCGAAGCACAGGTACATCGTCAGGTAGTTGGCCGCCATCGTAAGGGAGGCCAGCATGACCCACGTTAAGATGTAGAACGTGAAGAACCGTGCGTTGTGTTTCTGGTGTTCTTTGTATTTCTGCGCGTAGATCCCGACCAGGATCCACATGATGGTCACGAGGCACAGGAAGAACCTCCCGGTTGGATCCGACCCGAACTGCAGGGTCAGCTTGTCGGTGATCTTCAGCAATGTGTAGACGTTCGTCATAGGCACAGCTCCTTTTTATCCAAACATCGCAAGGCCCGTGCGGATCACGTCCATCAGACGGTCCGACTGCAGGCCGATGGCAAGATTCAAGAGGATGAACAGCACGATGGCCAGTTCGTATTCGGTGTCGAGGCGCATCTGCTTCTTCCACTGTTCGCGCAGTTTTTCGCGCGCGGTCGTGGGACCCGTTTCGGCCCCGCGGAAGATGATGGCCAGCACGTTGATATAGTAGATCGCGGTCAGGATGGTCGACACGATGATGGCAAGGATGGACAGCGTATTGCGCCATCCGCCGACCTCCACTGCGGCCGTGACCAGCGACAGTTTCGTGATGAACCCGCCGAAGAACGGGATGCCGATCATGGACAGCGTGCCGACGATGAAAGCGACGCCCGCGTAGGTGTCGCGCCGCCCGGCGCCCTCCAGATCCTTGAACTTCTTGCTGCCGCCCGAGGCGTCCATCAGGCCGCCCGCCGCGCAGAACAGCATGGCCTTCGTGCACGCGTGCACCGCGATCTGCACCATGGCGGCCGCAACACCGGCGATCGTGCCTAATCCGATGCCGCAGAAGATGTAGCCGATCTGGCCGATGCTGGAATAGGCCAGCATGCGCTTGATGTCACGCTCGAACAACGCGTTCACGGATCCCATGATCATGCCGAGGATGCCGAACACCAGCAGCAGGTCCAGGATGGCGTGCGTGGGGATGATCGTCACGCCGACGACGCGGTAGAACACCTTGACCAGCAGGAAGATGAAGGACTTCAGCACGAGGCCGGACAGCATGGCGGACGAACTCGCCGACGCCGACGAATGCGCGTCCGGCAGCCACGACGAGAACGGCCACAAAGCGCTCTTTAAGGACAGTCCGACGCCCATCAGGGCGATCGAGACCTGCAGCGGCGCACGGTACTGTCCCGATGCGTACAGCGCCGCCACCTCCTCCTGGATGTTGCTCATCAACAGGTGTCCGGTGAGCGCGTACAGGATGGATACGGCGATGAGGAACAGGCCGGAACCGATGAGGCTCATGATGAAGTAGCGCATGGATGCGGCCAGCGTGTAGCCATCCTCCTTGCTCATGACGATGCCGCACGCCGTGATCGTGTTGATCTCCACGAACACGTAAGCTGTGAACAGGTCGTTCGTGTATACGAGCGCCAGCATGGAGCACAGCAGAAAGAGCACGGAGATGTAGTACAGGTTGACCTTCTTTTTACCGATGTCCGCACGCAGATGCGCCCTGCCGCCGAGGATGGACAGCAGCGTGACCGCCGAGAACAGCGTCGCGGCGGCAGCCTCGAGCATGCCGGCCCGCAGTTCGTTGCCGAACGGCGCGCCGATCTCGCCCATGCTGTACGTAAAGACCTCCTGGCCGCGGAGAAATGCGACCCACAGGACGACGGACGCTGCGCACACGAGCGCGATGGCGCAGTCTGCCAGATGCCGAGCCCACCTTGCGGGGAGCACGAGGCACACGATGCCGCAGAACATGAGCAGGAGTATGGAAAGCGCAGGGATGTTCTGTACGAAATTCATCACAGATCCTCCCTGTCGCGTTTTCTTAAGATGTGGATGATCTCGTCGATATCCAGCGTATGGAATTCCTCGTTCAGCCGCACGACGAGCGACAGCAGCACCGCGGTGACCGAAACGGAGACCACGATGCCTGTCAGCACGAGACCTGCGGGCACGGGGTTCGAGTAAAGCGCGGAGTCGATACGGCCCAGTTCTTCCGCCGTCACGATGGGCGCGACGGTGCCTTCCACGTAGCCCTTGGCCGCGAGGAACAGGAAGACGGACGTGTCCATGATGTTCAGCCCGATGATCTTCTTGACGAGGTTCTTGGCCAGCATCAGGATAGAGAGCCCGATGCCGAACAGGATCATGGCTGCATATTCGGGAAGATCGGCAAAGAAGTACGTCATTTGTTGAAGCCTCCTTTGCGGATCATGATATACATGGAATAGATGGTCATCGAGACGACGATAGCCACGCAGATGTTCAGCGGCAGGATGAGTCCCGCGGACAGGATGCGCCCGGGGATGCCGGCGCTCTCGAAGCTTTCCAGCCCGTTGGCGCCCATGTAGAACGTGTAGCCCTTGGCAGCCGCGTAGAAGCACAGCGCCAGCGCAGTCACGCGGCGGTACAGCTTGCTCGTCAGGAAGCGCTCGGTGTTCTCGAGACCGTACGCGTTCAGATACAGCAGGAAACCGGCTGCGAGGATGGCGCCTCCGGAGAAGCCTCCGCCCGGGGACAGGTGGCCGTTCATCGTGATGTAGATGCCGAACATGAAGACCGCCGGAACCAGGATGAGGAACGTCTTGCTGAGGATGGGGTCGTTCACGGGCTCATACCGCCGATCGATGGCGACGACGGTCTCGTTGCTGGCTTCTCCGTCGATGCGCAGCAGGATGAACACGCTGATGGCAGCGACGAACAGCACGCACGATTCGCCCAGCGTATCGAACGCGCGGTAATGCAGGATCATGGCCGTGACCGCGTTCAGCGCGCCGGTCTCTTCGGGCCCTTCTTCCACGTAAAACTCCGGCACTTCGTTGATGTCGGGGTTGGTGGCCAGGCCCAGATGCGGCAGGCCGGTCGCCATGAACAGCATGATGCCGATGAAGACGATGGTCAGGATGGTGCAGAGGATCGCGTAGATGCGGTCGCGTTTTTCTTTATTCATCGCGCGCCTCCTCTCTCTCCATGCGGCCGGCGAAGTGTTCTTCCACTTCTGCCTCGTCTTCCTTTAAGGTCTGCTTCAGCAGGCCCAGGCGGCGCATCGTGATGAAGAACAGCACGGACGTGATGCCCGCGCCGACGGCGGCTTCCGTGATCGCCAGATCCGGCGCGCGCAGCAAAAGCCAGACGATCGACATGATCATGCTGTAAGACATGAAGATGATGACGGACGCCAGCAGTTTTTTCTGCGCGGAAACGGCAACGGCGCAGATCACGAGCAGGATCAGGAGGAGGGTCATCAGGACTTGCATGGGTCATCCTCCTTCCCTTCTGCGGTCAGATTCTTGATCCGCACCTCGCGGTCCAGGTGCTCGTTCGTCTCCGCCTCGAGCTTCGCCACCAGATGGGAACTGACCGGCGAGGAGCACCACAGGAAGATCTCGACGAACAGCAGCTTCAGGCAGGCGAGAGACCAGCCGAAATAGAACATCATGCCGATCAGGCACAGCACGATGCCGAAACTGTCGCCGATGGACGCGGCCTGCATGCGGTTGAGCACGTAGCCGAAATGATAATTGCCGAAGATCTCGATGACGAAGATCACGAGGCCGCACAGGAGGAACGCCGTGCCGATGACAAATCTAATCATCTCTGTCACTGTGGAGGCCCTCCTCTGTCGCCTGATGCTCGCGCGCTTCCATCTCCTTGCGGCGGCTGTCCTTCAAGGACAGGTATTCGCCGCGGTAGACGCGCGAAAAGACCACGACAGCCAGGAAACTGATCATGGCGTAGAGCAGTCCGATGTCGATCAGACTGGTCTCTTCCTGGATGCCGGACATGAAAACGATGGCGGTGATGATCATGGTGCCCGCCATATTAATCGAAAGGATGCGGTCCGCGATGCGCGGACCCTTGATGCTGCGGACGACGCAGAACAGAAGCAGGACGGCAAGGACACCGATGGCTCCTGTCAGGATGCCGTGGGAAAGCGCTGTCAGACGGGGATCGGTGAACATTACAGGCCCACCTCCTCGATCTGCTGCAGCAGCCGCACGAAGCGACTGTCCTCGATGCCCTCTGCCAGGCTCTTGTCCAGGCAGTGGACCGTGTACAGGCCGTCATCCAGGGAAACGGTGATCGTCCCCGGCGTCAGCGTGATGGAATTGGCGAGTACGGCCCGTGCCGTGTCGCTCTTTAAGGGCGTACGGAACCTGCAGATCAGGGGATCGTGCGGCAGCGTCGGGCTCAGGATGAAACGGCAGGCCGTGAACGTCGCCTTGATGATCTCCACCAGCAGCACGCCCAGATAGCGAAGCAGGAGCGGGGCCAGAACAAAGATCTTCTTTTCCTTAGCGAGACTGTAGTTCAGGAAGCGGCACGCAAAGGCAAAAATGGCGGCCGCAAACAGCAGTCCCAGAAGGACTGTTTCTGCGGTGACCCGCCCGTTGAATACGATCCAGAGCGCGAATAAAAAGAAGAACATAGGCCCTCTTCCCTTGAAAAACACTATACATAGTTATTATCCCATATATTAAGGTAGACTGACAAGAGGAAATACAGCCCCTGTTTTACTTGTGCAGGAACGTAACTTGTTGTAGAATATAGGGGAATATTGAGTTATCGTCATTTCGGCAAGAAAGGCAGTATATACTATGGCAATGTTTGGTTCCAAGAAAGAAAAAGAAACTCCCGTCGTCAAGGCAGAGCCCGCTCCCGTATTCGAAGAGCCCGCTCCGCAGCCTGAGATCAAGAGACCCCGCACCCTCATCGGCCCGGGCATCAAGTTCGTCGGCAACATCGAAGCGACGGAAGACATCGAGATCAACGGCAGAGTCGAAGGCAACATCAATTCCGGCAACACCATTACCGTTACGAAGGAAGGCTCCATCCGCGGTGACGTCGCGGCGGAGAACTACGTCCTGGAAGGCGTCTGCGAAGGAAACGCCAAGGTGCAGGAATTCTGCAAGATCGGCTGCGACGGCAGCTTTACCGGAGAACTGTATGCCTCTACGCTCGTCACGGAAGACGGCTCTGCATTCGAAGGCACGCTGCACTTAAAGCCGGCAAAGGCCGCTCCGGTCTTTACCTACACCCCGCAGCCTGAGGAAGAGACGCCGGCAGCGGAAATGCCCGCCAAAGCGTCTGCAGCGGACGACGATCTTTTCTAACAAAGACCCTTTCCGGGGCGAGCAAGGCTCGCCCTTTTTTATGGATAGACTATGAGTATTTTTAACGTAATCACATTGCTCGGCGGCTTGGCCATGTTCCTGTACGGCATGCGCCTGATGGGAGACGGATTGAAAGAAAGTTCCTCCGGCACCCTGAAGGTCGCCATGGAGCACGTCACGAACAATCCGTTCAAGGCGTTCCTCCTCGGCCTCGCCGTCACAGCGATCATACAGTCGTCCACGGCGACCATCGTCATCACGTCCGGCCTGGTCGGCGCGGGCATCATCACGCTGCGCCAGTCTCTGGGCGTCATCGTCGGCGCTAATGTCGGCACGACCGTCACCGGCCAGATCATCCGACTGCTCGACGTGGACGATTCCGCCACGTCCTGGCTGCAGTTCTTCAAGCCTTCGACGCTGGCGCCTCTCGCCCTCATCATCGGCATGCTGCTGATCATGGGACTGAAGTTCCGCAATTCCAGCCGCATCGGAAATATCGCCATCGGCTTCGGCATCCTGTTCTCCGGCCTGATGAACATGACGAATTCCGTCACGAGTCTGACGGACAGCGGTCTGTTCGAGCAGCTTTTCCAGCGCATGGGAGACAACCCGGTCCTGGGCTATCTCACCGGCGCCGGCATCGCGTTCCTGCTGCAGAGTTCATCCGCAACGATCGGTATCCTGCAGGCATTTTCCATGACGGGACTCCTGGCCTGGAACGCCATCTACGCGGTCATCGTCGGCATCTACCTCGGCGACTGCGTCACGACCGCCATCGTCTGCTGGATCGGTGCGAAGGCGGATGCCAGACGCGTCGGCATGGTCAACATCCTCTACAATCTGAGCAAGAGCGCCATCGTGCTGATCGTTGTTACGATCGTCCACCGCATGGGTCTGCTGGACGGGCTATGGACGCGCACGGTGAATTCCGGTATCGTTGCGGACACCAACACGATCTTCAACCTGGCCTGCGCCCTGCTGCTGCTTCCGATGCTGCCGGTCTACGAGAAGATGTCGCGCCGCATCGTCAAGGACGACCCGGTCAAGCCGAGCAAATACGACGAACTGCTGGAAGCGCTCAGCCCGGCCTTCTTCCAGACGCCGGCTTTGGCGCTGCGCAGCTGCTACAACGCTCTGATGGCCATGTTTACGGCTGCCCGCGCCAACATCGAAAAGGCGATGGATCTGCTTCATGTGTACGACGAAAACGTCGTGGAGGAGATCAAGGAAGAAGAAGAGAACATCGACATGCTGAACGACGAAGTCAGCAATTACCTGATCGCCCTTTCTCCTCACATCAAAGAAGATTACCAGGTGCGCATCCTGAACGAATACTACAAAGTCGTGACCGAGTTTGAGCGCCTGAGCGACCACGCGATGAACATCGCGGAGATGGCGCAGGACCTCGACCGCAAGGG
>JAFYYP010000025.1 GCA_017557505.1 Bacillota bacterium | reverse complement strand
GACGATGCTCTTTTCCAGACGGAAGTTGGGAATGCCGGTGACCATCATGCCGCCGGGCACCGCGTCCTTTTCGAACACGACCGGAGAGTAACCCGCGATCGCGAGGAAGTACGCGCAGGACAGGCCTGCCGGGCCGGAGCCGATGATGGCGATCTTCTGCGGCATCGGTTCTCTCGTGGAGGACATCATGGGCGGGACGTAGCGGAATTCCGCATTCAAATCCTGCGCCGCGATGAACTGCTTGATGTCATCGATGGCCAGAGCCTCGTCGATCGTGCCTCTCGTGCATTCGTCTTCGCAGTACTTGCGGCAGATGGCGCCGCAGACTGCCGGGAACGGATTGTCGCGCTTGATGAGCTCGAGCGCTTCTCTGTACTTGCCTTCGCTGGCCATCTTGATGTAGCCCTGGATGGCGATGTGCAGCGGGCAGGCCGTCTTGCACGGAGCCGTGCCGGTCGGCCAGGTCTGGATGATGCCGTTCTCGTTCTTGTAATCCCAGTTCCACTTGTCTTCGTCCCAGTTGTTGTCGTCAGGCAGCTCAGCCTTCGGATATTCGACCGGACCGTGCTTGGTGCACAGTTTCTGACCGAGTCTGACGGCGCCTGCCGGGCAGACCTCGACGCACTTGCCGCAGGCAACGCACTTCTCGGGGTCGACGTCGGAAACGTAGGCGGAACGGGACATGTTCGGGGTGTTGAACAGCTGCGACGTTCTGAGCGCGTTGCACACGCCGACCGCGCAGTTGCACAGACCGAAGATCTTCTCTTCGCCGTCGATGTTCGTGATCTGGTGGACGTAGCCGCGTTCTTCGGCCTTCTTCAGGATGTCGATCGCTTCTTCGTACGTGATGTCGTGACCCATGCCGGTCTCGCGGCAGTAATCTGCGAAATCGCCGACGCCGATGCACCAGTACTGTTCGATGTCGCCGGAACCTTCGCCGCGGATCCTCTGCTGCTTGCGGCAGCTGCAGATGCCGACGCCGATCTGGCCTTCGTACTTCTTGAGCCAGTGTGACAGGTGTTCGACGTCCAAAGACTTGCTCTCCGTGGGGATCGCTTCCTCCACGGGGATGACGTGCATGCCGATACCGGAGCCGCCGGGCGGCACCATGTGCGTGATACCCGCCAGGGGCAGGTACGTCATGCGTTCAAAGAAGTCTGCCACCTGCGGGGTCGCAGGAGAGATCTCCGGCCGCATGACCATGATCTCGGCGCTGCCGGGCACGAACATGTCAAGCACCCAGCGCATCTCGTGATTCGGGTTCTTGCCGTCCAGATTCTCCTTATGGAATTCCACAAGGGAAGCCTGGCACAGCGCTTCGAGCGTTATCTTAAGCCGTTCATCGTCATATCCGGTCAATTTCTTCAGCTGTTCGAACGTCTTGGGCTTGCGCTTGCCCATCAGCAGCGCAGTGTCGAGGCAGTCCGTCTCGACGTCCTTGCCGTAGCGTCTGACGACATACTGCAGGCCGCAGTCGATGCCCCAGTACTCAGGCGCCTCGGGCGTGACCTTCTCCAGACCGAGCAGGACTTCCTTGCGGTCGGTGATGATCTTGCCGAGCTTTGCGATCTTTTCGTCGCGGGTCATGGTTTTGCTCATGAAGGATTTTCCTTTCTGTATATATCAATATTGATTGTAAACCATCTCTTTATTTTAGCGTGAAAGACATGGTTTGCGCAAGGAAAAACTAATATCCGACAGCCAATCCGAACAGAAGGATCAGGCTGGTGAGACACAGATTCGCCAGTTGGAACTTCAGCGACCAGCGCGCCCACTTCGTGTAGCTGAGATCCGCCAGACCCAGCGAGATCAGCAGCGCCGCGTTCGTCGGGTAAAAAACGTTCGAGAAACCGTCGCCGAACGCGAACGCCACGACGCAGAGCTGCGGCGAAATGCCGAAGATCTGCGCGAGCGGTACGATGAGCGGGATGAGCATGAACGCCTTCGCGGAACCGGAACCGATGAAAAAGTTCATCACGAGCACGATCAGGTAGATGAACAGGATGACGGCCCATTTCGGCAGCGCGCCGGCGACGCCGACTGCGCCGTGCAGGATCGTATCGAGGATCTTCGCCTCTTCCAGCGTATAGCGGATGGACGAGGCCATGAGGATCATCAGGACGGCGGGGAAAATGCTCTTGACCCCGCTCAGGAACGTCCTGCCGAGCGCCCCGCCCTTCAGCCCTGCCAGCGACGGCGCGATGATGCCTGCCAGCAGGAACATGAGCGCGACCGCGATCATCGTGTAGTCCTGCAACGCCTTGACGACCGTGGACAGAAGGATGATCAGGATGCCGATGCCCAGGATGAGGATGAACGCCCTGACCGCTCTGCTCATAGCTGGATCGCTTTCTCCCGCGTCGATAATGCCGCCGGACGCGACGGGACGTTCGATGCTCTTCGCGTAGCGCCGCACGAAAAACAGCAGCAGGCAGAAGATGAGCACGAAACTGAGAGCACGCAGCCAGATGCCCGAGAACATGGGCAGCCCCGCGAGGCTCTGCGCGACGCCGACCGTAAACGGATTCATGACGCCGGAAGCAAAACCGCAGCCGACGGCCAACAGGCTCATGGCCATGCCCGTGATCGGGTCCCAGCCCAGGCGCACCGCCAGCGCGACCACGATGGGCACGAGCGGTACGATCTCCTCGAACGAACCGACGAGGGCGCCCATCGCCATGAAGAACAGGATGACGACGGTCAGCAGCTTGTACCGCGTGCCGCCGTAACGCCGCGTGATGCTGTCGAGCAGGCTGTTCATGATGCCGCTGCGGTCCAGGCAGTTGAACGCGCCGCCGATGACGAGCAGGAAGATGATGACCGCGATGAGCGTACCGCTGCCGCTGCCGGTCAGCACGAGGAAAGACGAAAGCAGCCATTTCCAGAACGGCAGTTTCGCGTCGACGTAGTGAAAGCCTGCAGCCGTATCGATGACGGTCTGCCCCGCTTCGTTCGTCGTCCGGGCAAATTCGCCGGACGGGATGAGGAACGTGAGCACATAGGCAGCCACCATCAGCGCAAAGATGACGGCAATGGCTGTGATGAAGGACTTGACGCTGATGTTAAGGCCGGTCTTGGAGTCCTGTCCGTTTTCCATAGCTGTTCCTCCCTCCTAAAACTTCTGAATGATATACCGGTAGAACTGCACCGCCGGCACGAGGGACTTCAGATCCACGTTTTCGTCCGTGCCGTGGATGGAAGCCATCTGTTCGTCCGAAATATGGAACGGCGCGAAGCGGATGCAGTTGTCGCTGACTTCGCTCATAAAGCGCGAATCACTGGCGCCGGTCATGATATACGGCGAGCAGGCTGTACCGGGGAACACAACACCGACCGCCTCCTCGACAAGCTTGAACGCCTTGGAATTCCAGTCCGACAACGGTGATTCAATGCCCGGATCGAGCACCTCGACTTCCAGATCGTAGCGCTTCGCCGCCTTCGTGACAGCTGCGAAGCTCTTTTCCCTGCCCTGGTGGTGCGAATAGCGCATGTTGCCGATCACCCAGGCCTCGTCCGGAATGACGTTGTTGCCGGCAGACCCGCTCGCCCGCGTGAACGCGATGGTCGTCTTCAGCAGCGCGGCGGCCGCCGGAGAGGACTTCCCGATGACCCGCTTGATGAGCGGCGCGAACGTCTCCGGGTCCGCCATGGCTTTCGCCGTAAGACCTTCCATTGCCGGCGCGAAGCGCTTCAGCATCTCGCAGATCACCGGGGAAAGCTGCACGTCGAAGATCTCGTTGCGGTCGATATACGACATGAACTTGCCGAGCCGCACGAGCGGCGTGTTCTTCGGAGGCGCCGACGCGTGACCGCCGGCAGAGCGCGCGACGAACTTCAGATCCGCGCAGCCTTTTTCCCCTACTCCGATCATGGCGTAATCGCCTTTGGCGCCGCCGATGGGCTCTGTCAGGATCATGCCGCCCTCGTCGAGCACCATCTCGAAACGGTACCCCTTCTCTTTCAGCATCTTCGCGATCGTTTCCGCGCCTTCGCCCATGATCTCCTCGGTGCAGGCGGATTCGAACCAGACGTCGCGTTCCGGTACGAAGCCTTCTTCCGCAAGTTCTTCCGCAGCCTGCAGCATGGCCCACAGAGGTCCCTTGTCGTCGAGCGTGCCGCGTCCCCAGAGCTTGCCGTCCGCGACGTCCGCGGAGAACGGACCGTGCGTCCAGCTGCCGCCGGCTTCGACCACGTCGTGATGGTTCATCAGAAGCAACCCCTGTTTTTCCGGCGTGGGGCTCTCTTTGCCCGGCCAGCGCATCAGGATGCTGCCGTCATATTCTTCAAACTCACAGACCGCGAACAGCGCCGGGAAAAGTTCGCGCAGCAGACCGTGAAATCTGCGGAATTTTTCCACGTCGTTCTGCCCCTGGACGGAGACCGTTTCCATGCGGATCATGCGGGACAGGTTCTGGATATATTTTTCGTTCATAATATGCCTCGTTTCCTGCGAAAATTACCTGTTTTTATTATAGCAGAAAAAGGGCTTTGGTGGACTTATGCAGCAATCAAGTGTACAATATACAATAGGATATCTATAAGGATAATGAGGTCAAATGAAGACGAAAGACTATTTGACAAGCGACGAAGCGTGGCAGTTTGCCGAAGGAACGTGGCAGAGGGCTTATGACCGCCTCGGCGCCCACCGCGCCGTGCAGGACGGAACGGAAGGCTATCACTTTGCCGTCTGGGTCCCCGGGGCAAGATCTGTCCGCGTGACCGGTTCTTTCTGCGGCTGGGATATCAACGCCCACTTCATGTCTACCGCAGGTTCCGACGGCATATGGCATCTGTTCGTACCCGGAGCCAAAACAGGCGATTGCTACAAATATGTGATCGAGACTGCCTCGGGAGATCTTTTCCATAAGGCGGACCCGTATGCTTTCTATGCCCAGAAACCGCCGGAGACCGCGTCGGTCCTGTACAGCCTTGAGGATTTCAAATGGCATGACGGGCTGTGGCTCGGACGCCGGAAGCGCCTGAATCACAGGCAGCGCCCGCTGAACATCTACGAGGTCCACATGGGCTCCTGGCGCAGGAAGGAAGACGGCACCTATCTCAGTTACGATGAACTGGCAGACACGCTGATCCCCTATGCGGCGGAAATGGGATATACCCATCTGGAACTTCTACCCATGATGGAGCACCCGTTCGACGGTTCCTGGGGCTATCAGATCACCGGCTACTACGCGGCCACGTCCCGCTACGGAGAACCTGCGGCTTTCATGGCCTTCATCGACCGCTGCCATAAGGCGGGTCTGGGGGTCATCCTCGACTGGTCGCCCGGCCACTTCTGCCGCGACGCGCACGGTCTGGCCGCTTTCAACGGGGAAAAGCTTTACGAGAAAGAAGACCACCCGCAGTGGGGCACCTATAAATTCGATCTGGGGAGAGGCGAAGTGCGCAGCTTTCTGCTCTCCAATGCTCTGTTCTGGTTCGAAAAATATCACGTCGACGGCATCCGCGTGGACGGCGTCACCAGCATGCTGTACCTCAATTTCGGCATCGACGACCCCAAGCAGAAGAAGTTCAACAAAAACGGCACAGAGGAAGATCTCGAAGCCATCGAATTCCTCCGCCTGCTGAACAAGACTGTCGGGGAACGCCACCCGGACGTGATGATGATCGCAGAAGAGAGCACCGCATGGCCGCTCGTGACCTATCCGCCCGAAGACGGAGGCCTGGGCTTCCATTACAAATGGGACATGGGCTGGATGCACGACACGCTGCACTACATGCAGGCCGATTTCCCCTACCGTCCCGGCGCCCACCACCTGCTGACGTTCTCCATGATGTACTGCTTCTCGGAGAACTTCATCCTGGCGCTCTCGCACGATGAAGTGGTGCACGGCAAGTGCTCGCTGATCGGGCGCATGCCCGGAGATTACTGGAGACAGTTCGCGGGCCTGCGGTCCCTGGCGCTCTACCAGATCACCCACCCGGGAGCCAAGCTCAACTTCATGGGCAGCGAGATCGCCCAGTTCATCGAGTGGCGGTACCAGGAAGGTCTGGAGTGGTTCCTGCTCGACTACGAGGCTCACGCCAAACATCAGGCGTTCGTCAAAGCACTGAATGCGGTCTACCAGCAGGAGCCGGCCCTGTGGCAGCAGAACTACAGCTGGGACGGCTTCGAATGGATCGACGCGGACAACAACGAGCAGTCCGTACTGATCTATACCCGCCGCGGCAAGCGCGCAGCGGACGATCTGATCGTTCTGGTCAACTTCGTGCCGGAATGCAGCGACGCGTTCCGCATCGGGGTGCCGAAGAAAGGCGTGTACAAGGAGGTCTTCAATTCCGACGCGCCTGAATACGGCGGTTCCGGCAGGCTGAACCCGGATCTTCTGGTCAGCGAACCGGTGCCCTGGCACGGGATGAAGCACTCTATCGTCGTAAAGACGCCTCCCATCGGCGGCCTGATCCTGCGCCGCGCAGGGCGGGAAGAACTTAAAAAATAAAAGAAACAACTTAAAAGAAAGAAATAGATCCATGTTCAAGAACAAATACGAATTTATCGAAGAACTGACCGAAACAGCCCGTTCCGTTATCGGAAAAGAATTTGAAGAATGCAGTCCGGAGGACAAGTATTACGCGCTGGCAAGGCTCGTCGCCGCGGAAGCCAACGACGTCCGCATCGCCTCCGCCAAAAAGGACAAGACAAAGGAAAAGAAAAAAGTCTATTACTTCTCCATGGAGTTCCTCATCGGCAAACTCCTGGAGAACTATCTCATGAATCTCGAACTGACCGACCTGGTGCGCGACGCGCTGACCATGATGGGCGAGGATCTGGACAGTTACTACGCCCTCGAGCGTGACCCCGGCCTCGGCAACGGCGGCCTCGGCCGTCTGGCAGCCTGCTTCATGGACTCCCTGGCAAGCCAGGGCTATGCCGCCTGCGGACAGGGTATCCGCTACCGTTTCGGTCTCTTCAAGCAGAGCATCGTAAACGGCGTGCAGGTGGAAGAACCGGACAACTGGCTGGAAAGCGGCTATCCCTGGGAGAGCAGACATCCGGAAAGCGCTGTGGTCGTCCGCTACGGCGGTACGGTGGAGCGCCTGTATGAAGAACAGGGCCCCCGTTTCATCTGGAAGGAAGATGAACGCGTCCTGGCCATGCCTTACGACGTACCCATCGTCGGTTACGGCGGGGAGACAGTAAACACCCTGCGCCTGTGGAGTGCGGAGCCCTGTGAAGAAAACTTCGACATGGATGCTTTCAACCGCGGCGATTACGCCGGCGCCATCAAGCACCGCGCGGACGTGGAAGCCATCACCAGCATCCTGTACCCCAACGACAACGCCAGCCCCGGAAAAGTGCTCCGCCTCAAGCAGGAGTACATGTTCGTCTGCGCCGGCATTGCCGACATCGTAAAGACGTTCAAGAAAGAATACGGCGATGACTGGGCCCGTTTCCCCGAGGCCGTCGCCATCCACACCAACGACACCCATCCCGCCCTCTGCGCGCCGGAACTGCTGCGCGTGCTCATCGACGAGGAAGGACTGAACTGGGATCAGGCCTGGGACATCGTCACGAAGTCCATTTCCTACACCAACCACACCATCCTTCCGGAAGCGCTGGAAAAGTGGCCCATCGACACGTTCCGTGCCCTGCTTCCCCGCGTGTACGACTTTGTGGAAGAGATCGACCGCAGATACCGCGAAGCCTTCCCCAAGGATCTCGACCGCTGGCAGGACCTGCTGCGCAACACCGCCATCCTCTGGGACGGTCAGGTGCGCACAGCGAATCTGTCCGTGATCGCAGGTCATTCCGTCAACGGCGTGGCAGAGCTGCACACGGAGATCCTCAAGCAGAGCGTACTCAAAGAGTTCTACACGCTGACGCCGGAGAAATTCAATAACAAGACCAACGGCATCGCCCACCGCCGCTTCCTGGCGCAGGCGAATCCGACGCTCCGCAGCCTGATCAACGAAGCCATCGGAGACGGCTGGATGCAGAACGCGTCCCATCTCATGGGGCTGAAATATATGGAACAGGATGCGGAGTTTCTGGAAAAGGCCGCTGCCAGCAAGCGCGCGAACAAGGAAAACCTCGCCCGGTATATGCTGGAGACGACCGGCATCACGGTCGATCCGGATTCCATTTTCGACGTGCAGGTCAAACGTTTCCACGGCTACAAGCGGCAGCTCCTTAACGTCTTCAAAGTGATGGATCTTTACAACCGTATCATCGAAGACGAGAGTTTCTCTGTTCATCCCTCCACGTTCATCTTCTCAGGCAAAGCAGCTCAGGGATACGATTTCGCCAAGGACGTCATCCGTCTGATCAACTCGGTGGCGGACGTCGTCAACAGCGATCCCCGCGTGAAAGACCGCATCAAGGTGGTCTTCGTGCCGAACTTCTCCGTGTCCAACGCCCAGCTGATCTACCCGGCTGCGGACATCAGCGAGCAGATCTCCACCGCGGGCATGGAGGCTTCCGGGACCGGCAACATGAAGTTCATGATGAACGGAGCGGTCACCCTGGGCACCCTGGACGGCGCCAACGTCGAGATCGCGGAGCAGGTAGGCACGGAGAACATCAAGATCTTCGGCCTGCGCAGCGAAGAGATCGACCAGTTCCGCCGCGACGGAAGCTATCTCTCCTGGGAGCCCTATTCCGCGCAGCCCCGCCTGAAAAAGGTAGTAGACCAGCTGGTGGACGGCACGTACGCCCGTCTATCCGGCGGTTTCCAATTGATATACGACAACTTGATGCGCAATAATGACGAGTTCTTCGTGCTCAAGGATTTCAGCGGCTATCTCGATGCCTGGCACGAGCTGGAAGCGCTCTACAGCGACAAGGCAGCCTGGGGCAGAATGTCCGTGCACAACACGGCTTGCTCCGGCTTCTTCTCCAGCGACAGGACGATCGAAGAATACGTCTCTGACATCTGGCATCTGGAGAAATAACTGAAAGGGGGATTCGATCCGTGAAAAGAATGAAGGAAAAAGAGATCCTCGCCATGCTGCTGGCCGGCGGGCAGGGCAGCAGGCTGGGCGCATTGACAAAAACCATTGCCAAACCTGCCGTCTCCTTCGGCGGCAAGTACCGCATCATCGACTTTTCTCTGTCTAACTGCGCAAACTCCCACATCGATACCGTGGGCGTTCTGACGCAGTACCGCCCCTACCTGCTCAACTCCTATATCGGCACCGGCAGCGCCTGGGGTCTCGACGCCTCGAACGGAGGCGTATCCATCCTCCCGCCCTACGCTACGGAAAGCGGCGGCGAGTGGTATCAGGGAACGGCGGACGCGATCTACAGAAACCTGAACTACATTAACCTCTACGATCCCAAATACGTGCTCATCCTGTCCGGCGACCATCTCTACCGCATGAACTACCGCGAGATGCTCAAGTGCCACAAGGAGAACAACGCGGATCTGACCATCTCCGTCATGAAAGTGCCGATGGAAGAGGCTTCCCGCTTCGGCATCATGACGACGGACGAGACCGGCAGGATCGTGAAGTTCTCCGAGAAGCCCAAACAGCCCGATTCCGACCTGGCGTCCATGGGCATCTACATCTTCAACAAGGACGTGCTGGAGAAAGCCCTGATCGAGGACAGCACGGACAGTTCTTCGGAGCACGACTTCGGCAAGAACATCATCCCCAAGCTCCTCGCAGAGGGCAAGCGCCTGTTCTGCTACGAGTTCTCCGGCTTCTGGATGGACGTCGGAACGATCTCCAGTTTCCACGAGACCAGCATGGGCCTGCTGGAAGAAGAACCGGAGTTCGACCTGGACGACCGCGACTTCCCCATCTTCAGCAACGAGAACATCAGCCCGCCCCACTACATCGGACCGGAAGCTGAGATCCAGGAAAGCATCGTCGGAAACGGAAGCGAGATCCTTGGCAAGGTCATCCACAGTGTGATCAGCGTCGACAGTTACGTGGGCACAGGTGCGCTCGTCAAGGATTCCGTTCTTCTGCCCGGCGCCGCCGTGGAAGAAGGCGCGACTGTCAACCGGGCCATCCTGGGCGAGAATTCCGTTATCCGCGCAGGCGCCGTATTCGGCAGCGAAGACCCGAAGGAGGATATCGCCGTCATCGGCGACGATTTCATCGTTGAGAAAGGAGGCGAAGCATAATGGAACGCGTGATCGGCATCATTTCCGCGAATTATGAGACCCACGACCTGGGCTGCCTGACCCAGGAGAGGACCATTGCCTCCCTCCCCTACGGAGGCAGATACCGCCTGATCGACTTCCCTCTGTCGAACATGGTGAACTCCGGCATCTCCACCGTCGGCCTCATCACCCCGTATAAATACCGCTCCGTCATCGACCACATCGGCGCAGGCAAGGAATGGCAGCTGGACAGAAAGAACGGCGGCCTCTTCATCCTGCCCGGGTCCCTGTTCGGCGTCACCAGTTCCGAGGCGCGGTTCATGATCCGCGACCTTAAGCATAACCTGATCTATCTCAAGCGTTCCATGGCGGACTACGTCATCCTGACCGCCTCCGACGTCGTGTACAACATGGACTACCGCGACCTTCTGGCGCAGCACATCAGCTCCGGGGCCGACATCACCATGCTCTACAGCGAAGCGGTGGAGGATGCGCCTCACGATCTGGGCCTGACGCTCGACGGCGAGCGGGTCACGTCCTTCCTCCACGGAACCAAAAAAGGCGAGAATATCTTCCGCGGCTGCTTCGTCATCAGCAGGGAACTGCTTATGAATATCATCAGCTGGTATTCTTCCGTGGACTTCATGGACATCTTCGAGGCTATCGAACCGGAACTCGGCAAGATGAACGTGCGGGTCTTCCGTTTCGGCGGCTACATCCGGACGGTCGACAGCATCCGGGATTACTACATCCACAGCATGGAGCTGCTGCGTTCCGACGTGAGGAAGGAGCTCTTCACCCCCCTGCACCCCATCATGACCAAGGTACAGGATTCCGTTCCGTCCAAATACATAGAGGGCTGCTGCGTGCGTAATTCCATGATCCCCGCCGGCTGCGTCATCCGCGGCACGGTGGAGAACAGCATCCTCTTCCGCGGCGTGAAAGTCGAAGAAGGCGCCGTCGTGCGCAACAGCGTCCTCATGCAGTCCTGCCTGGTGGAAGCCGGCGCCGTCGTGGAGAACGCGATCCTCGACCGCAAGAACGTCATCAAGGCGGGCACGGTGGTCAAGGGTTCGCCCGAAAACGTGTTCGTTATGGAAAAGAAGACTCTTTAAGGATAAGGAAACGACATGGCAAAAAGAAAGATCCGGGTGCTGTTTGCAGCTTTCGAAGCAGTGCCCTTCATGAAGACCGGCGGTCTGGGAGACGTGGCGGGTTCCCTGCCCCAGGCTCTCCTGGAGACGGGCATAGAGCTGCGCGTCATGCTGCCGAAATTCAGGACCATTCCGGAGAAATACCGGAAAAAGATGACCCATGTAACGGACTTCAACGTGTCCCTGGGCTGGCGCAACCTTTACTGCGGCGTGGACAAGTTGCGGCATAAGGGCGTGATCTACTACTTCATCGACAACGAGTATTATTTCGACAGAGACCGTCCTTACGGATACTTCGACGACGGAGAGCGGATGGCTTTCTTCTCCAAAGCGATCGTGGAAAGCCTGCAGTATCTGCCCGGCTTTACGTGCGATGTGCTGCACTGCAACGACTGGCATACCGCTCTGGCTCCGGTATTCCTGCGGGAATTCTACCAGGGGATCCCTCTGTACGAGAACGTCAAGGCGGTGATGACGGTCCACAACCTGAAGTTCCAGGGAAGGATGTCCGACTACGTATTGGGCGATATCCTGGGGCTTTCGGACAATCCCGCCGCCGCGGCGCAGCTGCGCTCGGGCTACGGGACCGTGAACTTCATGCAGGGCGGCCTGTGCTACAGCGACGTCCTCACGACGGTCAGTCCCACCTATGCCGAAGAGATCAAGGACCCGTTTTACGGGGAACACATGGAAGGCATCTTCCGGCGCCGCTCCGACATTCTGCACGGCATCCTCAACGGGATCGATACCGAACACTTCGATCCGGCATCGGAAACGGATCTTCCCGCCAACTTTACGGCTTCCGACAGGAGCGGCAAAGCCGCCTGCAAGGCAGCCGTTCAGAGAGAACTGGGCCTGATCGAAGATCCTGACGTTCCGCTCATCGTCATGATCGGGCGGCTGACCAGCCAGAAGGGTCTGGATCTGGTCCGGCACGTCCTGGGAGAACTGCTCACCCATCCCATTCAGCTCGCGGTGCTGGGCACCGGCGATGCGGAATATGAAAATCTGGTCAAAGATTACGCTTTAGGATCCGGCGGCAAGATGAGCGCGCAGATCCGTTTCGATGAGGCGCTCTCCCACCGCATGTATGCCGGGGCGGACATGCTCCTCATGCCGTCCCTCTTCGAGCCCTGCGGCCTGGCGCAGATGATCGCCATGCGTTACGGCACGCTTCCCGTGGTGCGGGAGACCGGCGGACTGAAAGACAGCGTCATACCCTATAACAAATACACCGGAGAAGGCACAGGCTTCTGCTTTGCCGATTACAATGCCCATACGATGATGTTTACTCTCCTGGCTGCAGCAGACCTCTACCGCAACGACCCCGGGGCCTGGAACAAGCTCATGGACAATGCCATGGCACAGGACTTCTCCTGGGCACGGGCGGCGCGCGATTATGCGGCCATCTACGAACAGCTGCACCCCGAGAGGAAACGGACCGTATGAGAGCATACCACAATACCAGAGAACTCACCTGGCGCGAACCTTTCGGGGCAGTCCCTGCCGGGACGGAAGTAATGCTTGCCCTGGACGTTTGGGAAGACCCGGACGCTTCCTGCGCGTGCCGCATCTGGATCGACGGCAACGGAGAAAAACTGATCCCCATGGAAAAGCAGGAGCAGGAGGATCATCTCCGCTTTTCCTGCCGTATCCCCATGGAGACCCCGGATATCGTCTGGTACAGCTTTCTGATCTATCAGTCCGACGGCTGCGTAAGTCATTACGGGGCTATCGAAAACAAAGTCGGCGGCGAAGGCTGCCTTTACGGATCGGAACCTCCTTCGTTCCAGATCACGGTCTATGTTCCCCGCCCGCTGCCGGAGTGGTACCGCAACGCGGTCGTCTATCAGATCTTTCCCGACCGCTTCCGCCGCGGAACCGGCTGGAGAGAGCTGGCGAATGCCTCCTTGTCACAGAAACGGCAAGGACCTGCCAGACGTCTGACGGAAGACTGGGACACCGTCCCCTTCTATGAAAAAACCGAAGACGGAAGAGTCTGCGCATGGGACTTCTACGGAGGTACCCTGTCCGGCATCGAAGAAAAGCTGGACGATCTGCGGGAAATGGGTGTGACAGCGCTCTACCTCAATCCCATCTTCGAAGCGGCCAGCAGCCACCGTTACGACACCGGAGACTACCGGAAGATCGACCCCATGCTGGGAGATGAAGCCGCGTTCCGCCGTCTGGCGGAAACGGCGGAGGAGAAAGGGATCTCTCTCATCCTGGACGGCGTATTCAACCATACGGGCTGCGACAGCCTTTACTTCAACAAATACGGCAATTATCCGGGCGTAGGCGCCTGGCAGAGCGAGGACTCCCCCTACCGGAGCTGGTACCGTTTCGACGGCAGTCCCGCCGGCTACGACTGCTGGTGGGGCGTGGATGATCTGCCCTGTCTGGAGGAGGAAAACGATAGCTACCGGCGCTTTATCTTTGCGGACCCGGACAGCGTGGTGCGCAAATGGCTGGCAGCCGGGGCAAAAGGCTGGCGGCTCGACGTGGCCGACGAATTGCCCGACGATTTTATCGAAGGCATCAAGTCCGCCGTGACGGAGACCCTGGGCGCAGACGGCCTGCTGCTCGGAGAAGTCTGGGAAGACGCTTCCCACAAGATCAGTTACGGAAAACTGCGCCGCTATTTTCTGGGGACAGAACTGGACTGCGCGATGAACTACCCCTTCCTTGACGCAGTACAGTGCTATCTGCTGGGATGGCTTGGCGCTGACGGGTTCGCGGAAATACTGGAAGATCTGCAGGAGAACTATCCGCCTACCGCGTTCTACGGCGCGCTGAACCTGGTAGGCAGCCACGACCGTCCGAGAGTCATGACCGTACTGGGAGGCGCACCGGACAGGAACTCCCTCTCGGAGGAAGAACGGCGCGATTACCGCCTTTCTCCGGAGCAGAGAGAACTTGCCAAAAGCAGGATGCGGCTCATGGTCCTGCTGCAGATGACGCTGCCCGGCGTGCCCTGCATCTACTATGGAGATGAAGCGGGCATGGAAGGCTATTCCGACCCCTACAACCGGGGCGCTTATCCCTGGGGCAAGGAGGATGAAGAACTCAAGGCAGTCTACCGCAGAGCCATCAGCATACGGAAACTGGACCCCGTTTTTACCGGCGGCAGCTTTACCCCCTTCGCGCAAGGAGAGGATGTGTTCGGTTTCTACCGCAACACGGAAGAGACCCATGCAGCAGTTATAGTCAACCGCCGCCTCTTCGATCCGCTCGACGTCTCTTTCCCGGCCAAAGGGGAAAATGCCGTCGATATCGTGGGCGGTCTCCCCGTGACAGTGGAAGAAGGTCTGGCAAAGCTTACCCTGCCCCCCATGGGAGCGGCAGTGGTCTTCTTTAAAACAAACAGGAGTTAAACTATGGATCAAGGATGGAAACAGACGCTGTTCTATGCGCCGCAGACCGGCCTCATGGCAGACTGGAGCGGTATGGATCTGAACGGAGATTATCTGGATACGATGCAGGAAAAGGTCTCCGCAGCCCTTGCCGGGATGAAGGAACTCGAAGCCGGCGCCATCGCCAACCCGGACGAAGAACGGATGGTAGGCCACTACTGGCTGAGGGCGCCAGAACTGGCACCCACGCCCGGGCTGCGCAAAGAGATCGAAGACTGCGTCGGAAAGATCAAACGCTTCGTCGCTGACGTACACAGCGGCAGGATCAGGACAGAACGCGGGGACGCGTTCCGCCACGTGCTTGTCGGCGGTATCGGCGGCAGCAGCCTTGGCCCCATGTTCGTAGCAGACGCTCTGGACAGTCCTGCCGACCCCATGGATCTGTTCTTCCTGGATAATACGGATCCCGCAGGCATGGATAAGACCTTCGCGGCCGTTAAAGACGATCTGGATGCCACGCTCACCATCATCATCTCCAAGAGCGGCGGCACCATCGAGACCCGCAACTGCATGGTGGAGGCAAAGGCTTTCTACGAGGCGAACGGATTGGACTTCGCAAAGCACGCCGTCTGTGTGACCGGCGCCGGCAGCAAGCTCGACGCTACAGCCGCAAGCGAAGGCTGGCTCGACCGTTTCCCCATGTGGGACTGGGTGGGCGGACGCACGAGCGTCATGTCCGCCGTGGGTCTGCTTCCCCTGGCGCTCAAGGGCATCGATATCGACAGCTTTCTTGCAGGCGCAGCCGCCTGCGACTGGTTAGGCAGAGCTGAAGAAGCCGCGGAAAATCCGGCGCTTCTGCTGGCGCTCTCCTGGTACCGCTGCAGCGGCGGGATCGGCGGGGTCACGCAGGTGGTCCTTCCCTATAAAGATTCGCTGATGCTCTTCGCGAAATACCTGCAGCAGCTCGTGATGGAATCTCTCGGCAAGGAGTTCGACCTGGCGGGCAATGCGGTACATCAAGGTCTGGCCGTGATGGGCAATAAGGGCACGAGCGATCAGCACTCCTACGTGCAGCAGCTCGTGGCGGGACCCGACAACATCTTCGTTACGTTCGTGCAGGTATTAAAGGACCGCGAAGGTACTTCCCGCATCGTCGGCGAAGGCAGCACCAGCGGCGACTACCTCAACGCCTTCATGCTTGGCACGAAGAAGGCGCTGGAGGATCACGGCAAGCGCACGTTCGTCCTCACTATACCCGAGGTGAACGCTTACCACGTCGGCCAGCTGATCGCCGTCTTCGAACGGGCTGTGAGCATGTACGCCATCATGATCGGCATCAACGCCTATCATCAGCCGGCCGTAGAGTTCGGCAAGAAAGCAGCCGGCGGCCTGATCGACCTGAAGAACCGCGCTGCGGAGCTTCTTCTCAACGCAGACCGCGCCATGACGGCAGACGAACTGGCCGATATGCTCGACGCACAACCGGACGACGTCTTCCGCCTGATGGTCCACCTCTGCTCCAACGATCCGCGCTTTACCGTTTCCTGCAAGGATCCCGTAGCGGAGAGTACGTTCAGCAGAAAATAGCAATTCCTAATAAAAGAAAAGACCGGATCTTCATCGATCCGGTCTTTTCTTTTGGTGAAGGCGGTGAGAATCGAACTCACGTCCGAAAGCATTTCCACCCGACTTTCTCCGAGCGCAGCCTTTTGTTTAGTTCTCGGGTTTCCAGTCGCCAAAAGGCAGGCTAAAGGTCTCCCCAGTCCGAATTGCTCCCCCGAAGTCCGGACACCCTTCGACGGTTTCCTGCATAGTCGACGCCGGGATCTCAGCCTGCAGGCGAACTGAGGCCGACGCGCGGGCTGCTAATTAAGCAGCGAATGCGAAATTGTTTCTAGAATTATCGTTTCTTTTGAACGGGCTCTGTTTAACGCTGACTGGGCCGACAGCGGCTCGCTTATCCGACTTCCACACCCCCGTCGAAACCTTTACGCCCCCATGGGGGAAGGTGTGCTTTGCCTTCCAAAGCATAGGTATTATAGCACAGGGTCTAACCTGTGACCATTACAATCGCATTACAGATTCAGGAACCGAACACGCCCTTGATGAAGATCTCCAGGCCGATCGCGATCAGGATGACCCCGCCAACGATGCCGGCTTTGCCGGCCAGTTTCGTGCCGAAAGCCCTGCCCAGGCGCAGACCGCCCATGCAGATCGCGAACGTGACCGCGCCGATGATCAGCGCTTCGGTCAGCGCAGCCTGCCAGGACAGCTCCGCGATGGTGAAGCCGACGGACAGCGCGTCGATGGACGTCGCGATGCCCTGGGCGACGAGCTCTCCGCCGCCGAGATCTTTCACAAGCTCTTCTCTTTCGCGCTCCGCCTCCGCTTCCATGTCCGCGGGAACAGCCTTCTGCGCAAGCTCTTCCGCGATCATCCGGCCGCCTAAAAACACCAGTAGCACGAGCGCGATCCAGGGGATGGCCTTCTGAAACGCCGTGAACTTCTCCGCGACCGTATGAACACAGACCCAGCCGATCAGGGGCATGGCGATCTGAAAGAAACAGAACGTGCCGGCGATTCGGGCCATGCGGCTTTTCTGCATGCCGGGGTTCGCAAGACCGGCCGCTACGGACACGGAGAACGCGTCCATGGCAAGCGCCACGCCGAACAGTATGCTGTTGATGAGAAAACCTACGGTTAAGAACATTTACTTTTGTTCGTGTTTTGAACAGATATAGTTATAAAACGCGATCCCTGCGACGCTCAGCAGCGCCGTGACCGCAAAGACGGCGACCGCGAACACATAGCGCTGATCGCCGATGGCGTTCCCGCCCAGCGTCGACGTGAGGATGGACGGAATGCGGCCGACCGTACAGATGATGATCAGTTTGTTGATGTCAATATCCGTCAGGCCGGCGAAGTAGCACAGCAGGTCCTTCGGCGTACCGGGCATCATGAAGATGATGGCGAACAACAGCAGGCGTTTCGGCGAATAGTGCAGGAATTTCAGACGTTCCAGCTGTTCGTCAGAAAAGAACAGCCTAACGAGACTGGGTCCGAACCGGCGCACCAGGAGTAATACAAGTACGCTCCCGATCCCTTCAGCCAAAAGACACAGTAGGCTGCCCTTCACGGCGCCGAACGCGTAACCGGCCGCCAGTTCCAGCGGTTCTCCCGGCAGGAAAGCCAGCAGGATCTGGACGATCGTCACCAGGCAGTAGACCAGCGCCCCGTAGGGCTCGTGCGCACGGAACCAAGCCCGGACATAGGCCGGATCCGTTGCGACCCGTTTGATGCTGTCCGAATAAACTGCGCAAAAAACCAGCACTGCGGCGGTCAACAGAATGAGGACCGCCGCGGCCAGTGCTTTTCGTGTCTTCTTTTTTTCTATTTCGCGGGCGTCCATTTCCAGTTGCGGATCTCGGGCAGATCTTCGCCGTATTCCGCGATGTACTGCTTGTGTTCGACCAGCTTGTCCTTCATCAGCTGGATGAGGTGGCTGTCGCGGTCACCGAGGTCGATCTGCAGCAGCGCCTGCATCGTCAGGGAGAATCTGTCGATGCCGTTCTGCACGCGCATGTCGAACGGAGTCGTGATCGTGCCTTCTTCCATGTAGCCGAATACGTGGAAGTTCTTGTTCGTTCTGTGATATACGAGCTCATGGATGAGCGTCGGATAGCCGTGGAACGCGAAGATGACGGGCTTGTCCTTCGTGAACAGCGCGTCGTACTCCTGGTCGGACAGGCCGTGCGGGTGGATGCTGTCGGACTGCAGTCTCATCAGGTCCACGACGTTGACGACGCGGATCTTCAGTTCGGGGAACGCCTCGCGCAGGATCGTGACAGATGCCAGCGTCTCCAGGGTCGGCGTGTCGCCGCAGCAGGCCATGACGACGTCGGGCGCTTCGCCCTGATCGGTGGAGGCCCAATCCCAGATGCCAATGCCCTGCGTGCAGTGCTTGATGGCCTGTTCCATGGTCAGCCACTGCGGTCTCGGATGTTTGGACGAGACGATGACGTTCACGTAGTCGCGGCTGCGGATGCAGTGGTCGAAGCATTCGACGAGGCAGTTCGCGTCAGGCGGCAGATACATGCGCACGACGTCGGCCTTCTTGTTGGCCACGTGATCCAGGAAGCCCGGATCCTGATGAGTGAAACCGTTGTGGTCCTGCTGCCAGACGTTGGAGCTCAGGATGTAGTTCAGGGACGCGATGCTCGCTCTCCAGGGCAGGTCTTCGCAGACCTTCAGCCACTTGGCGTGCTGCGAGAACATGGAGTCCACGATGCGGATGAACGCCTCATAGCTGCAGAAGAAGCCGTGGCGGCCGGTCAGCAGGTAGCCTTCGAGCCAGCCTTCGCACATATGCTCGGACAGCATGGAGTCCATGACCCTGCCGTCAGGCGCCAGGAATTCGTCACCTTCGATGATCTCGGCATTCCAGTCTCTGTTCGTCTCTTCGAACACCTTGGTCAGGCGGTTGGACGCGGTCTCGTCCGGTCCGAAGATGCGGAAGTTCTTCGCTTCCTCGTTCAGTTTATAGATGTCGCGCACGTAGCCGCCGAGGACGAGCATATCCTGCGCTTCGACTGCGCCGGGGGCCGGAATATCGATGCCGTATTCGCGGAAGTCGGGCAGGCGCAGATCCTTCAGCAGCTTGCCGCCGTTCGCGTGCGGGTTCATGCCCATGCGGCGGTCACCCTTCGGCGCGAAGTCGGTCAGTTCCTTCTTCGGGCTGCCGTCTTCGTTGAACAGCTGCTCGGGCTTGTAGCTCTTCAGCCACTTTTCCAGCTGCTCCACGTGCTCGGGCTTGTCCATGGGGATGGGCACCTGGTGCGCGCGGAACGTGTTCTCGATGGGCTTGCCGTCCACTTCCTTCGGGCCGGTCCAGCCCTTCGGGGAACGGAAAACGATCATCGGCCACATCGGACGCTTCTTCAGCTTGCCGCTGCGCGCCTTCTTCTGGATGTCCTTGATGTCCTTGATGCAGGCGTCCAGGGCTTCCGCCATGGCCGGGTGCATCTTCTTCGGGTCGGAGCCTTCGACGAAGTAAGGCTTCCAGCCGCAGCCCTTGAAGAAGCTTTCGATCTCTTCGTGGGAGATGCGCGAGAAGACGGTCGGATTGGCAATCTTATACCCGTTCAGGTGCAGGATGGGCAGCACGGCGCCGTCGTTTGCGGGATTCAGGAATTTATTCGAATGCCAGGACGTTGCCAGGGGACCGGTCTCCGCTTCGCCGTCGCCGACGACGCAGGCCGCGATCAGGTCGGGATTGTCGAACACCGCGCCGAACGCGTGAGCCAGGGAATAGCCCAGTTCGCCGCCTTCATTGATAGAGCCCGGCGTCTCAGGCGCCACGTGGCTCGCGATGCCGCCGGGGAACGAGAACTGCTTGAACAGTTTCTTCATGCCGGCAACATCCTGCGTGATGTTCGGATAGATCTCCGTGTAGGAACCGTCCAGCCAGTTCTGAGCGACCATGGCGTTGCCGCCGTGGCCGGGGCCGGACAGGTAGATCATGTTCAGATCGTACTCGTTGATGACCCGGTTCAGATGCGTGTAGATGAAGTTCTGGCCGGGTACGGTGCCCCAGTGGCCGACGATCTTTTTCTTGATCTTGTCGCGGGTCAGCGGCTCCTTCAGCAGAGGATCTTCCAGCAGATAGAGCTGTCCTGCGGAAAGGTAGTTCGCGGCGCGCCACCAGGCGTCCAGCTGTTTGTAGGTCTTCTTGTCCATGGTTCTCTCCTATTCTTCTCCGATGATCTTGCAGACGTCCACCCAGCCTTTGCAGGGCGTATATTTTTCCAGGATCTCCGGGCTCGAATCGAACGTCGTATAGTCGTCGCCGGCCGCGGAATGCACCATTTCGAAACGCTTTAAGGACACGTCGAGATACACGTCGATACCGTCCTTGATGCCGAACGCGCAGACGCCGCCCGGTTCGTGACCCACCAGTTCCTGCACTTGATCTCTGGGGATCATGCTTGGTTTGCAGTGGAAATAGCTCTTGAATTTGCTGCTGTTCACCTTCGTGTCGCCGGCCATGACGATCATGACGGGCTGCTCGCCGACCATGAACGTCAGGGACTTCGCAATCTCCGCTTCGCTGCAGCCGATGGACTTCGCAGCGTCTTCCACGGTGTCGATGTACAGTTCTCTGTGGTGCACGTATTCCATGCCGCCCACTTTCTCCAGATATGCTTTTGCGAGTTCGTAAGACATAGGATTCTCCTTTACCGGTTCTTCATGCTGCGTTCCATATTCCTCGCAGCGTCCTTCTTAGCGATATCCGCTCTCTTATCGTATAACTTCTTGCCCCTGGCCACGGCCAGCTCTACTTTCACCAGTCCCTTGTGGGTCAGGTAGACTTTCGACGGCACGAGCGTCAGGCCTTCCTGCATGACGGCGTTCTCGAGCCTGCGGATCTCGCCCTTGTGCAGCAGCAGTTTCTTGGGCCGCAGCGGATCGGTGTTGTAGCGGTTGCCCTTTTCGTAGGGGGCAATGTGCATGTTGAATACGAAGACCTCTCCTTTCACGACCTTCGCGAACGAATCCCGCAGGCTGACGCCGCCGGCCCGGATAGATTTGATCTCCGTGCCCGTGAGCACGACGCCGGCCTCGTAGGTATCCTCGAAAAAGTAGTCGTGTCTGGCCTTCTTGTTGTTTTCGATCAGTTTTTCCATCAGTCGTACAATCCTCCGAAGCGGGAGAACGGGAACAGACGCAGCACGGCTTTGCCCAGAACCTCATCCTCGTCCACGAGGCCGATCAGCGGATCGCGGCTGTCACGGGAATTCTGCCGGTTGTCGCCCATGCAGAACAGCTTGCCCTCCGGAATCGTGATCTCGTCCATTTCCGTGCCGGTGTAGCCGTCCTTCGTGTACGGTTCGTCCTGCGGTTCCCCGTTGACGTAGACGACGCCGCCGGTGATGTAGATCGTATCGCCCGGGACAGCGATGATGCGCTTGACCAGCAGTTTTTCGGAACCGTCGGCTGTCGTCAGAGCGCTGTGGAACACGATGATGTCGCCGCGCTGCGGGTCGCCGAACAGACGGTAGCTCTGCTTGCTGATAAACAGGTAGTCGTTGGGCTCCAGCGTGTTCTCCATGCTGTGCTCCTGCACGATGGTCGGCTTGATGAACTGCAGCACGAGAAACGCGACGACGATGGCGATCAGGATGTCTTTGATCCATTCTTTCGTGTTTTCGCTCAAACCCTTTTTTTCCGGCTGCGGAGCAGGCTGCTCAGATTGTTCCGGCTGTTCTATGGTTCCAACTGTTTCGTTCAGTTCGTTCTCGTTCATAGGATCTCCTTGCCGAATAGTTCTTTCTGGATGAACGCCCACTGGGGCGGGAGCGGCGCTTCGGCAGACACGCCGTTCAGGTATGCGAGGGGCTCTTCGAGCCCGGTAAAGACGAGGCGTCTTGCATGCAGCAGCTGCGTCGTCAGACCGGTGCGGTCTGCGATCTGCGCGTTGACCCTCCGGTCTCCGTATTTCGCGTCACCGATGAGCGGGTAACCCGCGCTTTTCAGGTGCGCGCGGATCTGATGGCTGCGCCCGGTGACAAGCTGCACCTCGACGAGAGTAAAGCGTCCATCCGTAAAGACGGGGCGCACGACCGTCTCGATGTACTTGCCTTCCTCCGCGGATTCGGGCAGCACACGGACCTTGTTGGTCTTTTCATCTTTCAGCAGTTTATTCTTTAAATGCAGGTCCTTTCGCAGGGCACCGCAGACGATGGTGCTGTAATATTTCGTAAAACCTTCGTCCTTTGCAAGAGCTGCGCTTAAAGTCCGCAGAGCCTGCGCGTTCTTGCCGAACACGACGAGTCCCGTCGTATTGCGGTCGAGCCGGTGCACAGGGGAAGGCACGAAACTCTTTTCCAGCCGGGGCACGTAGTCCCCCTTTTCGATCAGGTAATCCACCGCCTGGTTCGCCAGCGTATCTTTCTTTTCATTGCTGTCGCCGTGGACGAGCAGACCGAACGGCTTGCAGACGACCAGCACGTTATCATCTTCGTAAGCGACCGTGAACTGGCGCTTCGGTGCGCGCGTGCGCTTCTTTTCGGTCAGCGCATCCAGATCGCCGTCTGCCAGATACAGCTGCAGTACGTCCCCTTCCGCGAGGACCGTCTCTTCTTTCGCGCGTTTGCCGTTGACTTTGACGTCCTTGCGGATCGCTTTATACACGAGGCTGAGCGGCGCGTTGCACAGATATTTCTTCAGAAAGCGGTCCAGCCGCTGTCCTGCGTCGTTGGCGGTGATCGTTACTTCTCTCATAACTAAATCAGTATACCATAAAAGGCCGCAATGTGATAAACTTATTGATGGTATTAGGATTATACAGAAAGGGGAACCACATGAAGAAAATCAAGGATCTGATCTACGACTATAACGACATCTTCGTTGCGCTGCTGATCATCGCGGTCGCGGGGGCGATCATCTTCTGGCGGGTCACGAACATCATGGCCTATCCGGATTATATCGCTGACAAGGGACAGACCCAGACCGGGGAAGTCGATTTCTCCGACGTGGACCTGACGCCGACGAACGTCGAGGATTTCAACGAGGATCCGGAAGACATCTCGACCCAGACCCCCGAGGAAGGCCAGGAAGGCGAACAGACGCCCGCCGTCGAACCGGACGGGGAAGAAAATCCCTCGGCTAAGACAGACGCGGACGGCAACTACCTCGTGGAGATCCCCAAAGGTTCTTCCGCGCTGGGCATCGCCAAGATCCTGAAAGAGCAGGGCATCATCAGCGACGTCGACGCCTTTATGGAAAAGCTCGAGGAGATGGGAGCCACCATGAAGCTGAAATACGGCAATTACAAGATCCCGAAAGGCAGTTCTGCCGAGCAGATCATCAATATCATGATGTAGGAGGTACGTATGGCACTTGTAACCACAAAGGAAATGTTCGCGAAGGCGCTGGATAAGGACTACGCAGTCGGAGCCTTCAACGTCAACAACATGGAGATCATCCAGGGCATCGTCGAAGCGGCCCAGGAAGAGAACGCCCCGCTGATCCTGCAGGTCTCGGCCGGCGCGCGCAAATACGCAAAGCCCATTTACCTCACGAAACTGGTGGAAGCGGCTATCGCCGATACCGGGCTGGACATCTGCCTGCACCTCGACCACGGCGAAGATTTCGACATCTGCAAGAAGTGCGTGGACGACGGTTTCACTTCCGTCATGATCGACGGTTCCAAGCACGAATTCGAGGAAAACATCCGCCTGACCAAGGAGGTCGTGGACTACGCGCACGCGCACGGCGTCGTCGTGGAAGCCGAGCTCGGCAAACTGGCAGGCGTCGAGGATAACATCAAGGTCGACGCGCGCAACGCCACGTTCACCGTGCCTGAAGAAGCGGCTGAATTCGTCGCCCGCACCGGCGTAGACTCGCTGGCCGTCGCGATCGGCACCAGCCACGGTGCTTACAAATTCAAGGGGACGCCGTATCTGGATTTCGAAAGACTCGAAGAGATCCACAAGCTTATCCCTGACACTCCGCTCGTGCTGCACGGCGCATCCACCGTTCTGCCCGAGTTCGTCGCCCGCTGCAACGAGTACGGCGGCAACATTCCCGGCGCACAGGGCGTGCCCGAAGACATGATCCTCGAGGCGGTCAAGCACGGCGTCTGCAAGGTGAACATCGACACCGACCTGCGTCTGGCCATGACCGCGGAGATCCGCCGCCACTTCATCGAGCATCCCGAAGATTTCGACCCCAGAAAGTATCTGGGACCGGCCAGGGACGCCATCAAGCGCATGGTGCAGCACAAGATCCGCAACGTGCTGAACGCCAGCGGCCAGAGATAGAAGATTGACAGAATTACCAAAATATGGTATCCATTTTCTATGGATACCATATTTTTTCTTTGGGCCGTTTTCTGGCTCATCCGCATCTCGATCGAAGATCTGCGCAGCTATACGATCCCGAACCTGTATACGCTGGCTCTCCTGGCGGCTGCGCCAGTCTTGAGCGACGCAGCCATTCCTGCTCGGCTGCTCGCCGCTGCCCTGCCTCTCGCCCTTATCCCTTTCATGGGTATGGGCGACGTCAAACTGTACAGCGCGCTCGGATTCTGTCTGGGTCCCCGGGCGCTGCTGCAGATCGTCTGCGGCTCCATGCTGGCCGGCGGGATCTATGCGGCGGCCCTTCTTCTCCTGAAAAAAGCACACAAAAAGGACCGAATCGCATTCGGTCCTTTCATTGCAGTGTTTGCGGTTCTGACGCTTGCTTACGCTCTGCCGTCTACCTTCGCCATGTGAGCGATCAGTCTCAGCATGTTCGCGGTGTAGCCCCATTCGTTATCGTAGAACGCGACGAGCTTGAACCAGTATTCGTTCAGTTCGATGCCCATGCGCGCGTCGAAAGCGGTCGGAGCGGAGTCGCCGATGAAGTCGGAAGAAACGAGGTCTTCGTCCACATATTCGACAACGCCCTTCAGGTAAGTCTCAGAAGCTTCCTTCATCTTCTTGCAGATGTCTTCATAGCTCGTCGGCTTGACCAGCTTGACGTTCAGGTCGACGACGGAGGCGTCCGCGACGGGCACTCTGTAGGAGATGCCGGTCAGCTTGCCCTTGATCTCGGGAATGACGAGTCCGACTGCCTTTGCAGCGCCGGTCGTGCTCGGGATGATGTTGCCGAACACGCTGCGGCCGGCTCTCCAGTCCTTGACGGACTTGGCGTCGACGGTTTTCTGCTTGGAAGTCGCGGCATGGATCGTGGACATGAAGCCGTTCTCGATGCCGTAGTTATCCTGCAGGACCTTGCACATGGGAGCGAGGCAGTTCGTGGTGCAGCTCGCTGCGGAAACGATGTCCATGTCGCTCTTATACTCTTCGTGGTTGACGCCGTAGACGAACGTCGGGGTCACCTTATCCTTGGCGGGCGCGGACATGATGATCTTCTTTGCTCCGCCGATGAGGTGCTGGGATGCGTCCTCGGTCTTTAAGTAAGCTCCGGTCGCGTCGATGACGTATTCTGCACCGAGCTGAGCCCAGGGGATCTTGGAAGCGTCGCCTTCGCTGTAGACAAGGATCTTCTTGCCGTCGATGATCATGCCGTCTTCCGCCTTTTCGACCTTGCCCTGGAAGCGCCCGAAGACCGTATCATACTTGAGCATGTAGATCATGTAATCGATGTCCGCTTCGCGCTTTGCGATCGCTACGACGTCGAATACTTCGGGCTGCTGCAGCGCGATGCGCAGCGCAATGCTGCCGATGCGGCCGAAGCCATTGATTCCTAATTTAAGTGCCATTTTATCCTCCTTGCGGGTGCCCTTTCCGGTGACCCGTCTCAAAAAATTATTGTTATGCCTTATAGACAATAATACCACAATTGCGCGAAGAAGAAACGCCCTTTTCGCATTTCTATGCACGTTCCTGCTTCAGCACCGCCTGCAGACAGTTGATGGACTTGCCTGCCCCGGAAAACTTCTGCTCGTACTCGGTCTGCACGTTGCGCGCCGCGTACGGAGAGTGGTGCAGGTCGCGCGTGACCCAGCGGATCAGCAGACCGCGGCTGTGGATTTCGTCCAGCGAGAAAGCAAACAGCATGTCGTTGTCTGTCTTCAGCTGCAGCAGTGCGCCGGGCGCCGCGCAGGATTCGTAGGCTGCCAGCTTGTCGCGGTGCGTCAGGCGTCTTTTGATATTGCGCTTCTTCGGCCAGGGGTCGCTGAAGTTCAGGTAGATGCGGTCCAGTTCCCCTTCCGCGAAATAATCTCTCGCGTTGCCGATGAATTCCATAAGCACGACGAGGTTCTTCAGATCCAGCTCCGCCGCTTTCTGCAGGATGCGCACGTTGATCTTCGGCGCGCCTTCCACGGCGATGAAATTGACGTCCGGGTGCAGCCGCGCCATCTCGCAGATGAAGCGTCCTTTGCCGGAACCGATTTCCACGTGCAGAGGCTGCTGCGGGTTTTCGAAGAGGCTGCGCCAGCGGCCCTTCAGCGCGCTGGGATCGTCCGCGATCCAGCCTGCGCAGGCCGCGCAGATCTCATCTCTGTTTTTGACCTTTCTCTGTCTCATTTAAAACAACGGCAGCCTGCCGAGGGCGATGACCGCGGCGAAATACAGGATCAGCAGGATGGCCGCGACGGTATCCAGCTTTGTAAACGCCATGCCGTTCATGCGGGTGCGGCCGTCTCCGCCGCGGTAACAGCGCGCTTCCATGGCCATAGCCAGGTCGGCCGCGATGCGGAACGCGCTCACGAACAGAGGCACGAGCAGCGGGATGAGCCCTTTTGCCCGCTCTCTCAGATTGCCGCTCTCGAAATCCGCGCCTCTCGCCGTCTGCGCCTTCATGATCTTATCGGTCTCGTCGAGCAGCGTCGGGATAAAACGCAGCGCGATGGTCATCATCATGGCCAGTTCGTGCGACGGCAGGCCGATTTTGCTCAGGGGCGACAGCAGGCGTTCCATGCCGTCGGTGAGCGCCACGGGTTTCGTCGTGAGGGTCAGCAGCGATGACCCGAAGATGAGCATGACGAGGCGGATCGCCATAAAGCAGGCGCGGTAGATGCCCTCGCGGGCGATCTTCAGGATGCCGAACTGCCAGATGGGCGTTCCGGGGGTCATGAACAGATTGATGAGCGCAGTGAACACGATCAGGAAAATGACGGCTTTCAGGCCGCGCGCCATATACCTGAACGGGACGCCGGAGATCTTGACGAGAATGGCAAGGCAGATCGCGCAGAACAGGAATCCCGTGAAATTCTTTACGACAAACAGCGACACGAGGAAAAGGATCGTGCCGATGAGTTTGGTCCGCGGGTCCAGACGGTGGATGGCGGAATCTCCGGGATAATATTGTCCGAGCGTGATGTCTTTAAGCGCCATGTATTGCCTTAAGTATTTCTTCTACTGCTTCATCTTCATTGAAGATGTTGGTATTTACGTTTAACCCCTTCGATTTGAGGAGGTGGAGCAGCTCTGAGGACGAGGGGGTGCTGAGGCCGATGCTGTGCAGCTCCTCGTAATGCGAGAAGACTTCCTGCGGCGTGCCGTCCATCGCGAGACGGCCTTTATCAAGCACGAGGATGCGGTCGGCCAGCCTCGCCGCGTCGTCCATGTTGTGGCTGACGAGCAGGATGGTCAGATGCTTCTCCTTATGGATGCGGCATACCATATCGAGGATGTCCCGGTGACCCTTCGGGTCGAGGCCTGCGGTCGGTTCGTCCAGGATCAGCACCTGCGGATCCATGGCCAGCACGCCTGCGATGGCCACGCGCCGCTTTTCGCCGCCAGACAGTTCGAACGGAGAGACGCCGCCCTTTTCGTCCGGGTCGATGCCGACGAGCTTCAGGGCTTCGATCGCTTTCGCCTCGCATTCCTCCGGCGTAAAGCCGTAATTCTTCGGACCGAAGCAGACGTCTTTCAAAACCGTCTCTTCGAACAGCTGGTACTCCGGATACTGGAACACCAGACCGACTTTTCTGCGGGCTTCGCGGGCCTCCTTCGTCTTTTCATGGATGTCGACGCCGTCGGCCAGCACCTGTCCGCGCGTCGGTTTCATCAGGCCGTTCAAGTGCATCAGCAGCGTGGATTTGCCGCTGCCCGTATGTCCGATGACCGCAGCAAATTCGCCGCTTTCCACGGTTAAACTGACGTCCTCGAGCGCCACGGATTCGAAGGGCATGCCTTCGCTGTATATGTAGCTGAGATCCTTTACTTCTATCCGCATAGACACTCAGCCAGCCTTTCCGACGTGATGATGCCTTCCGGCAGGTCGACGCCCCGTGCCGACAGCTTTGCCGCCATGGACGCACCGAAGGGCATCTGCAGATTGAGCGCGCTCAGCTGCTCCGCGTGAGCGAAGAGCTTTGCGGGCGTTTCATCCAGGATGGGCTTTCCCTGATCCATGACGATGATGCGCTCCGCCTGCGCCGCCTCTTCCATGAAATGCGTGATGAGGATGACGGTCTTGCCCTGTTCGTGCAGCCCGCGGATGATCTTCAGGATCCCCGCCCGGCCCGAAGGATCCAGCATGGCTGTCGGTTCGTCGAACACGATGCACTCCGGCTGCATGGCTAAAACGCCCGCGATCGCGATGCGCTGTTTCTGGCCGCCGGACAGCAGATGCGGTCCCTTCTTGCGAAACTCGTACATGCCGACCGCATTCAGGGCGTTGTCCACCCTGCTGCGGATCTCGGAAGGCTCGACGCCCAGGTTTTCCGGCCCGAACGCGACGTCGTCCTCCACGACGGAGGAAACGAGCTGGTTGTCCGGATTCTGGAACACCATGCCGCAGCGGCGGCGGATCTCCCAGGTGTTGTCCGGGTCAGCCGTGGACATGCCGCACACCAGCACTTCGCCGGACGTGGGCAGCAGCAGCGCGTTCAGATGCTTGGCCAGCGTGGATTTGCCGCTTCCATTGCTGCCGACGACCGCGACAAAACTGCCGCGCTCGATGTCGAGCGTGACCCCGTCCAGTGCGAACCGCTTCTCCGAGTGCTTCATCGTGACGTCCGTGTCGGTGTTCAGCGTGCCATCCGCATTCTCGGTGTAGTACGAAAACGAAATGTCTTTCAGTTGTATGACCGTCTCTTTGCTCATAACTTTTATATTTTACCACAACAGCCGCATAAAAAAAACGGGCGGCTGCCGATTCTTGCAGGAAGCTGCCGCAAAGTGTATGATAGGAGCCGAGGTGTGTATTCGATGAATCCTGACAGCAAGTATACGGTAAAGAAAACGTTCAGTGCGGAGACCGCGGTCTTCCCTGTCATTTTTATTGCGTTCTTTGCCTACCTGTCCCACGTGATGGGCATGGCGAACATGATCAACACGATCATGAAAACAGCGTTCGATCTACTGATCAACACCGTCCTATACATCGTCGCGGTGTGCGTCATCATGGGCGCTGTATCCGAACTCCTGACGGAATTCGGCTTTGTCGCACTGATGGATCGACTGCTCCGCCCCCTGATGCGGCCGGTCTTCGGCCTGCCGGGCGCCGCGTCGCTGGGCATCGTCTCGACGTTCCTGTCCGACAATCCGGCCATCCTCGCACTCACGGCCAATCCCCGCTACAAGTACTATTTCAAGGCTTATCAATTCCCCGCCCTTACGAATATCGGCACGTCGTTCGGCATGGGGCTGATCGTCTGCACGTACATGCTGTCCCTCGCGTCCATCACCGGGGAGTCGTATGTGAAGGCGGTCGTCGTCGGCCTGGTCGGCGCGACGGTCGGCGCGGTCTTCAGCACGCGCATCATGCTGCACTTTACAAAGAAGGTGTACGGAACGGAGGTCGGAGCCCCGGAAGTATTCCCCTCGCTGGATGACAGCGAGATCGGCGAACTGGAGCCGGGTCAGCGCCTCGTGCGCAAGGGCAACCTCGGCAACCGCATCCTGGGCGCTCTGCTGGACGGCGGCGCGAACGGCTTAAAACTCGGCGCGGGTATCGTGCCTGGAGTTCTCATCATCTGCACGCTCGTTATGATCCTGATGAACGGGCCTGCGGACACGGGGCCGTACACGGGCGCCGCATACGAAGGCGTCGGGCTGATCCCGGCAATCGCTTCGAAACTGAATTTCATCCTGGAACCGCTGTTCGGCTTCAGCAGCGCGCAGGCCATCGGCGTTCCCGTGACCGCATTAGGTGCAGCAGGCGCCGCCATTTCCCTGGCGGCAGGACTTGCGACCAAAGGCATGCTGGCGGCCGGAGACGTCGCGGTCTTCACGGCCATGTGCATGTGCTGGAGCGGCTATCTCAGCACGCACACGTCCATGATGGACAGCCTGCACTGCAAGGAACTGACCGGCAAGGCGCTGATCGCTCACACGATCGGCGGCATCGCAGCCGGCGTGGCGGCGCACTGGATCTACGTGCTGATCGGATTACTGTAAAAAAAACAAGCAAAAATGGCCCTTCGCGGGCCATTTTTTTGTGTGCCGTTTTATCTCTTGTAGATCACCTTTCCATCCAGGATCGTCATGTCGACCTGAATATTGCGGATGTCTTCGGGATCGATGCCGTCCAGACTGCGGTCCAGGATCGCGATGTCCGCGCGTTTGCCGGGTTCCAGCGAGCCCTTGATATCCTGTTCGCGGGTCAGATAGGCGCCGTTATACGTCATCATCTTCACCGCCTCCCTGACCGTGATGCACTCGCGTGTACCCAGCGACGTGCCGCGCATCGCTTTGCGGGTGACCGCGCTGTACATGTTCCAGAACGGATTGAGCGCGCCGCAGGGCATGTCTGTGGACAGACCGCAGAGGATGTTGTGATCCATATACGTGCGGATCGGCGTGTAGCCCTCGATCTTGTCCGGCGGCAGCAGATCGGGATAGCCGTCGCCTTCGCCGTAGATGAACGACCCCTGCACGATAGCCATGATGCCCATCTCCTCCATCATCGCGAGCGCCTTCTCCGTCGGAAAATACGCGTGGATGACGTTGTGGCGGTGCTCTCTCGGGTTCGCCTTCCAGGCCTTGTACATCGCCTCGACCGCGCGTTCCAGCGCGATATCGCCCATGACGTGGATGCCGATGTCCCAGCCCGCGTCGTGCGCGGTTTTGATATAGCCGTCCAGCTTGTCCAGATCCAGACGCAGCGGCACCTGCCGCGGACCGTCGTCGCCGACGTAGGCCCAGGATTTCAGGGCAGTCTTGGAGGTGAGACCGTAGTCGATGGCCATCTTCAGCCCGCTGTAGCGGATCCATTCGTTGCCGTAGCCGGCCGCAAAATCGTAATCGTCGATGACGTGAGCCAGCATTTCTTCGTCGGGCACGAAGTTGAAGCCGTACCACGTGGGCATCAGCGCCATGCGAATGGTCAGGTCGCCCTGTTCGTACAGGCGGTGGTAGGTCCTCGCCAGGCTGCGCGACCCGCCGGCCTCCGTCGTGCTTGTGATGCCATAGGAAGCGTAGACTGGCAGAGCCGTGCGGATGAGGCCGTCGAACGCCTCGACCGTGGGACCGCCGTCGCCGTCCCCGGCCATGCCGCTGGGGATCTCCATGGCGGCGCGGACGAGCATCATAGCGTTGCCGTGGAGGATTCCGTTCGGTTCGCCTGTGAGCAGGTCACGCACGATCTCGCCCTTCTCCGGATCCGGCGTATTCTTCGTGATCCCGGCAAGCCGCAGAGCCAGGGAATTCGCGACGCAGCTGCCGAACACGCGGTCGAACACCACCGGATGATCCGGCGCGGCTTCGTCCAGTTCCTTTTTCGTAAAACTGCGGTTCTCTTTGAACTGCGATTCGATATAGCTGCAGCCCGTGATCCATTTGCCTTTCGGCGTGGATGCGGCTTTCTTCGCGAGTTCCTCCTTCAGCATATCGAAGCTGTCGATACCGAACAGCACGACGCCCTGGAACGTCTGCCCTGCCTGCCAGAGGTGGCTGTGGCAGTCGTTGATGCCGGGCATGGCGCTGCGTCCCTTCAAGTCGATGAGCTTCGTCCAAGGCGCGGCAAGACCGAGGATCTCACCGCTGTCTCCGGTGGCAACGATTTCATTGCCGCAGACCGCAAGCGCCTCGCAAATGCTGTCCTGCTCGTCTGCCGTAAAGATGCTGCCGTTATACAGAATGAGGTCGGGTGTTTCGAATCTGGTATTCATAGAACGCCTCCTGTCTGCTACAGCTTTCCCAGATACTCCAGGATATCGATCGCGTTCGTATCGGGCTTCACTTTCGGCATAGTCTTTTCGATCGTGCCGTTTTCGTCTATGATATACGTCGTGCGCACGACGCCGAAGCTCACCTTGCCGTACAGCTTCTTTTCCTGCCAGACGTCGTAGGCCTTGATCGCCTCCAGCTCAGGATCGGATAACAGCACGAAAGGTAGACCGTATTTCTCCGCAAACTTCTGATGGGACGTCGTCGAATCCTTGCTGACCCCGACCACTGCCACGTCCTTATCCTTGAACCCGTCATACAGCGACGCGAACGCGCATGCCTGACGCGTGCAGCCCGGCGTATTGTCCTTGGGGTAGAAATACAGGACCAGTTTCTTTCCCGCGAAATCCTCGAGCTTTACGAGATTCCCGTCTTTGTCCGGCAATGCGAACGCCGGCGCTTTCGTTCCTTCTTTCAGCATGGATATGCCTCCTTTACAATATTAAAATTCCGCCAGCCTGGGAAAGGCCCGCAGGGCATTATCGTAGTATATGGTTTCCCGCTCTTTTTCCGTAAACAGTTCCGCAAAGAAGGCGTCGAACCGTTCGATGTCGGTAAGACCGATCGGCGGGCAGAAGTCCGTGCCGTACAACAGTTGGCTTTCGCACCCCGCAGCCCGGACCGCGCCGCCGTAGCGCACTTTCAGCACGTCCCAGTCCGCTTCGTAACCGTCTTCGAACAGCCCTGAAAAGTCCGTGAACAGGTTCGGATGATCCGCGCAGAGCGCACAGCATGCCTGTTCGTTCGGGTCATCCATGTGGGCTGCCACGAAATTGACGCCCGGAAACATCTCCGCAGCCTTCGCGATATAGCGCGCGGAAGAGCCTTCCAGATCCTGATCCGACGGCAGCACCAACGAGCATAGTCCCGTATGGAATACGACGGTCAGGCCCAACCGCTCCGCGAATTCGTAAACGGGCAGCAGGCGTCCGTCGTCCGCGCTGCCTGCCTGATAACTTGTGTAGATCTTCAGACCGGCGACCTTCCAGTCGTCCATATGCGCTTCGATATTGCGCAGCTGCGGGACGATGTCCCGCTTCAGGTCGACGCACGGACACAGGAAAAGGCGCGCATCGCTCTTCACCGTCTGCACCGTATCCGGATTGTCCAGGATGCTTTGCGGAAACTGCATCACGATCGCGATATCGTCTGTCCGGGAAAAGTATGCATCCCTGACTTTTTCGTTTATAATATGGGTGTGGCAATCGATTTTTCTCATTACAAGGTCACTATACCATCCGGCCAAAGCGCTGGCAAGGATGGCGCGAAAGGAGAAACGATGAAAAGAGATCTGAAACTGTTTTTAGTCCTGCTGCTGGCGCTCGCGCTCGTCTTCAGCACGGCCTGCACGTCCGGGTCGAACGAACCGCAGCCCGAACCTTCTCCTGCACCGGAGCCTGCACCCGAGCCGGAACCCGAGCCCGTCCCCGACTACACTGCTTACAATGAAACGGCCGACCGGGCTTACCTCGACGCGGTGCAGACGTACGTCGATCTGGGCACGCTGCCCGGCAGCGAGGAATCTATCCCCTATTCGGAGTACGGAGACGGCGAATGGACCGACCGCTATGCCATCTTCGACCTCGACGGCGACGGCAAGGACGAACTGGTCGTGCGCATCGCGCAGACCATCATGGCGAGCATACAGGAAAACATCTACGCCTATAACGAAGAGACCGGTGAACTCGACCAGCTCCTGTGGGCCTGCCCCCTCTGCGAGTATTACCGCGACGGAATGGCCGTCAAGAGCGACTGGTCGCACGGGGACGGAACGGAGGCCGATAACTTCTGGCCGTACAACGCCTATCTTTACGACAGCAATACCGGCAAATACGAACTGGCGGGCTATGCGTCGCAGTATTATCTGCCGGCGATGGAAGAAAGAGGCTGGGACGACCAGTTCCCCGTGGAATATGACGAGGACGGCGACGGCATCGTCTACGTGATCAGCGATGGGGTCAATTCCCCCAAGTTCGTCGACGAAGGCGAATACATGGAGTGGTACTCCGAGATCTTCACCTGGGCGCCGCCTATGGACATCCCCTGGCAGCAGATGGAAGACCTCGTCCATCCGAACGGTTAAAGACAGCTAAATATCGTCGAATTCCACCAATTCAACATTGCCCCGGTCTGCTTCTTC
Organism: Bacillota bacterium; assembly: GCA_017557505.1. Taxonomy (GTDB): domain Bacteria; phylum Bacillota; class Clostridia; order Peptostreptococcales; family Anaerovoracaceae; genus RUG11894. The sequence goes on along the minus strand of JAFYYP010000025.1, from coordinate 45,050 downwards.
CTCGAAGAGCAAACCGGCTTTTTGTACGGCTCCTTCGAAACCGGTGAGCGCCGCGAACGGCATGAACTGGGCTGCGCGCTTTTCCAGGCTCATCGGAACGTGCTTTTTCGATACGGGACGCGGCAGGTCCAGCATGTCGCTGTAATCTTCGCGCCCGGGCAGATAGCGGTCCGTCATTTCCTGTGCCCTCCGATCTGGTCGTTGCGCTCGCGGCCGGTCGCTTCTTCCTGATAGCTCGTGCCCGGCATGACCGCGTTCTTTCCGTAGCGGTTCTTGATCGCGAGCAGGGCCTGCTGCAGCTGGCCTTCCTTGGCCAGGTCCGCTTCTTCTTTCTTCTTTTCTTCTGCCGCCGCTCCGTAATCCGTGAACAGGTCCAGCTGCTCTTCGCCCGCGTCTTTTTCGACGGCCCGGGCGTTCTGCGTGTGAGCTGCGACAACGTACATCCGCCGCACGAGGCAGGACGGATCCGCGATGCGGTCAAAAAGACGCATGGCAGCCTCGCAGATCAGGCGTGTGGATGCGGTCGGACGCGAAAGATTCTCCGAACCGTGGGCGCCTTTGGGTACGGTCTTTCCATACCAGTCGGACTGCACCTCGCCCGCGTAGCCTCGCTGCAGGCTTTCCGCGTCGTACCCCAGAGAGATCACGATCTGATCCGTGGTCAGCCCCTTTGCCGCCAGATCCAGCGCCATGCTGTCCGCCATTTCCCGCACGACCGTGCGGGCTTCTTCGACGGTATAGCCGCGGCTGAGCACCTGTCCGCTGCTGATGCTGTTTTCTTCCGGTTTATATGCCTTGATGTGTTTGATCTCGCAAGGTTCGTATCCCCAGGCGTGGTCGATCAGCAGTTCCGCGTTGACCCCGAACAGCCGGTACAGCAGATCTTCGTTGTGCACGTCCGCCGGGCCGCCGATGCTGCAGCGTGCTACGTCCCCCATGGTGTACATGCCGTGCTTTGCCAGCCGTTTCGCAATCCCGGGACCGATGCGCCAGAAATCCGTGATGGGCCGGTGAGGCCACAGATATTCCCTGTAGCTGCGCTCGTCGAGCTCGGCGATGCGCACGCCGTCCGCATCAGGCGCGATGTGTTTCGCTTCGATATCCATGGCTATCTTGCACAGGTACAGATTCGGTCCGATGCCCGCTGTCGCCGTGATGCCCGTGTTCTTCAGCACGTCCTGGATGATAGTCATCGCGTATTCGTGCGCCGTCTTTCCGGAGGCACGCAGGTACAGCGTCGCGTCGATGAACACCTCGTCGATGGAATAGACGTGGATGTCTTCAGGAGCTGCATATTTCAGATAGATCTGATAGATCTTCGTGCTGTATTCGATATATTTGGCCATGCGCGGCACGGCCGCGATGAAACCCAGCTTTAAAGACGGGTCTTCCGCCAGGGCGTTCACGTTGTCCGCGCTGCCCGTAAACCGCCTGCCGGGAGCCCTCTGCAGACGCTCCGCGTTGATGCGCTGCACCGCCTGCTCCACCTCGAACAATCTCGGCCGTCCGGGGATGCCATAGCTTTTGAGCGCAGGCGAAACCGCCAGACAGATGGTCTTGCTCGTCCGGCTGCGGTCGGCCACGACAAGGTTGGTCGTTAAGGGGTCCCTGCCCCGCTCCCGGCACTCCACGGAAGCGTAGAACGACTTTAAGTCGATGGCGATATAGGTCTTGTCCCAGTTTTTTTCATTCATCGGGCCACACGAAACATATGTTCTTCTTTATTATACACAAAAAGCGGCCCCGAAGGACCGCTTTCGCGAAACTTTTTTACAGCTTTACGATCCAGCCGTAGGTGTCTTCGATCTCACCCCACTGCAGGCCTGTCAGCGTGTCGTAGAGCTTCTTGGAGAACGCGCCGACCTCACCGTTGTTGAAGACGTATTCGACGCCTTCGTGGGTCAGGGAGGAGATGGGCGAAATGACGGCTGCGGTGCCGACGCCCCAGACCTCTTCGATCTTGCCTTCCTTGGCCGCTTCGATCAGTTCGTCGACGGAGATGCGCTTTTCGATCACTTCCACGCCCCAGTCCTGCATGACCTGGATCATGGACTTTCTCGTGATGCCAGGCAGGATGGACCCGTTCAGCACCGGCGTATAGACCTTGCCGTCGATCTTGAACATGACGTTCATGCCGCCGACTTCTTCGATGTATTTTCTCTCCACGCCGTCCAGCCAGATCAGAGCGGGGAAGCCCGCCGCTTCGCTGCGCATGATGGCTCTGTTCGCTGCGCCGTAGTTGCCGCCGCACTTCGTAAAGCCGGTGCCGCCGCGTACCGCGCGGACGTCTTCGGTCTCGAACGCGCCTTTGACCGCGATGAGGCCGTCAGCAAAGTAGCTGCCGGAGGGAGACAGGATGATCAGGAACAGTTCTTCGTGGATGCCGTGCAGCGTCAGGTTCGGATCGACCGCGATCAGGAACGGACGGATGTACAGCGTATTGCCCTTCTTGTGGGGCACCCAGCGTTCGTCGACCTTGACCAGCGCCTTGACCGCTTCGACAAAGTCGTCCACTTCCACGTGGGGCATGCCCATTCTGTCGGCGGAATTCACGAATCTCTTGGCGTTCTCGTCGGGACGGAACAGCTGAACCGTACCGTCCGCGGTGCGGTAGGCCTTCAGCCCTTCGAAGACTTCGCCGCCGTAGTGGAATACGCTTGCGGCCGGATCCAGCGCGATAGGCCCGTAGGGGACGATCTGCGGATCATACCAGCCGTCGTCGTTATGCTTCATGATGAACATGTGGTCTGTGAAGATGGAACCGAATCCCAGTTTTGATTCGTCGGGAAGGGGTTTCGGGTTCGTGGTTTTTGTGATCTTGATATCCATGATAGTCCTCCTGATCGTAATGTCTTTCGTAATGTTTTGATTATAGTATGGTGAAAACAAATAATCAAGTGCATTTGTTGTGAAATATGCACAAAACTTTTAGTTGACATCCTTTGCCTTATCGCTTACAATCTTAACATATAAATGCGACGACGGGGAGAAAAAGAGATCTCCCGCGCTCCAGAGAGCTGCCGGACGGTGCGAGGCAGCGCGCGGCATCTGTACATACTGGCCCCCGAGCAGCCGAGCCGAATCAAAAGTAAGCGACGCCGGACGTCCCCCGTTACAGGGACAGCCGTTCGCCTGAAAAGGCCGACGCGCGCAGAGCGGCTCATTCCGTGAGCAATGGGAGTGGTACCGCGGGAAATACGGTTAGTATGTCCCGTCTCTCAAGGTTTTTCCTGAGAGACGGGATTTTTTGACGAAAGGAATCAAAAACATGATGGACGTAAGTAAGTATGGCATCGGGTATTTCCCGGTGCCCATGGACGAGATCGAATGGTACAAGAAGGATCACATCGAAAAGGCGCCGCGCTGGTGCAGCGTGGACCTGCGCGACGGCAACCAGAGCCTGATCATCCCGATGTCGCTGGATGAGAAGCTCGAGTTCTACCGCATGCTGCTGAAGATCGGCTTCAAAGAGATCGAAGTCGGCTTCCCCGCCGCCAGCGAAACGGAGTACAAGCTGCTGCGTACGCTGATCGAGAACGACATGATCCCCCAGGACGTAACCATCCAGGTGCTGACCCAGTGCCGCGACCACATCATCCGCAAGACGTTCGAGGCGGTCCAGGGCGCGCCGAAAGCCATCATCCATTTCTATAACTCCACGAGCGTCGCGCAGCGCGAGCAGGTCTTCCGCATGAGCAAGGAAGAGATCATGAAGATCGCGACCGACGGCGCGAAGCTCGTCAAGCAGCTGTCTCAGGAATACGAGGGCAATTTCCTGTTCGAATATTCTCCTGAAAGCTTTACCGGCACTGAGATGCCTTACGCGGTGGACGTCTGCAACGCGGTGCTGGACATCATGCAGCCCACGCCGGACAAGCCGATGATCATCAACTTGCCCGCTACGGTCGAGATGAGCCTCCCCTCCGTATATGCCAACCAGATCGAATGGTGCAGCAAGCACCTGAAATACAGGGATTCCGTCATCCTGTCCGTACACACGCACAACGACAGAGGCACGGGCGTCGCGGATTCCGAGCTCGCGATCCTCGCGGGTGCGCAGCGCGTCGAGTGCTGCCTGTTCGGCAACGGCGAGCGCACCGGCAACGCGGACGCCATCACCATCGCGATGAACATGTACGCCCAGGGCGTCGATCCGGGTCTCGACTTCTCCGACATGCCCGAGATCTGCAAGACGTACGAGCGGCTGACCCGCATGCACGTCAACCCGAGACAGCCCTACGCCGGCAGCCTCGTGTTCGCGGCCTTCTCCGGCAGCCACCAGGATGCCATCGCCAAAGGCATGCGCTACCACGAAGAGAACGGCAAGCACCGCTGGGACTGCCCGTATCTGCTCATCGACCCGCAGGACGTCGGCCGCACGTACAGCGCGGACGTCATCCGCATCAACAGCCAGAGCGGCCAGGGCGGCGTGGAATACGTGCTCGAACAGAACTACGGCTTCGTGCTCCCGCGCCAGCTGCGCGAGGACTTCGGCTACCGGGTCAAGGACGTATCCGACATGCTGCACAAGGAGCTGTCGCCGCATGAGATCTACGAGATCTTCAGCCACACGTACCTCAACCGGTTCAGCCCCATCGACATCGACGATTACTGGTATACGAAGGACGACGAGGGCAGCTTCGAAGGCGAAGTCGTCGTGAACTCGCCGCAGTTCAAGGGTCAGGTGCACGCGAGCGGAAACGGCCGCCTCGACGTTCTGACGAACGCGGTCAAGGAAGCGACCGGCCTGAAGTTCACGATCGAGAACTACTCCGAGCACTCGCTGGACTTCGGTTCCAAGTCCAGAGCCTGCTGCTACATCAAACTCCGCTGGGACGACGGCAGAGTATCCTGGGGCGTAGGCACCAACACCGACATCATCCGCGCCAGCGGCAGAGCCATGCTGTCCGCGGTCAACGAACTGGAAGACGGCCTGGCGCGTCCGGGCATGCACGATTAAGGAGGCAAGCGTATGGGAATGACAATGACACAGAAGATCCTCGCGGCTGCGGCCGGGCTGGAGACCGTCGAAGCGGGCCAGCTGATCGAAGCGCAGCTGAACGTGATCCTGGGCAACGACATCACGACGCCTGTCGCGATCAACGAATTCAACAAGGCGGGTTTCACGTCCGTCTGTGACCCGTCCACCATCAACATCGTGCTCGACCACTTCGTGCCCGCCAAGGACATCAAGTCGGCGCAGATGTGCAAGCAGTGCCGCGAATTCGCGCATCAGTACGACATCGAACACTTCTTCGACGTCGGCAAGATGGGCATCGAGCACGCGCTGCTGCCCGAACAGGGCATCGTGACCGCAGGCGACTGCATCATCGGCGCGGACAGCCACACCTGCACGTACGGCGCGGTCGGAGCGTTCTCCACCGGCGTCGGCTCCACGGACATGGCGGCTGCCATGGCGACGGGCAAGACGTGGTTCAAGGTGCCGTCAGCCATCAAGGTCGAACTCACAGGGAGCCTGCGTCCCTGGGTATCCGGCAAGGACGTAATCCTGCACCTGATCGGCCTCATCGGCGTCGACGGCGCGCTGTACAAATCGCTGGAATTCACCGGCGAAGGCGTGGCCTCCCTCGACATGGACGACCGCCTGACCATCTGCAACATGGCCATCGAAGCGGGCGCCAAGAACGGCATCTTCCCCGTGGACCTCAAGTGCTCGACGTACCTGACCGGACGCAGCCAGAGAGCCTGGAAAATCTACAAGGCGGACGAAGACGCGGAATACGAGCAGACCATCACGATCGATCTTTCCACGCTCGAGAGCACCGTCTCCTACCCCCACCTGCCCGAGAACACGCACCCGGCAAGCGAAGGGAAAGACATCAGGATCGACCAGGTCGTCATCGGAAGCTGCACGAACGGCAGACTCGGCGACATGGAGGCCGCGTACAAGGTGCTGAAAGGCCGCAAGATCGCGGACGGTATCCGCGGCATCATCATTCCGGGCACCATGGAGATCTATAAAGAATGCATCAAGCGCGGCTACACCGAGGCCTTCCTCGACGCGGGCTGCGTCGTGTCCACCCCGACGTGCGGACCGTGCCTCGGCGGCTACATGGGCATCCTGGCCGAAGGCGAGCGCTGCGTTTCCACGACGAACCGCAACTTCGTCGGCCGCATGGGTCACGTGAAGAGCGAAGTCTACCTGGCCAGTCCGGAAACGGCGGCGGCATCCGCGATCGCGGGCTGCATCGTGGACCCGAGAGAGTATTTCGAAGAATAACGCGCGAGGAGGCAAGCCATGAAAGCACAAGGAACCGTATTCAAATACGCAGACAATATCGACACCGACGTCATCATCCCCGCACGCTACCTGAACACGCAGGACGCGCAGGAACTGGCGAAGCACTGCATGGAAGACATTGACACGTCGTTTATCCAGAAGGTAAATCAGGGCGACATCATGGTCGCGGGCTGGAACTTCGGCTGCGGCTCGTCCAGAGAGCACGCCCCGCTCGTCATCAAGACCAGCGGCATCGACTGCGTCATCGCGAAGAGCTTCGCCCGCATCTTCTACCGCAACGCCATCAACATCGGCCTGCCCATCCTCGAGTGCGAAGAGGCGGCGGACGCCATTGCAGCGGGCGACAAGGTGAGCGTCAACTTCGATACCGGCGAGATTTTAGACGAGACGACAGGTGCGACCTTTAAGGCTCAGCCCTACCCCGCCTTCCTGCAGAAGATCATCGCGGCCGGCGGCCTCATGAATTCCATCAAGGAGGCGCAGCAATGAAGAAGAACATCGCGCTCATCTGGGGCGACTGCTCCAGCCCGGAGATCGTGACCCAGGCAGTCCGCGTCATGGATAAGATCGCGGAAAAGTACGGCCACGAATTCGCGTACACCGACGTCGCCATGGGCGGCGAAGCCATCGACAAGTACGGCGATCCCCTGCCTGCTTCCGAGCTCGAAAAGTGCAAGGCATCGGATTCCGTGCTGCTCGGCGCCATCGGCGGGCCGAAATGGGACGGCGTGCCCGTGCCCATGCGCCCCGAAAAAGGCCTGCTGCGCCTGCGTTCCGGCATGGGCCTGTATACGAACATCCGTCCCTCGAAGATCTGGCCGCAGCTGGCCGGCGCTTCCCCGCTGAAGGAGAGCATCGTCGCCAAGGGCATCGACATCATGATCGTGCGCGAGCTGACCGGCGGCATCTATTTCGGCAGCCACACGACTTCTGAGATGGAAAACGGCGAAAAGAAGGCCGTGGACGTCATGGAATACACGGAGCACGAGATCGAGCGCTGCGGCAGAGTGGCGTTCGAATCCGCGATGAAGCGCCGCAAGAAGGTCTGCAGCGTGGACAAGGCGAACGTTCTCGACACGTCCCGCCTGTGGCGCGCCACCATGGAGAAACTGGCGAAGGAATATCCCGAGGTCGAATACTCCAACATGCTCGTCGACAACTGCGCGATGCAGATCTGCAAGGATCCGAGCCAGTTCGACGTACTGGTCACCGAGAACATGTTCGGCGACATCCTGTCCGACGAAGCGTCGCAGATCGCAGGGTCCATCGGCATGGCGCCTTCTTCCTCGCTGGGAGACGGCACCTGCGGCGTATACGAGCCCATCCACGGATCCGCGCCGGACATCGCGGGACAGAACAAGATCAATCCCTGCGGCTGCATCCTGTCCGTCGCCATGATGATGCGCTTCTCCTTCGGCATGGCCGAAGAAGCGGATGCGATCGAAAAAGCCGTCGACCAGGTCCTGAGCGAAGGATACCGCACTGCGGACATCATGAGCGAAGGCTGCACCTGCCTTTCCTGCTCGGAGATGGGCGACGCAATCTTAGCGAGACTGTAAACGGAACGCCTCTTCTGTGCTAAAATGGTATGGAAGAGGTATGACGCGCATGAAAACAGAACAGATACAGAAAAAGAACGCAGGAAGAAAGAGCTTCTCCACGGCCGTCATCCTCATCGCTGTCGTGCTTGCGCTCTTTTTCTTTTACACTGAGCACTATTATCACGCGGACCGCACGGCGAAGATGGCGCTGCGCAGCGATGATCACGCAGCGGTGACTTCTTCGCAGACCGGCATACTGTTCGACGGTCCCGGCACGGAAGCCCTGCTGATCTTCTATCCGGGCGGCAAGATAGAAGAGAAAGCTTATGCGCCTCTGCTGCGACAGCTCGCGGAAAACGGCATGGACGTGTTCCTCGTCCGGATGCCCTTCCGCCTTGCGGTCTTCGGTGCGAACAAAGCGAACGAAGTGCTGGAAGAGACGGCAGACTACGAGAAGATCTGCCTCGGCGGTCATTCCCTGGGCGGAGCTATGGCGGCAAACTACGCAGCGGAGCATGCGGAGGAACTGGACGGTCTCGTCCTGCTGGCGGCTTATGCCACGAAACCGCTGCCGGATGATCTGGCCGTCCTGTCGGTCTACGGATCGGAAGACGGCGTGCTGAACCGGGAGAATTACGAAAAAGACCGGGCCAACCTGCCGGACGATGCGCAGGAACTCGTGATCGAAGGCGGCAACCACGCCCAGTTCGGAAGCTATGGGCAGCAGGAAGGCGACGGCGAAGCCGCGATCCTTCCGGAGATGCAATGGGACCGGACCGCGGAAGCGATCCTGGAATTCTTTGAACTCAAGTGACAGTAAGACACGGGTAAGACACGGGGACGGTTCTCCTGTCTTATGCGTAAGACAGGAGAACCGTCCCCGTGTCTTACGGAATTGGAGAATAGCTTATGAAACGATGTGTCATCGTCGGGGGCGCCCCGATCGGACGATACGACAGAATCAAACCGCTGCTGCAGGAAGACGACTTCTTCATCTACTGCGACAGCGGTCTTTGCCATGCGGAAAAACTGGGCAGACAGCCCGATCTGATCATCGGCGACTTCGACTCGCACGAAAAGCCGGAGACAGAGATCGAGACCATCGTGCTGCCCACGGTGAAAGACGACACGGATACGATGTTCGCCGTGAAGGAAGGCATCAGAAGGGGCTTCGACGACTTCCTGCTCGCCGGAGCGCTCGGCGGACGGCTCGACCACACCATGGTGAACGTCTACTCCCTTTTATATTTGGCCGAGAAGGGCAAAAACGGGACGATAGCGGACGATTTCTCCGTCGTGCGGTTAGTTTCCCGCACTCCCGTGGAAATCGAGCCGGAATGGGCGTTTTTCTCGCTCGTGAACATCGACGGATCGGCGCACGGGGTCACGATACGGAACGCGAAATACGAACTCGAGGACGCCGAGATTCCCTGCTCGTTCCAGTACGCGACGAGCAACGAGCCTTTGCCTAATAAAAAAGCAGCCGTCTCCGTCAGAGAAGGCCGGCTGCTGCTGATCTGCGATCACGAATAGTTCAGAAAGGTTTCGAGAAGCATCTCCGCGACCGCGCCGAGATCCGGCGCCAGCGCGGTGTACAGCTGCGCCATTTCTTCCGTCGGCGGCAGCAGATCGGGCACCATGACGGACATCATGCCCGCAGCGTGCGCCGCACGGATGCCGTTGTACGAATCTTCCAATACGAGACAGTTTTCAGGCGGTACGTCTATCGAGGCGGCCGCCTTTAAAAATAAGTCGGGAGCGGGTTTGCTGCGCGCCGCGTCCTCCCCGCCGGAAATGTTTTCGAAATACGGCAGGAGCCCTGCGTCTTTCAGTTCAACCTCGACGACCGCCTTCGGACTTGAAGAAGCCACGACGGCGGGCATGCCGGTCCGCTTCAGGTATTCCAGCAGCTCGAACGCGCCTTTCTTCACGGGCATGGGGCCGCCTTTCAGCTCTTCCGTGATCCGTCTGTGTATTTCTGCGCGGTACGTCCAGTACGGAAAGTCTTCCCCGAGCATTTCCCTGACGACCTGTTCCACAGCCTGCAGATTGATGCCGATGCAGGCGATGCAGGTCCTGCGGATCTGCCCGCGGTCCAGCCCTTCTTCCTGCGCCAGCTTATCCCAGGCGTCGACGATCAGCCGCTCGGTATCGAGCAGCAGGCCGTCCATGTCGAAGATCATGAGTTTCGTATCTTTCAGGGTCATGTTCTACTCCACGATCTCGATGCGCCCTTCCACGTGCGCGTCGAGGTTATCGTTCGTCGCAAAGTATTCCTCGATGATGTTGTTCACCGACGTCGCCACCACGCGCGGACGCATGTTCTGCTTCACCTCTTCGAGCGGCACGTTCAGGAATTCGTCGAAGTTCTTGTAATGGTAAGACTGCAGCGCGATCCTCAGGCGGTCTTCGGGCTGGATCTCCTTCCCCTGCCACGTGAACTCCTCGATCGTGTGCGTCGACTTGCGGTACTTGACGTGGAAGCCCTTCGAGAACTGGTAGAACTCCGTGCGTCCTTCCCAGGCCTCGTCGCGCAGGATGAACTGCATCATGCGGCGGAACTGTTCGCCGGTCACTTCGAACATGGTCAGCACGTCGTCGTACGGCGTATTCTCGAGCATATCCTGGTATTCGATGACCGGCCCGAGCTCCTGTTTACGGATGCTGCCCGAGCCCATCATCATGATGTCGAAGCTGGCCTCCCAGGCGATGGCGTCCGCGTACAGATTGCCCATCTCGGTCTCCTGATAGCGGCACGGATGCGTGAGTTTGCGGGCCCAGCGGGTCACGACCCTCTTGTATTTCGTATCGGTCTCCGTGCGATAAGCGTCCAGCAGTTCCTCCATGATCCCGTCTTTCGGCGCCGTATCCTCGTCGATGGGCACGCACTGCCACTTCAGATCCGTGATGGTGTCTGCGTCGCAGTCCACCTCGAGATCGAGCCGCCCGATGATGCCTGTGCCCGTGCCCGCCTGGATGATGGGCACGCCGTTCACGATCTCCGGTTCCTCCAGAAATGTGTGCGAGTGACCGCCGATGATCAGGTCCACGCCCCAGTCGGGGTCGAGCAGCTTCGCCAGTTCGCGGTCCGACTCGATGCCGATGTGGGTGAGCAGAACGGTCATGTCGGTCTTCGTCGTGCGGTAGTTGTCGCAGATGATGCCGACCTCCTTGGCAGCCTCTTCCACATCGATGAACGTGCCGATGATCTTCTCCCCCTTGGTCGACGCCAGCACCTCCTCGGTCAAAATGCCGATGAACAGGATGCGCATGCCATCGATGTCTAGGTTGAGGTAAGGCCGGAACAGACGGGCGTTGTTCATGGTCACGAACAGGTTCGCGTTGATGATGGGGAACTTCGCGCATTTTTCAAGGAACAGCAGGTGCGCCATGCCGTAGTCCGCCTCGTGATTGCCCACGGTGACCACGTCGGGCCGCAGCATGTTCATGAGGTCGATCGTCGACAGACCCTGGTATTCGGAATCGATGATGGATCCGCGGAACATGTCGCCCGCGATGGCGTACACGACGTTTTTCTCTTCGCCGCGCACCTTGTTGATATATCCGGACAAGCGCGTGAGCCCGCCGGTCTCTTTGCCGTCTTTGACCTCCGGCAGGAACGCGCCGTGCATGTCGTTGGAGTGCAGGATCGTTAATTTCTTGATATCGCTCATGAGGACCTCTCTTTCGGTTCTTTTCCTGCTTCCATTTTACCACGGAAACAAAAAACAGGCGACAGTCAGCCTGCCGCCTGCCGTATCGTATCCGCGATGTCGGCGCTGCTGCCCCCTGCCCGCAGCCCCTGCCAGGATCTGTGCTTATCGTTGATGCCGTTCAGCATCTTGATCGCGACGCCCTGCTTCGCCCAGTCGCGCAGATTCCCATTATAGTCGTCCACGAGGATGTCCGTCGGCCGTATGCCGCCGGGCACCGCGTCCGCCTTGCTCTCGCCGCAGAAGCAGAACAGACTCGTGAGGTTGCGCAGCGCGCTTTCGGGCAGATTCTTCCGCAGCCATTCCCTCTTTTCGCCTTCCGCGTAGGGGTTGTCCGCATAGACAGCCGAGAGCGTGTGCACCTCGTAGCGCGGGTCTTCCGCCAGGGCTGCCAGCGCCTGCAGAGCCTCGGGCTGCGGCGCCAGTTCCGCGAAGTAACCCTTGCGCTTGTATTCTTCTTCCGGCACCTGTCTGTACTCAGCCAGCACGCCGTCCATGTCGAAAAATATTCTTGTCATACTGCTCACCTCCTTTTGCACCTGTATCATCGCAGACGAAGTGTCCCATAAGAATGCCAGATCGCACAGAAACGGCAAAAAGTGGTATACTTACAGATAGAAGAACAGCAAAGGAGGAACCACCATGTCCTGCACCACTCTCTTAGTAGGTAAGAACGCCACGTTCGACGGCTCCACGATGATCGCGCGGAACGAAGATTCCGGCGGCACGGGTTTCGCACCCAAGAAGTTCATCGTCGTCAAGCCCGAAGAACAGCCGAGAAAATACGTGTCTGTCATTTCTAAGGTCGAGATCGACCTGCCGGACGATCCCATGCGCTACACAGCCATGCCGAACGCCGATCCGTCGGAAGGCAACTGGTCCGCTGCGGGGGTCAACACCGCAGGCGTCTCCATGACCGCGACCGAGACCCTGACGTCCAACGAGCGCGTCCTGTCGGGCGACCCGTTCGAAAAAGGAGGCATAGGCGAAGAAGACATCGTGACACTCGTCCTGCCGTATATCCGTTCCGCCCGCGAAGGCGTGCAGCGCCTGGGCATGCTGCTCGAGACGTACGGCACCTACGAGATGAACGGCATTGCCTTCTCCGATCTCGACGAAGTCTGGTGGCTCGAGACCGTCGGCGGCCATCATTGGATCGCGCGCCGGGTGCCGGACGACTGCTACGCGGTCGGTCCGAACTATTTCAACCTCGACGAATTCGATCTGGACGACGCCGTCGGCGAGCAGAAAGAGCACATGGCCAGCGCGGATATCAAGGAGTTCATTGCAGCCAACCACCTCGATCTGGCCTTCGAAGGAGACCCGTTCGACGCAAGGTCGGCCTTCGGATCCCACAGCGATGCGGACCACGTCTACAACACGCCGCGTTCCTGGTACATCGAGCGGTATTTCAACCGGAACACCTACTTCTGGGACGGCGAGCACGCGGACTTTACGCCGAAGAGCGACGATATCCCCTTCTGCATGGCGCCGGAGAGAAAGATCACGGTGGAGGACGTCAAATACGTGCTGTCCTCGCACTACCAGGGCACGATGTACGACCCGTATGCCAGCAGCAGCGAGCCCCTGCACAAGGGCGAACTGCGGCCCATCGGCATCAACCGCAACAATTTCCTGTCGCTGACCCAGATCCGTCCGGACAAGCCCGAATCGATCCGCATCCTGGAATGGGTCGCCATGGGCAGCAACGTGTTCAACGCGTTCGTGCCGTTCTACGCCAACGTGAACAAGACGCCGGAATATTTCGCGAATACCACGACAAAGGTGACGACCGAGAGCTTCTACTGGGCGAACCGTGTCATCGCGGCGATGGCGGACGCCAGCTACGCGAAGTGCAAGGTGCACATCGAGCGCTACCAGATCGCGGTGCAGGCCGAAGGCTGGAAGATCATCAAGGAGACGGACAAAGAATTCGAAAGCCTGTCTCATAAGACGAACGCGACCGCCGTCCGCATGCAGGAAAAAGCGAACGAGAAGATCGCCGCCATGGTGAAGGAAAAGACTGACGATCTGCTGAACAAGGTGCTGTACGAACGCAGCAACCAGATGAAGAACGCCTACGCCAGAGCGGACGCATAGGACACGGGGACGGTTCTCCTGTCTTACGACAATACAAAAGCGGATGCCCCGCTGCGGGACATCCGCTCTTTTCTTTTTAAGAACTATTCTTCGGCTCTTTTTTCAAGGGTCATCGAGGCGCCGTCCTCGAGGATGACCAGCTGACCGGCCTCGTTGAATTCCATCTTGGATTCCAGACCGTTCATCGTGATGGTGCCGGCTTCCGCGTCGTACGTAAAATCGTTTTCTTCTCCGCCGATGCTCATCAGGCCGGTACCGTCGTCCGCAAAGCTCATGATGGCCTCGTAGCCAAGCTCACGGAGGTTCTGCAGTTCTTCTGCCGATACGGACTGGTCGCCCGCTTCGATGAGGACCACGTCGTACGTTCCGGTGTAGTCGATCTTCTCTTCCGCCGGTTTGCTGCATGCAGCCAGCAGCAGGACCATGGCCAGGATCAGTAAAATGCTTATCGTCTTTTTCATATTATCCTCCAGCCCTAAGGCATCAGCTCCAGATACATCGTGCCGGCCTTGTCCTGGATCACCAGGGTGCCGTCTTCGTACAGGGTCATCTGCGACGTCTGATTGTTCATGGTGATGACTCCGTTGTCATCGTCGTAAACAAAGGGTGTCAGTTCACCGCGCAGATCCATGACCCCGGTGCCGTCTTCCTGCAGAACCAGCAGCGTGCGGTAGCCGCGGTCGCGGATGTTCTGCATGGTCGCTTCGTCCGCGGACCCTTCCCCGTTGACCGTCTCGATGCGCACGATCTGATAAGTCGCCGCGAACGTGTCGTCCGGATTGGGTTTGGCCGTCTGCTGACTGGAATAATCGATCCGGCTTGCATCAGCCGCCTGCACGGGTTCTTCAGTTGTTTCCGCCGGCGCCTTCGCGCTGCATGCGGCCATCGAACAGGCCAGCAGCAGGGCAAGGAGCAGGCACCAGAAACGCTTCATGAGTTCCTCCGAAAAAATAACTGCCTAGATATTATAGCAGAGGATACGGGCATAGCCAACAGGAAATTGCACTTTACAGCTCCGTATACGTCAGCTTGCCATCCGGACGGTGCGAAAGCATCAGGTGGATGCTGCCGACATGCGCGGAAAACGGTTCGGGCAGCAAAGCTTCCGGGCCGGGCCTGCCTGCGTGCATCTCGCGCGCCAGCGTGATGTGAGGACGGAATCTGCCGTGATCATCAGGCCGGAAACCGGCTGCTTTCAATTCCTTCATCAAATCGCGCTGCAGTGCGGAAAGCGTCTCGTTTTCTTCCGCGCCGATCCACCAGATCTCGCCGCTGTCCCGGCGAAAACACCCTGTTTTATGGAAGACGAGCGTCATTTCCGGCACGGTCACCCGGCTCATCGCCGCTTTCACGTCCGCCACGCGCTCTTCAGGTACTTCGCCCAGGAACGCGAGCGTCAGATGGAAGTTCTCCTCACGCGAAAAGCGACCGTGCCCGAATTTCTTCAGCCGGCGCTGCACGGCGGCGATGTTCTGTTTTGTCTTCTCATCGAAATTGACGGAGATAAAAAGGCTCATAGATCAGAGCTCCTCTTCGTCCTCTTCGTCTTCTTCCTGCCCGCGGTCCATCTCTTCCTGCATGATCGCCATATCGATGGCCGCGTCCTGCCAGTCGAGCTGGCCGTCGCCGTTCCAGTCGATGCCGAATACCGGTTTCATAAAAAGCCCTCCTTCATCCACCTGTTATTCTACACGATTCGATTGCCGCCGTCATCTGCCCGCATTCCGTGGTATAATGAATCACCTAACGGCAAAGGAGGCACCCTATGATCATCCCCTACGGCGGCAGGACGCCGGACACAGAAAAGGCCGCTTTCGTTGCGGAAACGGCAGTCCTTACCGGCGACGTGACCCTTCAGAAAGACAGTTCCGTCTGGTTCGGCGCGGTGATCCGCGGAGACGGACCGCATATCGAGATCGGCGCAGAGAGCAACATCCAGGACAACTGCGTGCTGCACGCGGACGAAGGCTTTCCGCTGACGGTCGGAGCCGGCGTTACGGTGGGCCACGGGGCGATCCTGCACGGCTGCACCGTCGGGGACGGCAGCCTGATCGGCATGGGAGCCATGATCCTGAACGGCACGGTCATCGGCAAAAACTGCATCGTCGGCGCAGGCGCGCTCGTCACGAGCGGCAAAGTGTTCGGGGACGGGTCGCTGATCCTCGGAAGCCCCGCGAAAGCCGTAAAGCAGCTGACGCCGAAAGAGATCGCGGGCATTAAAAAATCCTCCGCCCACTACGTGGAGCAGGCGAAGGAATATGCCCGTTAGTTACATCGCGTCCACTTCTGCGAGCAGCGCCCTGATCTTTTCCGTCTGTTCTTCCGTAGCCAGCGGCATGGGTTCGCAGCAGTAAGGCTGCATCGCGACGCCGCGCAGCATCATAGCCCGCTTCATGACGGGGTGGAACGGATCGGAGATCGCGTAGAGCTGGAACAGTTTGTTCAGCTTTTTCTGCAGCCGTGCGCATTCCGCGAAATCGCCGGCGTTGAACGCCTTGGCAGCAGCTGCAGCCACTTCCGGATACAGATTGGACAGGCCGCCGATGCAGCCGTTGCCGCCGGAAAAAGCGCTGTGGAAGAAATTATCGTCGTAGCCCTGAAGCACGACAAAGTCCGGGAAGTCCGGCCGCACTGCGTCGATCAATTGACGCGTGTGGGGGAAGCCCGGCACGGTGTCCTTCAGGCCTGCGATATTTTTGTGCTTTCTCAGCAGGCGCACCAGCAGATCCGGAGAGATGTCGCCGCCCGTCGCCGCCGGGAAATTGTACAGGAAGATGTCGCCGTGGATATTGTCCGCGCACAGGTCGTAGTACCGCTCCAGTTCCGGAGGGGTGAGCCCGAAATAGTACGGCGCGACGATGATGACTGCGTCCGCGCCTTTGTTCAGCACTTCGTTGGAGAAATCGACGACTTCCTGCAGGCGCGTGCCGCCCGTGCCGATGATGACTTTCGCCTTGCCTTTCAGCTCCGCGATGGCCAGATCCGCCAGCTGCCGTTTCTGCTGCGTGCTCATATAGATGAACTCGCCGATGCTGCCCATGACGATAAAGCCTTCGATGCCTCCGGCCAGCACGTGCCGGTAGACGTTCTTCTGGGCTTCGAGATCCAATTCCCTGTCCCTGTCGAAACACGTGACCGCAGGACAGTAATAGACTGCTTTGTTCATTCTCTCTCCTTATACGTAGTTGCACACGCGCGCGATGGCCATTTCCGTGTAGCCGAGCGCTTCCGCCTTCGTGAGCTTGCCGCTGCAGACTTCCATCAATTCTTCCATCAGCACGTCGCCCATGTCCTCGAGCGTCTGCGGCCCGTACAGCACAGGGCTCGCGTCGATGTCGATGTTGTCCTTCATGTTCGCGTACGTCAGCTTATTGCCCGTGATCTTGATGACCGGCACGATGGGGTTGCCCGTCGGCGTGCCGCGGCCCGTGGAAAACACGACGACCTGGCAGCCGCCTGCCGCCATGCCCGCGACGGAACTCGGGTCGTTGCCCGGCGTGTCCATGATGACGAGCCCTTTGTGCGGCTCGACCTGCTTCGCGTAGTCATACACCGCGTTCACGGGACTGTGACCGCCCTTGTGGATGCAGCCTAAAGACTTTTCTTCGAGCGTTGTCAGCCCTCCGGCCTTGTTGCCCGGCGACGGATTGCCCGCACGGACTTCTTCTCCGACGAGCTGCAGGGCTTTTTCATAGCGGTGCACGATGTCGTAGATCTGAGCTGAGACTTCAGGTGTCACGCCTCTGCGAGCCAGGATGTGCTCCGCGCCGATGAATTCCGTCGTTTCGGACAGGATGGACGTGGCGCCCGCTGCAGCCAGCCGGTCGCTCATTTCCCCGATCAGGGGGTTGGCCGCCAGGCCGCTGGTCGGATCAGAGCCGCCGCATTCCGTACCAACGATAAGTTCGCTCAGCGGGAACGTCTCTTTTTTCACCTTCGAGGCTTCTTCGACCATTTTTTCCGCAGCCTGCACCGCCAGTTCGACCGTTTTCAGCGTGCCGCCGCACTCCTGGATGATGAACTGCACAAGAGGTTTGTTTGTCCTCTTGCGGATCGCGTCGACGACCATGTCCATCTGGCAGTTTTCGCAGCCCAGCGAAATGACGACGCTGCCGTACACGTTCGGATTCGCCGCGAACCCTGCCATGACGTCCATCGTGAACTGCTGGTCCGCGCCGACCTGCGAGCAGCCGTTCTGGTTGTTGAAGGTCACGGTTCCTTCGACCCGTGACGCCACGATGCGGGCCGTATCCGACGCGCAGGCGGAAACGGGTAGAATGAGGACTTTGTTGCGGACGCCTATGCGGCCGTCCGGCCTTCTGTATCCCTGAAATACCATGCCTTCCTCCTACAGCGCTTCGCGGTGGTCCGCCACGTTGTGCGTGTGCACGTGGCTGCCCGGTTCGATGTCCGCCTTCGCCAGACCGATGTGCTCGCCGTACTTGACGACGGGCTCGCCCTTGGCGATGGAGCGGATGGCTATCTTATGGTAGATCGTGATGTCTTCCCGCGCGGTGACCCCCAGCAGTCCCCCGCGCGCTTCGAGCGCCTCGCCTTTCTTAACGGGTTCGACCGCGACGGCCACGTTGTCCTTCGGGTCGATGATCATGACGTTCATAAAACTACCTATCTCGCGTTCTCGTAGATCTTGACGAAGTCTTCTTCGAACAGCAGCTTCGCCGTGCCTCTGCTGCCGCCGCACGCCCTAGCCGCGCCGGCTGCCATGGCTCTGATCTGTTCGTCCGTGGGCTCGATGCCCAGTTCCTTCATGTTCGTGGGCATGCCGATGCTGCGGTAGAAATTCTCCATCGCCGCGATGCCCGCTTCACAGATGCCTTCCGGCGTTCTGCCGCCCACGTCTACGCCCATGACGTTGACCGCGAACTGCACGAAACGGTCCATGCAGTCCTTATACACGTATCTCGCCCAGGACGGCCAGATGGCCGCAAGACCTGCGCCGTGGGTCACGTCGAACATGCCGCCCATCTCGTGTTCGAGCATGTGGGACGTCCAGTCGCCGCCGCTTGCCGCGCCGCAGCCGGTCAGGTCGTTGTGCGCCAGCGAACCGGCCCACATGATCTCCGCTCTGGCGTCGTAGTTGGACGGATCTTCGTGCAGGATCTTCGCATATTTCATGACGGTGCGCAGCAGGCCCTCGGCGATCTCATCGGTCAGCTCGAGCGTGCCGCCCTGGTTGAAATAGCGCTCCATCGTATGCATCATGATGTCCGTGCAGCCCGCCTGTGTCTGGTAATCGGGCAGCGTGACCGTCAGAGCCGGGTTCATGATCGCGAACTTCGGGCGGACGATATCGTCGTCGTAGGCTCTCTTCTCACCCGTTTCCTCGTTCGTGATGACGCAGCTCGCGGACATCTCGCTGCCGGCAGCCGCGATGGTCAGGACGGATCCGACAGGCAGGCAGCCGACGGCGCTTCTCGTATGCGCGAACAGCTCCCAGACGTCGTGATCCAGGTCAGCCAGCGCGTAGGCGATGGCCTTGGAGGAGTCGATGACGGAACCGCCGCCGACCGCCAGGATGAAGTCCACGCCGTTCGCTTTCGCCAGTTCGACGCCTTCCCTCACCTTGCCGAGGTGCGGATTGGGCACGACGCCGCCCAGCTCGCAGTACTGGATGCCTTCGTCTTCCAGTGCCTTCTTCACGCGGTCGATCAGGCCGCTTCTCTTCGCGCTCCGGCCGCCGTAATGCACGAGCACGCTGGTGCCGCCGTACTTCTTGACGAGGCGGCCCGCTTCCAGTTCGGTATCTCTTCCGAATACGACCTGCGTCGGTGTGTAGTAGTTGAAATTGAACATCGCTCTTCTCCTTTTTCTATGATAAAAACAGATTTTGAAACAACTTTTACCGATTAAATTGTATTACAGAGGCTGGGCAAAGTCAAAGAAGTCTGCCGTTTTCAGAACAGCCCGGGCGTGGTATAATAACGTTTGGTCTATTATTTTTGTGTATTCAATCAGGAGTTATTTTGATCAACGAACGATTTTTTCTGAAGCAGGACCTGGACCAGCCGCCCCGCCGTCATCTGGATTATCCGTCCATCACGATGTTCCAGATGATAGAAGAGGTGAAGCAGGATTTTCCGGACGCCCCTGCTTATGAGTTTTACCGCAGGAGAGTATCCTACAAAAGTTTCATCAACGATATCGAAGCGGCTGCGTCCGCATTCATGAAGCTGGGCATCGGCGCAGGCTGTCCTGTCACGATCTGCCTGCCCAACGTGCCGCAGGCCATGACTGCGTTCTACGGGGTCAACCGCATCGGCGCCATCGCCAACATGATCCACCCGCTGTCCGCAGTGTCCGAGATCGTCTATTATCTGAACGTTTCCGACAGTCCCTGGGTCGTGACCCTCGACATGTTCTATGAAAAGGTGCGCATGGCGGCTGACCAGGCGGACCACCCGGTGCGCATCATCGTCTGCCGCATGCAGGACGAGCTGCCGGTGCATCTCGCCGCGGCCTACATGCTAAAGGAAGGCCGTAAACACTTAAAATTCCCGCGCACCGGAAGCAAAGACGTCTTGTGGACGTCCGTCATGGCCGCCGAAAAGCTCAAGGGCGAAAAGGCGATCCGCGAAAAACTGCCTGTCTGCCGCTTCGACGCGAAGCGTACGGCCGTCATCCTGTACAGCGGCGGTACGAGCGGGCAGCCCAAGGGCATCTGCCTGACGGACCTGAACTTCAACGCGCTCGCGCTGCAGGCGGTCGAGGCGATCCGCGAGCAGTTCGAGCCCGGCATGACCATCCTCAGCTGCATGCCGCTGTTCCACGGCTTCGGTCTGGGCATCAACATCCACACCGCGCTGACGCACGGTCTGTGCTGCATCCTGATGCCGACGTTCAACATCAAGACGTATTCGAACATGCTCATCAAGCGCAGGCCGAACTTCATCGCAGGCGTGCCGACGCTGTTCGACGCCCTGCTGCACGCGCCGGCGCTGGAAACGGCCGATCTGAGCATGCTGCGCGGGTGCTTCTGCGGCGGCGATTCGCTGACCGTCGAACTGAAGAAGCGCGTGGATAAATTCCTCGCTAACCGCGGCGCCAAGTGCCAGATCCGCGAAGGCTACGGTCTGACCGAGTGCGTCACGGCCAGTTGCCTCACTCCCCGAGACGAATACCGGGAGCGCTCCATCGGACTGCCCTTCCCGGATACGTATTACGACATCGTCAAACCCGGCACGGATGAAAAATGCGCGCCAAGGGAAGAGGGCGAGATCGTGCTGAAGGGGCCGACGCTGATGCTCGGCTACCTGCATAACGAGGAAGAGACCGCGCAGGCGATGCGCAGACGCTCCGACGGCGACCTGTGGCTGTACTCCGGCGACCTCGGCTATATGGACGAGGACGGCTACGTGTACTTCTCGCAGCGCATGAAGCGCATGATCGTCACGAACGGCTACAACGTCTATCCCAGCCAGCTCGAAAACGTGCTGGACGCGCATCCCCTCGTGGACTGCAGCTGCATCATCGGCATCCCAGACGAACGCAGAGGCCAGAAGGTCAAGGCCTACGTCGTGCTGAAGAAGCACGGCCAGGAAAGCGAAGAAACGAAGGAAAGGCTGATGGCCCACATGGCGCAGCACGTCGCGGGATACGCCCTGCCCAAGGAGATCGAATTCCGCAAGGAACTGCCGAAGACCCTGGTGGGCAAAGTCGCCTACCGCATCCTCGAAGAGGAAGAACTGAAGAAGATCAAGGAGGCATCGTAATGGCATTCGGAGACCGCAGAGACGGCAAAAGAGTCAAGGCGCCAGGCCTTCAGACCGTCATGACCGCGCTGCTGCCGCAGAGAACGGGCAGCGAAGTCTATCTGAACGACAAGATCGACGCGACGGAACTCATCAAATACCTGGAAAAGAAGAACGAAGGCCGCACGGAGCGCAAGGTGACCATCTTCCACTGCGCGATCACGGCCCTCGCCCGCATGCTGATGGAACGCCCGACGATGAACCGCTTCATCCAGGGATGGGCCATCTACGAGCGCAAGGAGATCTCTCTTTCGTTCGTTGCAAGGCGCACGTTCGTGGACGGATCGGCCGAAGCGCTGCTGTACTTCATCCCCAAGCCGACGGATACGGTAAACGAGGTGTCCGAGTGGATCATGGGCGAAGTCAAGGAGACCCGCAAGAGCGAGGTCGCCACCGGCGGCGTGGACGAGCTGCTCGACAAGTTCGCAGCCATGCCCCGCTTCCTGATGGCCTTCCTCGTGCGCATCATCCGCTACCTGGACTTCTGGGGACTCAACCCGAAGTTCATCACCGACGGTGACCCGAACTATTCCTCGATCCTCGTCAGCAACCTCGGCTCCATCAAGTGCCCGGCTGTGTACCATCACCTGAACAACTACGGAACGAACTCCGTCATGGTGACCATCGGAACGCTGCACAAGGAAGAGATGCTGATGGAAGACGGCCACAAGGAGATCCGCGACGTCGTCGACATCGGCGCCACGGTGGACGAGCGCATCGGCGACGGGTTCTATTTCGCCCGCAGCTTAAAGCTCGTCAAGCACATCTTCGCGCATCCTGAACTGCTGGAGCGGCCCCTGAACGAGCCCAGCGGATTCGATTACAAATAACAAACGATAAACAAAGAAAGAGATCCTGAAAACAGGATCTCTTTTCGATTGCAGCGGCCGAGCGTGTTTGTCCGGTCCGAAGATACTTATTCCAGTTCTGACATCGCCTGTCTGAAATCCTCGATCAGGTCGTCGATGTTCTCGATGCCGATGGAGATGCGCATCAGGGCCGGCGTGATGCCCATGGCCCGGCGCACTGGATCGGGCGTCGTGTTGTGCGAAGACGTCACCGGGTGGCTCATCGTCGTGCGCATGCCGCCCAGCGTCGGCGCGTAATGCACGAACTTCAGTTTCTTCATGAACGCGTCGATCTTCGCGTCGTCCTCCGTGCAGAATTCCACGCTCATCATGCCCGTGATCTTCTCGTCGTCTTTCCAGAGCTTCTTTGCCAGTTCTCTCTGCGGGAAACTGTCGACGGACGGATGGTTGACCTTGACGATGCGCGGGTCCGTCTCGAAGTACGCGGCCAGCTTTGCCGCATTGGACATCTGCCGTTCGATGCGCATCGGGGCGCTCTCCAGCGCGCGTATCATCTGGAATGCGGGGAACGGATCCGCAGGCGACCCCATGAACAGCGAGAATTCGTAGATCTTCTCGATCAGCTCCGGCTTCGCCGTGACGCTGCCGAGCAGGATGTCCGAGTGACCCGACAGGAACTTCGTAAGCGAGTTGATGACGATGTCCGCGCCCCATTCGAGCGGACGGATGGACAGCGGGCTGCAGAACGTGTTGTCGACGACGAGCAGCGCGCCGGCTTCTTTGGCGATCTTCACGAGTTCGGGCAGGTCGACGAGGTCGATGGTCGGATTCGCGCAGATCTCGGTGTAGATCATCTTCGTGTTGGGCTTGACGGCCGCGCGGACCGCGTCGAGATCCGAGAAATTCACGTAGGTCGTCTCCACGCCGAACTTGCCGAACATGAAGTCGAACAGTTCGAGCGTCTCGCCGTACAGGCAGCGGTTGCTGACGATGTGGTCGCCGCTCTTCAGAAGCGCCGCGCACGTTGCTGTGATGGCAGCCATGCCGGACGAGAGCACCGTGCTCTTCGCATCCATGCCGGGCGCTTCGAGCTTGGTCATGAGCCCTGCGAGCACGTCGCGGTCGGGATTGTTCGTGCGGATGTACGTGTAGCCCTGCTTATATGCAGTCTTGATCTCCTCGAACGCGGTCGAACCGAACGCGGTCGCCGGATAGTACGGAAATGCCTCGGGTTTGCCCAGATTGATCGCGTTGTCGCGGTATTCTCTGGTATATAGAACGTCTGTCTGGATGTTTGCCATGGGTCCTGTCCTCCTATACGGTTTTCATGCTGTATTTCTCTCAATATTAAGATATCAAAAATGAAGCGGTGAAACAAGCAAGAGCATGTCTTGCCCCTCTCTCGGCCCGCACTGTTAAGCACATTGCAAAGCTATCCTCAACCGCTTAACATTTTTTGTCCGATGGGAAAAATAAACCGACTTACAAATCCATATATCTCTATTTTTACTTGATATTCTGTATTAGCCCCTCTATAATTACCATATATTGTCAATTTATGAGGTTGTCATCCATGGCTGGATATAAAGCGATAGAGCAATTGTTAAGCAGCTTAAAGAAGCAACGACGAATGCTTAACATTGAACTAAATAAAATGCCTGAGGGCAAGTTGATGATCTCTTCCAATGGATCACGGAGGTCCTGCTTCGATATCGCTCCGCCTAACAGCAGGAAAAAGCCGAAAGGGATCGGCCGGGACAAAGAACTCGTTTGCCGGTTGGCGAGGAAAGCATATCTTCTGGAAGAACTCGACCGGATCGATATCAATATCAGGCAGCTCGAACGCGCTCTTGCGTCCAGCATATCTTTAGATGAAACAGCTCTGCTCAGGAGTTTGCCGAAGCATTTTGACACGCTCGACATCCGGGACCTCACGAATCCGGCGTTGCAGAATACCGGAAAATGGCCGAATCCATCCCGGAATCCATTCGTGCGTCCGGGAACTCCTGCGCTGCAGTTAGAAGGCATAAGCGCACAGGAATGGGCAGAACTGCCTTACCGGGAGAACACCAAGAAACTCGAACATAAGATTCACCGCGCTAACCGCGGATTCTGGGCAAGATCGAAATCAGAGGTGTTGGTTACGAGTGAATATGACCGCAAGGGGATCTACTATCATTACGATGAGGTACTTGAGATCGACGGAGAATTCGTATCGCCGGATATTCGCGGCGTACGGGCAGACGGCCGTTTCATTTACCATGAACACCTGGGATTGCAGGATGAAGGATATACCGCAGATACGATCCGTAGACTGATCCTCTATAGAAGAGCCGGCATCGTACTGGGGAAAAACCTGTTCGTGACGTTTGATGACGAATACGGCGGAATCAGCATAGATCTGGTCCGGGCATCGATCGATGCAATGTACTTTCCGGGAAATCTATCGTAAGGGCAAACGCCAGATGCTTCAATGTTAAGCGTTGCTGTCGCGCATGGCATGTCGCTTAACATAAACTGCGATGACCCTGGCAATTGACTCAAAGCAAAACGTAATGTTCCCTGATATAGTTAAGCTTTTACCCAGCTTATATACAAATGTTTAACGACGTGGCAACTTAGCCTGAAGCAGCGTATACACCTATGTCTAGCCTTAGAAAAAACTGTTAAGCGCATCTTGGTCTCTTGTATAATTGCTTAACAATGATCTTTCCAAAAGCAAAAACCTGCCGGGAAACGGCAGGTTTTGATTCTATGGGTCACAAGTTCACCGGGTCGCGGCAGTCCAGGCAAGTTTTATTCTTCGTCTTCCTCTTCGGACTCGGCTTCGAGCTGCGCCTGCTTCTTCTCCGTGGCTCTCTTTGCCATGGTCAGCGCGATCAGGCAGAGAACGAAGACGACGACGGCAGCGAACAGGCCCGCGGCAGCAGCGCCGACCGGTTTGCCCGGGAAGTTGCGGCTGACCATGATGAAGGTGAACAGGAAGATGACCCCGGCAGCGATCAGCGAGGCGATCGCGTTGTTCTTCATCGTGGGCTTGATGTGGCGGTCCCACAGGCCGTTCCTGATGCACCCGACCAACACGTAGACGCACAGTGCCAGAAATACGATCCATTCGCCCAGTACATAGCGGAAGTCCCCGTGGTAAACGATCTCCTGCACGAGAATGGAGATCAGCAGACCCCAGTAAGCGATCCAGCAGCCAACGTGCTCGATCTGCAGCATGATCTGCTCCTGTCTTTCATCCAGCATATTCTTCTTATCTTTCATCTTTTTCGTCCTCCCAGAACAGTTCGTCTAAAGTCTTTCCCAGCGCCTTGCAGATCGCGATGCACAGGTTGATCGTCGGATTGTAGTCGCCCTTTTCGATGGCGTTGATGGTCTGCCTCGATACGCCGCACATCTGCGCCAGGTCGCCCTGAGACAGGTCTTTGGCCGCGCGGGCAGATTTAAGTTTTAAGTTCTTCATATATTTTCTTCCCCCTTTGAAAGGATCCTCTGGTTTGTTTCTGGCACTACTATACGCTTTGCTTTACACTATGTCAAGTATATTTTACAAATAATTTAATATTTTTTACGGAATGTAAAATGGCAGGCAAAAGAAAAGGTCATCACCCTTCCGGATGATGACCATAAAATCTTTCAAATAACCCTTACAGTTCGTGACCCGACTCGGTCCAGAGCCGTTCGGACACAGGCGCCCACAGGGCGGCCTTTTCGACGCACTTGTCGGAGTATTCCTTTGCGGTCTCGACGTCGGAGTAATCCGTGGATTTGGCCTGCGATTCTTCCACGATCGCGGTCAGGCGGCCGGGATTGTCGAGCACCGGGCACGGACGCAGCATGTTCTTGTTGAACGGCTGGTTGCGGCGGTAGCCCATGAACAGCGGATTCTGATAGGCTTCCAGCAGCGTATGCTCGCGGATATTCGTATCCGAATAGTGCATGAACGCGCAGGGTTCGACGTCGCCGTTCGCGTTGATGTGCAGGTAAGCTCTGCCGCCCGCGATGCAGCCGCCGACGTATTCGCCGTCATTCCAGAAATCTACCGTGAAGATGGGCTTGGTCGAACGGAACTTGCGCAGCTGGTGATACATGAACTCTCTCTGCTCGGCCGTCGCCATCAGGGACGGAACGGCCTGCTTGCCGACCGGCATATAGGTGAAGAACCAGGCGAACTTCGCGCCCATTTCGATCATCTTGTCCATGTAGGCCTCGCTGCCGATGACCTCCGCGTTCGCGGACGTGTAGCAGCAGGAGATGCCAAACGGCAGGCGGTTCCTGCGCAGGATGTCCATGGCGCGCAGCGTGTCGTCGTACGTGCCCTCGCCTCTTCTCGCATCCGTCGCTTCACCGAAGCCTTCGATGGAGATGGCGGGGATGAAGTTCTGCACGCGCAGCATGTCCTGGGCGAATTCCTCGTCGATCAGCGATGCGTTCGTGAACGTGCTGAACACGCAGTCGTTGTGCTCTTCGCACAGGCGGATGATGTCCTTCTTGCGGATGAGGGGTTCGCCGCCGGTCATCAGATAGAAGTACGTGCCGAGTTCCTTGCCCTGCGAGACGATGCTGCTCATCTCCTCGTACGTGAGGTTCATCTTCGCGCCGTATTCCGCAGCCCAGCAGCCGATGCAGTGCTTGTTGCAGGCGGACGTCGGGTCGAACAGGATGGCCCAGGGGATGTTGCAGTCGTACTTCGCTTCGCATTCTCTCTGGCGCTCGCCGCCGAGGATGGACGCGTTGATGACGAAGTTTTCGAACAGCTTCATGCGCACGCCCTGGTCGATATCGGTATAGATACTGAGGATGAGCTTGGACCAGTTGCTGTCCGGATCTTTCAGGACGGGCTTGATGGCCTTCATGTGCTTGTCGAGCTGGCCGGTGACGTCGAAACGGTCGACCCAGTCGACGAGTTTCGGGATGTTGTTTGCGGGATCCTTTTCCAGGTACTTGATGGCCTGGCGGATCGCCATGGTCCGTACGCTGTCTTTCAGGTTCATTGTTTTTCCTCCATAACTAAGGTAGTTTTATGGGCTTCGAGTATTATATTCCTTTCCCGAAATTATTTCAACATTATATGCAATATAGACAATAATACAAAAGCCCCGGGCTTTACTGCCCGAGGCTTTGCGCCTCTTTCAGAGTTTATTCGATATTTCTTACGATGCCGGAGAATAGGACGGAGCCGTCCATGCCGGTGACCACGAACAGGAACGGGCGGTCCAGGACGAAGTCGATCTCCTCTTCAACGAGCAGCGCGCCTTCGCCGTAGGCCATCATCGTATAGGCTGCGCCTGTCACGCCGTTCTCGTCGATCTCGACCGTGGCTGCATGCTCCGCCGTACTGATGAACAGGTTCTCGCCTTCTTCCCGCAGCGGGGTGAAGTCCGCAGTGCCCGGATCCAGCGCGTCGGTCAGGCCAAGAGCCTTCATGGCGTCCAACAGATCCGTCTTTGCCGAGACCTTGAACTTCGGCACGGACAGGTTGACGAGCGGAACGGCCCAGCCCTCGTCCGTCGGATCGTTGTCGTGCCAGATCGCGTTCAGAACGTCCGGATCGGAGGCTAGAGAATTCACGTCCGTGCCTTCCGACGGCAAGTAGAAGAACATCGAGCCGCTGTCGATCAGTCCCAGACTGACCGCAGTGAACGCATCGGTGCGGTACACGAACATCGTGTCAGAGCGGTGCATCATCGTTGCATCCGTGTCTCCTTTCGTGCCGTGGAAGATCTCCTGCGTGTTGTCCTCTGCATAGAATTCGTTGCTCCAGATGGCCTTGTAATACAGCGTGGACATGATCGCCGCCACCATGGAGGGATCCAGTTTCAGATCCTTTGTATATTCCTTCAGCAGGCCGCCGGTGTTCGCGTCCGTCCACTGCTGCAGCGCCTTGTTCATCTCGTCGGAACCGGGCTGTCCGCGGAAGGACGAGGCCAGATAGTTTTCCGCCAGGATCTGCAGCGTCTTCTCGTTGAAGTTATCGCCTTCGCGCAGCCACAGGGAGTTCGCCAGCAGGCTCTTGACCATGGGCGTATCCACATAGTTGCTCTGCCAGATCGTCCGCACGTTCTGCCGCAGCGTTTCGATATCAGGTGATCCGAGTAGGTCCAGGATCTGCTGCCGCGTGTTGCCGTCTGCCGTCTCCGCCAGCATAGCGAACGCGATGTAGATGTTCAGCGGAGAGGCGACCGTGTTCTCGTCTTCCGCCTCGAGCAGCTGTGCCATGACGGACGTATAGCAGCCGTTCAGGCCTTCCTGCAGCGGCGTCGATTCGGCCACCTTCTCCCGGTACGCCTGCCACCAGTTCCAGTGCGCGTCGCTTTCGATGAACTGCTGGTTGTCCATTTCAGCAGACACCGGATCCGGCGTCTGGGCGCTGACGACGGTCACGCCGGGCGGATAGTTCCCCGCCACCTCCGGTGACCCGCCGGAGAACAGCAGCGGATAGCCGACCACCGCGCCGAAGGCAAGTGCGACGCAGGCCGCCAGCGCAGCCCATTTCACCCAGGCAGGCCGGGTTTTCTGCGCGCGGTATTCCCGTGCGTTCATCACTTCTTTTTCGTCCGCTCCCCCAAGCAGATCGAACAGATCTTCTTTCTTCATGAGTCATAACCCCTTTCGTGCAAATGTGTTTTCAGTTTCCCCCGCAGGCGGCTGAGCGTCACGGAGACGTTGTTCTCGCTCATGGCAAAACGTCGCGCGATCGTCCGGATGCTGTCCGCGTACCAGTAGCGCTGCAGGAACATCGCCCGCTTGTCTTCCGACAGCCCGGCCAGGAAGCTGTCGATCTCTTTCGCCAGTTCCTGCGCCTGGACAGCATGTGCCGGGTCATCGGCGCCGGACACGCATTCCGCCAGTTCGTCCAGCACCAGGTCGATCTGCCCGCCGCCGCGCTTCTCCGAACGGTTCCTGCGCCAGCGGTCGAAGGCCAGATTGCGCGTGATCCGCCCGAGGAACACGGCCAGCAGTGAAGGCTTTTGCGGCGGCATGGCGTTCCAAGCGTGCAGCCAGGTGTCGTTGACGCACTCCTCCGCATCCGGCCCGCTGTCCAGGACGTTCCGGGCGATCTGTCCGCAATACGCTCCGTATTTGTGCGCTGTTTCTTCGATCGCCTGCTCGTTTCTGTCCCAGTACAGAGCGACGATCCTTTCGTCATCCATAAAGTGTTTCCCCCTCTCACTCTTATAGACGGATTTTATGTCTCTATCTTACATGGTTTCGCAGAGAAAGAGCAATTTCCCCCGCGCAGGTGATTGTGTCGTTTTTGCCGAATCCGCTTTCTGATGATAAGAAAATGCTTCCACATTCTATTGTCCATTGCTCCAAAAAAGGCATTTCCTTTTGTTTTCCCCTGGAATCAACAGGGTCTGCGACCGAATGAAGGCGATCCATCATCTGTTTTCTTATCATTGATGTTATATTTCAGTGAACCCAACACAATCCGCTGTGCTGCGGTTTTATTGTTCTCCGGATCACAAAAAGGCCCCGGATGGCCGGGGCTGATCGTGCATACAGTGCTGTTTATTCAAACTCTTTTACAAACAAGTGGTCGGTACCGCCGCCGTAATTCACTATGTCTTTCAGGTAGCGATAGCCATAGTGTTCGTAGAGACCCATGTATTCCGACGGAATGTAGCTTCGTGTAAAACCACACGCCTTCAGATAGCCGTTCGCGCCATCGATCAGTTTTCCGCTGATCCGCCGACCCCGGTACTCCTCGGACACAAAGACGCAAGACACCCAGGGAAAGATCTCCGGAAGCGGATAATAATCCGTTTTCAGGGCAGACGCCATGCCGACGATCTTCCCGTTCTGCACGGCGGCGAACATGGTCTCCCAGTCTATAAAGTCCCACGTGCGGACCTTCTCCGCGATGTGGTCCTTCACCTCGACCCAAGAACAGTTTTCGACGAACTGCAGGAATTCCGCTGCCAGAGGCGTATCTTTATCCACTTTTACGATCTTCAGGTCGCTCATTTCTGCGCCTTTTTCAAAACGGAACATCAAATTCAGACAATCCGGCGCAGCCTCGTCCACGTAACCGGTGTCCGTAAAGCCTGCCTTTTCGTAGACACGCAGCGCGGCGGCGTCCGTCCTTTTGACGCACACCTCTACACAGTCGTACTTTCTCTCCCCTTCCAGCATGGCCAGGATCAGGCGCAGCGCCTCCGTGCCATAGCCTTTCCCCTGCCAGCGGGCGTCGACCATAAACTGCTGCAGATCGTAGCAGGCCGGTTCCTCATCCAGATCCTTCACCAGCGCGACTCCGATCATCTCGCCACCACGCTCGATCCCGAGCACCCTGGCGCGCTGGCTGCGGTAGACGTAGCCTCTCGCGAGGATGCCCACGGCGCTGTCCAGAAAGCCCTCCTGGTCCGTACCGACCGACAGAGGTCTTACCTCCAGCCAGTTCTGTTCGTTTATTGCAACAAGTTTCAGCAAACTTTTTCCTCCACCCGTCCTCACATCAGGCGATCGGCTGATGACCGAGATCGAAGGATTTGTTGAGATCGTTTCCGTCGAGCTCCTTCTGCAGCTGTTCATCCGCTTCTCTGCCCTCTTTTGCGATGAAGTCGTGCGTGACGTATGCCCTGTCGCCCTCCTTGAGATTCCGGGCATTGTTGACCTTGTCGATCTGCGTCTTCACGATGCCGTTCATCGCCGTTCCGGCCGTCAGCTCATGGAGCAGGCGCAGCGTATCGTTCATATCCTTGCCGGCTGCGCCGAGCTTGTCCTCGTTCATATGCTTGTCCTGATACTCCATGATGGTATTCAGCGTCTTCAGGACGTCCTTCGGCTCCTTTTTCCCCTGCTTGAGCGCATCGACGCTGTCCACGACGGATTTCAGATCCGGGTTCTCCTCGGTTCTCTTCCGCAGGCGGTCCATGGAGATATCGGAATAACCGGCGTGCTCGAATTCCCCGTTTTCATTCAGCATGGAACGGCAGGCGTCGCTCATGTTCTTGACCGAAGCCGCAAAGCCGGGCGCGTCGCCGTTCGCGATCATGTCCGCCTTGCCCGGCATGGCCATCATCACCTTGAACGCAGGATCTTTCATGAAGCTGCGCGCCTTCTGATCCAGAGCTTTCTTATCGAAGGGAGCGTTCGGATCCTGTCTGTGGTAGAAGTCTGCCGCAGCCATTCTGGCAGCATGGACCTCTTTGGACGTCACCACATTGCCCTTGTTCTTCTCGAAGTATTCGCCGAAATTCTTGTAATCGTACAGTTCGGAAAGATCTTTCGGTTTCGGATTGGCGGCGTCGATCGCTCTCTGATAGCGGTCGTTCACGTCGAAGTCCAGCGCCTCTCCGCTGTTCTTCTTCACCAGGAAATCCTCGAAGCTCTTTTCCAGATAGCCGCCGTGCCCGTGTTTGACGGTCTTCTTGAAATCAAGGTTTTCGACGGTCTTGAAATATTCCTTGAATTCCGGCGTTGCCATCAGTTTGTTGGCATGATTGCGGAGCTCCGCCTCGCTGAGCCTCGTATTCTTGATATTCGCCGGATGGTCGTACACAGCGTTGCCCAGCTGCCGTGCTGCGAGGATGAGCGCAACGTTTTCCTCGGTCACGCTGATGGGCTCTTTCATTTCGTCATAGACCGATTCGATCCATTTCGCCGCGGACTTGGTCTCGCCGGACATCTTCATGATGTTCTGACCCTTTACAGGTTCCAGCTCCGTGAGCTTCCTGTGATCGTATCCGCCGAAAAGACCTGTGTATTCTTCATGATCCTGGTTCTCCGGGTCATCCAGCACATCCCGGATCTCTTCGTGTGTTTGCCGGATGGCGCCGACGGTGTTGGCGACCGCTCTCTGCTTTTCATACAGTTTTTTCGGATCGACGTTTCCGGCCTTGATATAGTCTGCCGTTTCTTTCAGATCCTTGTCCAGCTTATCGTATCTGTACTTCAGGACCTGAAAAGCGAGCGGTTTGCGCCGGTTCTCGTTATTATACCTTTCCTCCGCCGCCGTTAAAGACGACTTCATGGATTGGATATACTGAACATATTCGTCGGGCAGGGCTCCGTTGTTCGAGTCCATATAGGCCTGTATCAGGTGTGCCGCCCGCTCTGTATTTGACTTCATCTTAGGCATAACCATGTTCCTCCTTTATCATGCTGGTTCTATTATAGCCCAGGCTGTCCAGCAAATGTCCAACAGGATCTGAAATAAAATCTGCCCGCTGTTTAAGCGGACAGATCTCAGCAAATATGGTCATTCCCACTCGCTCTTGGCAAGCGGACGTTAAACAAATTTGTTTAGGAAATGTGTTGTGTATTATTTTGGCTCTCTATTTTCTCCATCGGATAGAGGCTATCCGATTTATCGTTGCCATGATGTTGCCATTAAGATTATACCATATCATATTCAGATAGAGCCCCCAATAGTTCCAACATTCTATTGAGAATTATAGATATTAAAAATTATGATCATTGATAAAACAATGGATAATCCATAGTGGAATATCCGAACAACGATGTCTTTCTTCTGAAAGCCATACCATACCGAATGGATACAAATCAGTATGAGCAATGGGTTCCACCCTATTTTCGGTATCAGAACAGCAGCGATCGCACAGGCGATTTGGAAATGTTTTTCAATCCGTAATGGGTCCATACTATTGTTTCCCATCTATTTTATGATCCTTTAATCTTTCGCCTTTTGCCATATAACGTAAGCAAGTATAAAGCATACCAAAGCCATAATAGCGGAGCTGGTTCTCACAATATTGCTTAAATCAAAGAAGCCGACACTCTTGACTGTAATAGCGCTAAAGAGCGCGAAAACTGCTATTATTGCCAAGATAATGCTAATTGCTTTTAGAATGATAGTTTTATCCATATTTCTTAATTACTCGCTCCATCCCAGTTTGCTATCCATAAGCGATGTGACCATCTCAATCGTCAGATCCGGCGTATCTGCATAGTGCGCGTAAAACATTTCATAATCAGCCTGCTCCACCGGGTTCCGCGGAATAGAAGATTCCGCTCTTTTTAATATCCCAATAGATCATTGGATTCTTCGTGTCCATCCAAAGCGGCAGATAATGTTCCGTGTCTACCCTGTACCGCTCCATATTTTCAGACGTATACCGCGGTTGGTCATACTCTGAGATCGCAACCGGATCCGACTGCAATTTCACCCGGAAAGCAGCTGCCGGCTGAAAATCTTTGACCAGCCATAAACGCACCGCCCGCTGTGGTGTTACGGGAAGCAAGACCAGCACAAGAAAGATCACGATTATAACGAGCCATAGATTCTTTTTGTACATAACAAGCCTCTTCTAGTCTTCCTTTAAGATCTCACCGGACAAGTCGATATAGAAGCTGTCAACAAGGCCGTCCTCTCCAATAGAATAATTGCCGGTGATCCAAAATTCCTCATTGTTGCCGGACGCGCCTTCGACAAGGACTGCGCTGTAAAAGTAATTGCCGGGTTCCGAAGCCGGAGCGACTTCTATAGAACCGCAATACCAATCTTTACCTTTCTGTTTACAGACGTATTCCAGCTTGTACAGCGACCTTTCCATAAGGATCTTGCTGAATCCGCGTTCCGTCATATAGCGTTCCAGACCCTGATAAAGCGCAAATATACTGTCCCCTGTACTGTACACACCGTCCGGAGCGTCCAGCCAGACGTTATCCGCCCGTCCGTCCTTGTTGATCGCAAAGAATTCCTGCAAGAATGCCAATCCCGGATATCTGCCGTCCGGGCTTGTCCATTCTCTGCAGATCTGAAGAAACCCTTCCGCATCCTTGCGATAAAGGAGAAACGTTCCGTTGCCCCATCTGCGATTAGCCGGCGCCTCCTGATTTATCGTTCCGTTATTAGTGATCTCTATTTCCGACCAGACATTATTCTGATTTCCCAGCATGATCCGATAGTAGTCTGATGAAATCCTGTCCATCCTTCCAAAGAAAGGAAACCGGACGGAAGCATTTCGCATATCCTCCAGAAATGCAGCAGAATCCGAATCAGAAAGCGTAACATCGTATGTCAGAGGGGCTTCTTCGCCAAACGCATCCCGTACGATCCGAACAATATCCGGTTCTCCGTGGCTGACGCCGAGCCAGGCAATATCATATAAAGGGTGAGGCCAAAGAAAAATATAAATCAGCGCTACCGCACAGATCACAGCGGCAAGGATCCCAATAACACTTTTCTTTTTCATGCGGCTGATCTCCTTTCACTCCCCTAGTTCTAATATATCAAACCAATTACAGATATCAATTACAGGACTGTTACAGATGGGCCGGGCCCCATCGCTTGCAGGGGGATCCATATGATCGGCGGGTCATTCCAGTGATCCGCCGCAATGCCGAAGGCCTCATAGCAGGCAATGATGCCTTCTTCCGCTTCGTCCATGGTACGCACGTCTATCCCGGCAGACCGGTACCACTCAAGATACGAAGCCTGCGGTTCTGCGGGATGCTCCGTACCGTCTTCCTCTTTCGAAAAAGCGTAGAAAGGCCAGGTCGGCCATACGCCCTCCGGATTGGAAAGATAATAGACATGAAGCGTATACGGACCCGTTCGTTCCTCCTCTGCGATATCCTGCGGATAGTCGGACGGAAGGTCCTGCAGCGTCGAATCTACACTCAGGTACAGCAACGGAATATACGGCTGCGATAATCCGGAATAGCGGATCTCCGTATAACAGGTCACCTTCTCCCCTCCGTAAGGTTCCAGATCAGTCCGGAAAAAGCCGCCATCGATCTCCGTTTCCAAGACCCCGTCCAAACAAGAGCTTTCCCGGAAGAAACCATACGGATTGATCTCCCATTGCCCCGTGCAGCTCATCACTTCCCGCAGCACGCCGTCCGACTCCTTCAGAACAGTCTGTACGATACAGGCGTCTTCTTCCTCGCCGAACATGAAGCGCAGCGCCAGTTCCGGTTCCCCGTCTTCCATAAAGTCAACCAGAGCGTAGCTCGTCTGCGTCAGGGGCTTCTCGATGTTCTGGTCCGCCAGACTGTCCTGCCAGCCCTGCGCCAGTTCTGTCAGCGTATAAGGCGCGCGGCCCTTTTGCAGGGGAAGCGGACCGGCCCGCTCCAGCAGCGCCTCGCCGTCCAGGAAGGCCTGCAGCATCTCCGGCATCGCTGTCGAAGCAGCCTCCGGTTCGATCTGAAGATATGCATTTACAAGTTCTTCGCAATGCGCATAAGTCCATTCCTGCACAGACCGCTCCAGTTCCTCCCCGTCGCTGCCCGCAAAGTGTTCCTTTGGAACCATGGCGGAAGCAGTGATCTGGACAGGGCCCAGATTGCAGGCCGAATAAAACGTCTTATATGTCTCATATGTATAGTTTTCGGAACGGATCTCAGCCGGGTAAGGGGAAGATTTGACGTAACTGAACGAAACGCCCTTTTGAATATCATCGCAATTGACCCCGATCGAATACCCCGTTGCACGCGCCTTTCTGGTCCGTCCGTCGAGTCCGACTTCGTACGATGCCTGCGATTCATCTTCCCAGAACGGTTCCGGCAGCACAAACACCCGCCCGCTTTGTTCGAGATACTCTTTCAACTCATCGAAAGAATCGACCACTGCCATAGGTGAACCATAAACCGGCCAGTCCCTCCATACTCTGTACCCTTGCCAGAGGAGGATGGAAAGCACAAGAATCCATAGTATTGTTTTCTCGGTTTTACGAAGGGACATACTTATACCTCAAAACTCCCTTGCGCCTTGCTGCACTACGATGCCATTCATGTCGTAGGATTCGAATAGGATCAAACCGTGATAATCTTTTGTTCCAGGCGTCTTCACATCTATCCGGCGGCAATTGCCATAATGGATCAGGCCCCACATCGGGCTTGTCTCGTCCGTTCCACGCCAGGCAAAGCAGAACCAGCCATTCTGGCACTCCAAAAGGGTCAACGGATAGGCATAGTCTGAACCATCCAACATGATGCTGCATCTTGCGTCTGTACCTTCCGCCAGCACCGCGATATCTCCCGCGTCTTCTATATCTCCGTACCCCAGCAGCGGAACGATATACAGCCCTTCGGATGCCCGAGTCTCTGCAATTTCTGCATTATGGTACCAGAAGACGCCCTGCCGCCATACTTGTACCTGGTACATTGTGCTGTCTTTTTCACCCATCACCGCCATATCCCGGTCGGAAGCGATGGTGTATTGCGGCCGGACGCCGCGGATCAGGTTTTCATGCATGGCGCGCCGAAATGCGCCGTTTTTCGTGAGAGCAGGCATGCCTGCCAGGATCCAGATCAGCAGGAATGCAATGCAGGCGATTGCAAGATTGCGGATCAGGCGGGAACGCGTGTTCTGCTTTTGGGATCTCTGCTTCATGGCGTGTCCTCCGTCAAGGGAACTGTAAAGGATAAAGACGTGCCGCCGTGATCATAGGAAAAGCGCACCCACTCAATGGAAGGATCACAGGGCTGAAGCAGAAAAAAGAACCGATGCGTCCAAAAAGAAAACCCTCTGGATTCCAAAGCAAACTGAGGATCCAGAGCATCTGTCTCTTCCGTCCGTTTTTCATAGGGCCAGTTGCGATAAACCGTTCCGAGATTATCCTCTGCACGCAGGTACTTTGCAAACGCATTCGACCAACCCAACCAAGGCAGCGTATTCATTTCCAGACAGATGACTACGGGATACTCTTCCGGCTGTGTTCCCGGAAAGCGGTGCATTACCTTCCAGTCCGTAATATGGATACGATAGTCTCCGATGTGTGCCGTTTGCCCGCCTGTGCCCTCCCGCACGACCTCGTACCTGCCGCTCTGAAGCGCTTCCTGCGACAGGATATAAGGTTCAAACTCATCTTCTTCGAAATACGCCCAAATATATGTGTTGCGGTATACTGCCTGGCTGATCAGCAACGCGATGACCATGACCACCGCCAGTACTTTACTTGCCTTCCAGGCCCACCCGAGCCAAGGCGTGTGGACCTTCGCCAACAGCTCGCCGGCTTCGTCCGGGTCACCCATGGCCTGAAGCGCGAAGAACGAAGCCCGCTCACGGCTTTCGCCCGCTTCTAGGAGAGCATCACGATGGTCTTCGTACTGCGCTTTCAGCTCTTCTTCCACCGGTTTTCGGTCCGGGGCAAAGCGAATATGACCCGTCGCGCGCCAGGTCCATTCCCCGATGCTGCGCGCAGGATTATTCCGCGTCTGCTGATATGAGATTTCCCTTTGATCCGTAAATAGACCGCTCATCCCGATCCTCTAAAATTCCCGCGAACCCTTCTGCAGCACGTTGCCGGACTCGTCGTAGGACTCGAAGGTAAAGCATCCGTGGGGGTCGGCTGGTATGCCAAGTTCACCATCCATATAACGCCTGTAGTCCTCCACGAAAGTATTATAGTTATTTGGCCCGACCGGATCCCGGACAAAGGAAAAGCAGAACCAGCCGTCCTGAATGCCCTCAAAATCCAGTGCGCGCTCATAGCCGTCCACCGTCACGGACAGCGCCGCGCTCGCGCCTTGCGCGCGGACAGCCATATCAGGCACGCGCCACTTGTCGTAATAGATACCGCCCGATCTGCCGCCGTACAGCAGCATCTCCTTCATCAGCAGCGGTACGATACAGACATCTTCCGTGTCTTCTGTTTCCGTCATCTCGCTGTAGTGCTGCCAGAAGATCAACCATTTACGGTTCACGGCAACCTGATACCAAACATCCCGGTCTTTTCCCAGGATCGCGGTGACCCGGTCATGCCTGATGACGACCTCCGGCTGCACCTGGGGCGTCAGATTCTCCTGCATGGCGCGGCGAAACGCGCCTTTTGCAGTCAGGGCAGGAGTGCCGGCCGCGATCCAGACCAAAAGAAGCAGCAGGACGATCAGGATGCCGTTGCGGATCAGGCGCATCTTTGTTGTCCATTTGATCCTGCGCATCAGCTTCCCTCCCCGAAATGCACCGTCAGCGAAAAGCGTGTACCACCGTGGTCGTAACAGATCTCTGCCTGCGCAAGGTCCTCCGGAACATCGCACAGCGTGACCCAGTAACGCTGCACACCCAGCGTCTTTTCCAACAGAAATGTTTCTGAGACAGGACCGTCGAACACCATCCAACCCGTCATCGCATGAGGTGTTTCGCTTGTTAGGTAATTCTCATATAACCGGCCGTCTCCATATGCAAAAAGGCGCACCGGCAAATCGTTTGGTTTGTCCAGCCAGAACGGGCAGCGGACCTGCAGCAGAATACAGGCCAGGTTGCCGTTCGGATGTTGGATGATCACCGACTCTTCCACGCGGAACGTGTAGGACCCGGATCTTACCGCATCCGTCGAGGACCCGTTTCGGATTATGGAATACACGCTGTCCTCTTTCGCTACCTCCGACACCGGGTAGGGCATGCTTGTCCGGTAAAACCCGTTCGGAAGATCTCCCCACATGATGCGGACCAGCGCGATGAACAGCAGGATGCACGCGGCCAGCAGCACCCAGCGGCTCGCCCTCCAGGCCCAGCCCAGATACGGCGTATGCACTTTCGACAGCAGTTCGCCGGCTTCGTCCGGGTCACCCAGAGCCTGTAGCGCAAGAAACGAAGCCCGCTCGCGGCGTTCACCCGCCTCGAGCAGCGCGTCCCGGTGATCCTCGTAGGCAGCGCGCAGTTCCTCTGCCACGACCTTGCGGTCCGGGGCAAAGCGGATGTGACCCGTCGCCTGCTGCGTCCACTCCTCAATGCTTCTCATGCGGGACTCCCCTCGCCCAGCACTCTGCCGACCCCGGCAGCAAAGGCGTTCCACTGTTCTTTTTGCGCGGCGAGTTCCTTCAGGCCCTTGTCCGTTACATGATAATACCGGCGCTTGCGGCCGCCAGCTGTTTCCTGTTCATAAGCCGTCAGGTAACCGTCTTTTTCTAGGCTGTGCAGTACTGGGTACAGCGTGCCTTCCTTCATTTCGAAGGCGTGCTCAGACTTTTCCGCCAACTTTGTGATGATCTCGTATCCGTAGGCGTCCTCCTGTGCCACGATACTCAGGACCAGCAGCTGTGTACTTCCGGACAGCAGGCTTTTGTCGAATTTCATAATATATACCTCGATGTTCAATGTATTTCCTGTTCATAGAATACATCGGACACCGAGGTATGTCAAGGTTCTTGTATTTAGGTAAAGTGGATCCTCGTCATTAGCGGTAGTTAAACCCGAGGAACAGCAGAAAACCCCCGAGGGATGGCAGGAGTTTCGACCAGACCAGAAAACCATCCATCGTTCTATAGACAAAGGGAAAGATGAGCTGAAAGTCTCCCTGGGCCATAAACTGCACCGCCGTCGTCAGGATCGGCACCAGACAGCCGAATCCAAGGACCAGGCAGACAACGCGCAAGGGCCGTCTGAGTCGCAGGTCGACTCCCAGGGACAGTAATGACCCCAGCAATGCTCCGCCCGCGGCATAGAACAGCGGGATCAGCGCTGTCAGATAGATCCAGTATGGCCGCAAATCGAACGTGCGGCCTTTGTAGGCGATCAGCCACGGCTGCAGCCAGATCCTTGCGGCAAAGCCTGCCAGACAGGTCAAGGAAAAAACGATGCAGCAGATCTTATATTTTCTCTGCATCGGCGCATATTGCGGTGCTTTTGGCCCGTAGATCAACTCGTCCGCGTTGGTGCCCAGCGCCTCTGCCAATGCCAGCAGCGTTTCGATATCCGGCTCGCTGCGGCCGGTCTCCCAACTGCTGACGGCCTGACGGGTCACATGCAGCGCGTCGGCTAGTTGATCCTGGGTCATGCCCTTCGCCTGGCGGATCCGCTTCAGATTTTTCGATACTGCGCTCATCGGCGTGCTCCTTTCCCTTATAGCATAGAGAATGAGGGTGGAAATGTCACGCAAGAGTTTGTTGCGAAGCCTTCTCCGCTTGATGGATTCATGGTGCAACACTTTTCATCCACGTTGGCTTAGTCTATCAAACCGAACCCAGATATCAATTACAGAACTGTTAAGTTACAAAGCCTTTTTCCTCCTAATAAAATTCCCCTTTCTATTAATATAACGATTTAGGAAGACAAAAAGTGACACAAGATTATAATTCTGATTTCTGTTATTTCATGACATGCATTTTGCTATGACTCTGTTCTTTTTGTAACCGCATCACTTTCATCTGCACAATCAAAGCTTCAAGTTGTTCATTTCCAAGAGCTTTCCGCAGAAGTGAATAAGCTTTATTCTCCTTCCGAAGGATCGCGATTTCATCTTTCAACTGACTATTGCTTTCTGCCAAGGCTTTATTCTCTTTCTTCAATTTTTCGTTATTCTGACCGAGGTGGTAATTCTTATCGACCGCCATATAATATCGCGTCAGAAGACCTTTCAGGTACTTTTTCAGATGTTTTACAAGCGGGTCTGCAACTTTGGTCTTGTATGCCTTCGCTGTCATCAGGGCAGTTGGCTCCGGCAGCTGATATTCCTGATCGTGGTATAACCTTTCTTCTAAGTCTTTGTATTCCTGTTTTCCATCAGCTAGACTATTGACTCGTTTTGCCAGTGTGCTGAACTCGTCCGTTTTCTCTGCCAGCATTTCCTCCATGGCTGCAAGTTCTTTTGCGCGCTCTTGCTTCTTGTACTCGATCACACTAAGGTGCTTTTCGTGGGTTCCTTTCTGTTCCCACTCGAAGCCATGTCTTTCCATGACCCGAGCAAGCTGCTCCTTTTCGGACTGTACCCACAGGTTCCATTCTGTCGCGCTTCGGGTGCCGCCGCGGAAACCCTGCGCCTCCAGCGCCTTCTTCAGCGAGACCCGCGTATCCAGACCTCTGCTGCTCCCACTGATTACAGGTATAAAATCGATGTGGATATGCGGCGTAGCTTCATCCATGTGCAGATGAGCGGAGAATACATGCAGATTTGG
Organism: Bacillota bacterium; assembly: GCA_017557505.1. Lineage (GTDB taxonomy): Bacteria > Bacillota > Clostridia > Peptostreptococcales > Anaerovoracaceae > RUG11894. The sequence continues at coordinate 4,043 of JAFYYP010000025.1, read as the reverse complement.
ATTGCGTTCTTGGAAGTCCCGGTAGTATTCATCCAGCATCCCCTTCGCCATTTCCCCGATTTCAGTTGCAGATCCCGTATCATCTTTATTGCCGATTTGTATGACCAATTCATGAAAGGGTTTCTCCTGCTTTCCTGAACAGATCTTCTCGTAGTAGTCTTCGATCTGCCTATCGGTGCGTGTCTGTTTGGCGTTATACCGTGCCAAAGCCTCATCAAACAGCTCATGATAGATTTGCCTGATCGGCTCGTTGCAATAATTGATATTAAGGTGGGTACGCTCCTGGTCCACATTGGCTGCGATGAACTTTCTGCAATTATGATCTACCGAGCCCTTCCCCACTTCAGCGCTTATTGTTCTTTTCATACTGATCTCCTTTCTATGCTGCCCCGCAACGAGCCTTTGTTACTTTCTGCGAAAGTAACGCAAAAGCACTTTTGACAGCAGAGCCATCAAAAGGTGCTGTTGCGCTCTCCGAGGGGGTTGATGCGTGTCGGTCCGTGTCGATGGTGACGGTCTTTTTGAGACCGCCACCGCTACCAAAAACATCGTCACGACCGTCACGCATCGTCACGCGGCACCAGACGGAGACCGACCTGGCGGCCTGCGTGAGTGCGTTTGTTCCAGTATTGGATCCCATACTCCTGCATCAAACGCCCAGCGTTGACATTCATCTTCTGCGTAAGCGCATTCGCTTTCATGTCTACGCCAAGGAAGCTGCAAAGCTCTGTCGGACTGCCGGACCATTCCGGATCGTCCGTAGTGATACGCTTTGCGATCTCTTCAAGCAGCGGTTCCGGAGGAAGCTTCCATAATTCTGTTTCTACATGATCCAGTTCCCAGCAGAGGGACTCTTCGTTCCGGACCAGGAACAGCTGCTGGTCCTGTTGATCTCTTCCGGAGACTTCGAGGGTGGCGACGCTGGACGTACGCTTATCCTTTTGGAGGAGGAACGCGCCGTCCGCGGCACCAAGCAGCCCGTTCGTACCGGAGATCATATCGAAAGAGTCATCCGCCCGCTGTTTCCTCGTGTGGTGAACCACCATGAAACAAATATCAAAAAGATCCGCAAAAGTTTTGAACCGGGTAATGATCTGATAGTCGCTTGCGTAGCTATATTTCTCCCCATCAGCTTCTCTGACCTTTTGAAGTGTATCCACGATGACAAGCGACGTATCCGGGTGCTCCTGGATAAAGCGTTTGAGCTGATCATCAAGACCGTTTCCCATCTGTTTTGCGGAGATGCAGAAGAACAGGTTTTCATTTTCCGTTGTCCCGAACATACGGTACATGCGTTCCTGCAGCCGCCCATAATCATCCTCCAGAGCGAGATACAGAACCGTTCCCTTCCGCACAGGGTACCCCCATAACGGCATTCCTGTACTGACATGGTAAGCGATCTGCGCCATCAGGTAGCTCTTCCCCAATTTTGGCGCTCCGACGAAAAGATACATGCCCGGGCAGAGCAAACCATCTATGATCGGTGTCTTGTTTTTATACACGTTATCAAACAATTCTGACATGGATACGGTTTCGATATATGAGGGAAGCCGTTTCATCCATTCGTTTTCAATCGCCTCTGAATACTTGCAATTCAAGGCATATTCGGATAAACTATCACCAGGTTTGGTGAGTGACCGCCCTTCATCTGCACCAACAGATGGGTATGGGGCGGTCATTCTTTTTTCATCCATCATTCTGTCTCCTCCTTCATTCCTTCCAGCGTCCGGGTGATCAGCGCGATGTTATCCAGCAATTCATCCCTAAGTTCACCGGGCGATTCGATCCTCTTCAGTTCATCCAGTACGGCGGCGAGTTGATTTCGCAGTGCCTTATACACTTTCGGGTTGCCCTGTACGATAACATCGCGGTTCAGACACCGTCGTATGCAATACTCCTGCTTGGTCAGCCCCGATAATGCTACAGCGACATTGATCTGTTCATTTTCCTCAGGTGACATACGGAACGCGACGATTTTATTCCGCCATCGGCCATGACCGTCGTAGATCTTAACTGACATTGCTTTCTTCTCCTTTCCTTAAATCACTGAGAGACTTGGCCATTTCGCTTTGCGTCGTTGGAAAGAGATGTGCATAGCGGTATGTGATCTCAATGCTTTCATGGCCGACCCGGTCGGCAATCGCAACAGCTGAATATCCCAACTGGATCAGTAGGGATATGTGACTGTGCCGCAGATCATGGATTCTGATCCGTTTAACGCCCGCAGCCGCAGCACCGCGATCCATCTCATGGATCAGGTAATACTTTGTGACTTCAAAGAGCCGGTCTTTCGGACCGATTTTGTAAAGACGCTGAATATAGTCCTTCATTTCCTCTATAAGGAAGTCCGGCATTTGAATGACTCTGTTGCTTTTAGGGGTTTTGGGGTCAGTAATGATATCGCGTCCGTTCAACCGTGTATAAGACTTATTGATCCTGACGGTTCCCTTATTAAAATCGAAGTCTTCTGGGGTGAGTGCAAGAAGTTCACCTTCCCGGATCCCGCACCAATAAAGCATTTCAAAAGCATAGTAGGAAACCGGTTTATCCATCATCTCGGCGGCGAACCTGGAATATTCCTCCTGTGTCCAGAAAAGCATTTCCCGATATTTGGATTTGCCCATGTTTCCGACCTTCGATGCAGGATTTTCGTGGAGGCCATAATACTTGACAGCGTGATTGAATACTGCACTGAGTTGTGTGTGCAGGTTTCTTAAATAGACCGGGGAATAGGGTTTGCCATTCTTGTTTTTATGATTCATCATCTCATTTTGCCAGGCAATAATATCCTTCGATTGAATCTCACAGATCTTTCGATTCCCGAAATACGGAAGCACTTTTGTCCGCAGTATATGCTCTTTGGATTCCCAGGTATTTTCCTTGACCCGGCTCTTCATATCCTCGGCATACAGTTCCACAAAACTTTTGAATGACATATCAAGATCGGCATTTACCTTATTCAGTTGCTCTCGCTCCCATGTCAGAGCATCCCGCCTTGTAGCAAAACCTCTTTTCTGCGTTTGCTTCCGCTGTCCCTGCCAGTCCGTATAACGATACACAGATCGCCACTTGTTCCCGTCTTTGTAAACAGCCAAGTTATCCTCTCCTTTCCTCTGTTTTGGCATCAACTTCTCCGTAGCACAGCCGCTCTGTGAAATACCTTCTGCTCACTCTGCCTGCGAGCGTAATGATGCCTTTCTTTTCGAGCTCTGCATTCAGCTGGCGAATGATCTTGTACGCATATGCCTGCGAGATGCCAAGTTCCTCTGCAACATCCTCTGCTTTCATAAAATTGCTGCTTGCCATAAATGTTCTCCTTTCTTAAAATGATGGCTATACATTAAACATATATGTTTAATTCTTTATTATGATACTAAGCATATTTGTTTATGTCAAGAGGTCTACAGGACAAATACTAAATAATTTTGTTTAGGTTATTCTTGACGTACGTAAACTCATTTGTTATAATTCACGCAGCTGCATACATTGGAGGTGCTTCTCATGGCAATTGGAGAAAGAATACGCTTTATCCGCAATCTGCGCGGGATGACGCAGAAGTATCTTGGAACACAGGTCGGATTTCCTGAAAAGACCGCTGATATCCGTATGGCACAATACGAAGCCGGTACGCGTACGCCAAAAGAGGATCTGACCTATGCCCTGGCAAATGCTTTGGATGTTTCTCCGCATGCATTGAATGTTCCTGATATCGATTCTTACCTCGGTCTGATCCACACGCTTTTTGCACTTGAGGACCTTTATGGACTTACTATTGAAGAAAGAGATGGTGAAGTGCTCTTCAGAGTGAATCCAAGGAAGGGGAAAGACGCTGCCCACCTCTCTGAAATGGTTTGCGACTGGGCGCCGGTTGCCGAAAAGTTCCGCGCCGGAGAAATCAGTAAAGATGACTACGATAAGTGGCGTTATAACTATCCAAAGTTCGATAGCAAAAAGATCTGGGCAAAGGTTCCTCCACAGGACCTGTTCAATAGATAGATACATAAGATTTTCTTTCATATAAAACAAAATGAGCTACCTGGTTT
>JAFYYP010000024.1 GCA_017557505.1 Bacillota bacterium | reverse complement strand
GCGGAAAGCGCCGTCAGAGCATCCATATCTGCTATGATTTGATTGGGTTCATCCCGCTGAGTGAACTGATGACACAGGAAATGGCATGACCCGAAAATCATGCCATTTCTGAAAACTATAAAACTGTCTTATGCGCCCCGGACTATTGCCTCCGGGTTTTTCTTTGGATTTCGGTCTATTTGTTCAGGTGCAGGATGAGTCTGCCTTCGCCGGTCGCGTTCTGGTGCGTGCCGGACTGTAGGGCTTCTTCGATGATCTGCGTGCAGGACGTGGAGACCACGCGGTCGGGGTGGTTCGCCTTCAGTTCTTCGAGCGTCACGTCGAACGAATCCTTCATGTTGATGTAGTGGAAGTGCTGCAGGCCCACGGTGAACACGCGCTCTTCGTCGATGGGTTCGCCTTCGAAATCGAAACGCAGGAACGAGTGAGTCGCCTGGTCGTATTCGACGACCAGGCCTTTGGACAGCTGGTAGAACTCGGTGTGTTCGCCCGCGAACGCTTCGTCGCGCAGCATGCGCATCACCATGTGCTTCACCTGCGCGCCGGTCGCGTAGACCATGTGCACCGCGTCGTCGTAGGGGAAGCAGGTGTTCAGGTCGCCCTTGGTGACCACGGGTCCGAGCTGTTCGTTGCGGATGCTGCCCGAGCCGAGCAGGAAGATGTCCACGCCCAGGGCATCTTTCAGCACGTCAGAGAACAGGTCGCCGAGTTCCGTCTCGCGGAAGCGGTCCGGATGGGTGAGCTGGCGAACGAATTTCGTCACGATGCGTCCGTACTTGTCGTCCGTACGGGACTTGTAATTGCGGATCATGTCCGCGATAGCCTCGTCTCTGGGGCAGGTCTGCGCGTTGATGGGGATGGGCGTCCATTTGTATTCTTCCACGCAGTTGTTGTCGGTGTCCACGAGGATGTCGAAGCGGCCGATCTGGTCGGTGCCGGTGCCTGCCTGGACGATGGGGATGCCGTTGACCACAGCGGGTTCGGTCAGGAACGTGTGCGAGTGACCGCCGATGATCACATCCACGCCCCATTCGGGCTGCAGCAGCTCGGCGAGTTTCTTGTCTTCCTCGAAGCCGATATGGGTCAGCAGCACGGTAAAGTCGATGTCCACGGCGTTGTATGTGTTGCAGATGCGTCCGATCTCGTCCGCGGCGTCTTCGATGCTGACGAAGCTGCCGATCAGGCCGTCGGCCTTGCACTGCTGCAGCGCGACGTCGGTGATGATGCCGATGAACAGGATCTTCATGCCGTCGATCTCGATGATGTGGTGCGACCTGAAAAGGCGCGCGCCGTTTGTGTTGATGTGCAGGTTCGCGTTGATGATGGGGAACTCCGCGCACTTTTCGAGGAACAGCAGGTGGGCGATGCCGTAGTCGACTTCGTGGTTGCCCACGGTGACCACGTCGGGCCCGAGCATGTTCATGATCTGGATGGTGGAAAGTCCCTTGAATTCCGAATCGATGATGGAACCGCGGAACATATCGCCTGCGATGGCGTAGATCACGTTTTCGTCTTCCTGTCTGACTTTGTTGACGTAGCCGGAGAGCAGCGACAGGCCGCCCACCAGATTTTCGTCCACGTTCTCCGCCAGGAAGTCTCCGTGCATGTCGTTGGAGTGGAGGAGGGTGAGTTTTTTCAGATTCTTCATAGATCCGCTCCTTTCTGAAGAGAAATCGGTTATCAGTTCTGTTTCCATCATACCATAAATGCGTTATAATAGTTAGGACAGGATTTTTATAACCCGATGAAAAACGAGGTGTTGATTATGAAGTACAATTTTGACGAGATCATCGATCGCCGCGGCACAGACTGTCTGAAGTACGACTTCGGCATGAAGCGCAAGGGCAGAAACGACCTGCTTCCCATGTGGGTCGCAGACATGGACTTTAAACTCCCCGAAGAGATCCTGGCCGATCTGCATAAGCGTGTCGACCACGGCATCTTCGGCTACACCGATCCGCTGGACGACTATTTCGAAGCACTGAACTACTGGTTCTCCACCAGATACGGCTACACCGTAGATCCCTCGTGGGTCACGCTGGGCGCAGGCCTGGTCTACGGCGTGCACGTTTCCGTACAGGCCTTCACGAAGCCGGGCGACGCCGTTATGGTTTTCCAACCGGTTTACTATCCGTTCTCCGAAGCCATCAAGCAGAACGGCCGCAAGCTGGTCAACAGCCAGCTCGCCTATGACGGAGCTTATTCCATCGACTTCGAAAAGACCGAGAAGCTCATCAAGGAAGAGAATGTGAAAGTCATGATCTTCTGCAGCCCGCACAACCCGGTCGGCAGAGTCTGGACGAGAGAAGAGCTCGAAAAGGTCGGCGACCTGTGCCTGAAGTACAACGTCATCTGGATGGTGGACGAGATCCACTGCGACTTCATCTTCCCGGGCCACACGTTCACGAGCGTCATGAACCTGGACGAGAAGTACCGCAAGAACCTGGCGCTGTACAGCTCCCCGGGCAAGACGTTCAACGTCGCAGGTCTGCAGTCCGCGAACATCATCATCCCCGATCCTGAGCTGAGAGCGAAGTTCAAGCAGGGCAATACCTCCGCCGGTTACAGCCAGGCGAACATCATGGGCCAGGTGGCTCTGATGTCCTGCTACACCAAGGGCGCCGAGTGGGTGGACGAGCTCGTCGAATACATCTGGGGCAACGTCTGCTACATGAAGGACTTCGTCGAGAAGAACTTCCCGAAGGCTCACTTCGTCGATCCGGACGGCACGTACCTCACCTGGGTCGACTTCTCCGGCTACGGACTGTCCGACGAGGATCTGGAGCACCTGATGGTCGAGGAGGCCAAGCTGTGGCTGGATTCCGGCGCGATCTTCGGCCCGGAGACCAAGCAGTTCGAGCGCTTCAACCTGGGCTGCCCGCGCAGCGTCGTGGAACAGGCCATGAAGCAGCTGAAGGCAGCGTTCGACGCCAGAGGACTGTAAAGCTGAAAATGCATAAAAAGACCGCCGGGCTTCGATGCCCGGCGGTTTTGTATTGCCCGTTTAGTAGAATCTGCGGTTCGTACGGTGCCACAGGCCCATGGTCTCGGCGTCCTTGACAAGCTGATCCTGGAAGTCCGGATGCGCGATCTCGATCAGCAGTTCCGCGCGTTCCCAGGTGCTCTTGCCCTTCAGGTCGGCTGCGCCGTATTCGGTGACGATGAAGTGCGTCGCCTGCCGCGGCGTGGTGACGACGGAACCTTCCGCCAGCGTCGGCACGATCAGGGATTCCACCGTACCGTCCGGTTTCGTGAATGTGGACGGCGTACACAGGAAGCTCTGTCCGCGCTTGGATCCGAATGCGCCCATGACGAAGTCGAGCTGGCCGCCGTTGCCGGAGATCTGCCGCGGACCGACGGTCTCGGAGCACACCTGGCCGTACAGATCGACCTGGATGCAGCCGTTGATGGATACGAAATCGTCGATGCTCGCGATGATGGCCGTGTCGTTGACGTAGTCTACCGGCGCCGTACAGCAGATCGGGTTGTCGTCGATGAAGTCGTACAGGCGCTTCGTCCCGCCCGCGAACGTATACACGGCTTTGCCGCGGTCCACGTTCTTGTTGCCGGTCAGCTTGCCCGCTTCGTACAAATCGACGTAAGCGTCTACGAACATCTCGGTATGAGCATTGATGTTCTTCAGGTCGGAATCCGCGATCAGGGATCCGATGCAGGACGGCAATCCGCCGATCCCCAGCTGCAGCGTGGAGTTGCTCTTGATGCGCTCCACGACGCGGGATGCGATCCTTCTTTCGGTCTGCGTCGGCTCTTTGCGTTCGATGACGGGAAGAGGCGTGTTTGTGCCTTCCACGACGTGATCGATGCTGTACAGGTTCAGCTGCGTCTGATGGCCGTGCGCGATCGGCATGTTTTCGTTCACTTCGACGACGATCTTCTTCGCCGCCCGGATGACGCCCCACATGTCGGAGACCTGCGGGCCCAGGTTGAAGTTGCCCATATCGTCCATCGGCGCGACCTGGAAGAACGCGATGTCGAGCTGGTTATTGTTGTTCAGCCAGTACTTCGGCAGTTCGCGGAACATCATGGGCAGGTAAGCGCAGCGTCCCGCGTCGCTCATGTGGCGGTCTGCCGGACCGTAGTGAGCCGAAACAAAGCGCACCTGCGCGTTCGATTTCGTCGCTTCGTAGACTTTGAACGGTTTATCGATCAGGGAGGCCGTACTGAAGATGGTCACCTGCGACAGTTCGTCCGCACGCGCCGCCAGGGCGGCGTCGATGTCGACGACCTGGCCGCAGCCAAGTCCGAAATGGACGCGGTCACCGGGGCGGACCAACGCGGCGGCCTGCTCGGCGGTGATGAGTTTTTCTTTATAGTGACGGTCCAGGGATGATGTTTTATACATGGCTGTGTCCTCCGCGTCCTTGTTACTCTTTTAACAATTGTGAATTAATTTTACACCCTGCGGGGCGGGCGCGCAACAAATATAGTAAAATAGACGTATGAACAGTTATCTGAACGAAAAGATCAAGGAGACGGAACGCCTGCTGAAGGAGTACCTCCGGCAGAAGGCGGAAGGAGATAAACCGGACCGCTACCCGCTGCGGCTCGCCTGCGAAGACCTGCTGACCGCCTGCGGCATCGCAGAAGCACCGGTCCGTCATAGCGGACCTTTGGACGAAACCGTGCGTGAGATGCTGCGGAATTACTTTATCCGCTTTCTGCCCGGCAGACCCGGCGCAGTCAAGGCGTCCGGGGTACGCAGCTTTCTGGCAAGGGTCACGGAAAAGGGGTCTCTCGCCGACCGGCAGACTTACGCCATCCTGTTCAACGGCAATCCGCCGGAGAACTATCTTCTGAATTTCATCTCCCGCGAAGACGCGGATGTACACAGGGTGCTGCGTCTTTTAAAGCGGGTCCACGATAAATCGGGGCTGAACACAAAGCATCTCATCAAGGAACAGACAGCCGGATACAGGGAGTTCATGGAGGACCGCGCGATTGCGATCGGGCGTTCGTTCTCCGAAAAGACGCTGTGCAATCTGTTCCTGAAAAATCCCGTGCTGAAGAACGGCACGGAAGGGTATCTGCGCGAGGAGAAAAAGCGAAACCGGGTGAAGAGCGGCCTGCTGGACGCGATGCCCGAAACGTATCCGGACCTGTTCCCGCTGGCGCGGCAGAAGAAGAGAAGATTCATCCTGCACATCGGCCCGACGAACAGCGGCAAGAGCTACGACGCACTGAATGTGCTCAAGGAGGCGGAGAAGGGCATTTACCTCGCGCCTCTGCGCCTGCTGGCCTACGAAAAATTCGAGGAACTGAACGAGGCCGGCTGCCCCTGCTCGATGAAGACAGGCGAGGAAGAAATCGGCATTCCGTTCTCGCGCGTGCAGTCGTCCACGATCGAGGTGCTGGATTTCGCGCAGGAATACGATATCGCGGTCATCGACGAAGCGCAGATGATCACGGACAGCCAGCGCGGCTCCGCCTGGACGTTCGCGCTGCTCGGCGTGCAGGCGGAAACGGTGCACGTGTGCCTGGCGCCCGAAGCCGAGACCGTCGTGAAGAACGTCATCGCGGCCTGCGGCGACACGTACGAAGTCGTGCGCCACGAGCGTCTCGTGCCCCTGGTGTTCGACGACAGCGTCCGCCCGGACTTTACGAAGGAAGCGAGGCGGGGCACGGCGTTCATCGTGTTCTCGCGCAAGGACGTGCATGCGGTGGCGGGCGAACTGCAGAGAAAAGGGCACCGCTGCAGCGTCATCTACGGCGCGCTGCCTTACGACGTGAGGCGCAGCGAGGTCAAGCGCTACGTGAACGGCGAGACCGACATCGTCGTGGCGACGGATGCGATCGGCATGGGGCTGAACCTGCCCATCGAGCGGATCATCTTCCTGACGACAGAGAAGTTCGACGGGTCGCAGCAGCGCAGCCTGACCCCAACGGAGATCAAGCAGGTGGCGGGCCGTGCAGGGCGGTACGGCATGTTCGGCAAGGGCTACGTCGGCACGATCGAGGAACGGAAGATGGTGCGCCGGGCCGTGTTTTCCGACATCGAGCAGATCCGCGAAGCGCGCATCGGTTTTCCGTATTCGCTGACCGGCATCGAAGGCACGATCTCCCAGCTCATGAGCAAGTGGGGCGAGATCGAGCCAAAATCAGGTTTCGAGCATGCGGATCTTTCCATCGAGATCGGCCTCGCGGAAGAACTTGAGCGCGAAACGAAAGACAAAGACCTCGTGTACCGCTTCGTCATGATCCCGTTCGACGAAAAGAACGAGGAGTTAAAGCATCTGTGGCTGTCGCTGTTCCGCGACGAAAAGAACGGCAGGACGGGCAGGTATCTCGATTATCTGCCTCCAAAGCCGGACGAATACACCGCTTTGGATACCCTCGAGGTGCAGTTCAAGGCCTGCGATATGCTGTATCACTACATCGAGGCGTTTACGGCGGGTCATGCAGAGGACCTGCGCATCGTCCTGATGCGCAAGAACGAGATCTCCGCGCGCATCATGGAACTGCTGTCGCGGCAGAAGCTCGCGATGAAAAAGTGCAGGATCTGCGGTAAAGAGCTCCCGTTCCGCCACAAATTCGGCATCTGCGAGGACTGTTTCGCGCGGGATAACGGCAGGGTTCCCGCTCCTGCGAAGAATCGGCGGAGGCATAGATAATACCGGGTTGTATACAACGCTTTACTGTTTTAAAGAGTTGGAGTATAATTATGTTTGTAATCCACGTTTTGAATTGTGGAAGGAGGAAACAGAATTATGAAGAAACTGCTTGCTATTCTGCTTGCACTGGCCCTGGTCTTCTCCATGGCAGCATGCTCCAGCGGCGGCGGTGGCGGCGAACAGCCCGCTCCGGCCGACGGCGGTGAGGGCGAAGGCGGCGAGACCGCAGCTGTCGTCTATGAAGACGGATTCCCCGAAAATGTTCTGAGAATCACCTATCAGGCAGAACCCGAATCTGCAGACCCGGCCTGCACCACCGCAGACTACATCCTCATGATGAACTGCATGGATACCCTGGTCCGCACTGAAACGAATGCAGCCGGTGAAAACGTCACCGTTCCCAGCGTTGCTGAAAGCTGGAGCGTAAGCGATGACGGTCTCACCTACAGCTTCCACCTGCGCGATGACGTCAAGTTCCACAACGGCGAAATGCTTACTTCCGACGACGTTCTGTACACCGTCGACCGTATGCTGCAGCCCGAGAGAGCCGGCAGAAACTCCGGCTGGATGGATATGATCAAGGGCGGCGCTGATATGCTCGACGGCAAGATCGATACCCTCGAAGGCGTCGGCATCATCATCAACGGCGACTACGACCTGGACATCATCCTCGACGCACCGTACGCACCGTTCCTCGCTTGCCTGTCCACTCCCGCATGGTCTCTGTGCAACAGAGAGGCCGGCGACAGAGCTGACGAAGCAGGCGGCGGCCCGCTCACGTCCCTGTACGGTTCCGATCCCGAATACTTCTGCGGTTCCGGTCCGTTCATGCTCGACGAATGGGTCCTGAACGACCACGTCTTCCTGAAGACCAATCCGGATTACTGGAGAGGCGCCAACAGCATGGAAGGCATCCTGATCCGCATCATCCCCGATCCGCAGACTGAAAAGATGCTGTTCGACGCCGGCCAGCTCGATATCTTCGACCTCGACCACGCGCTCGACCAGATCCCCGTCTACAGAGACGATCCCGCTTACGCGAACAATCTGAACGTTAAGACCGTTCTGGGCACCAGCTATCTGTCCATCAATGAGAACATCGAGCCGTTCAACGACGTCAGAGTCAGAAAGGCCTTCCAGCTCGCGATCGACAGACAGACCCTGATCGATACCCAGTACTACGGCGCCGCAACGCCCGCAGGAACCTTCCTTGCTCCCGGCGTTCCCGGCTACGATCCGGACCTCGGTGCTATCCCCTATGATCCCGAACAGGCCAAGGCTCTGCTCGCAGAAGCCGGCTATCCCGACGGGTTCGACATGGAGATCGTCCAGACCACGGACGCCAGCACCAGTGATATCGAAGTCAACGACGCCATCGCTTCCTACCTCGAGGCAGTCGGCATCCATGTGACCATCAAGCAGATGGATTCCGCTTCCTGGTATGACTTAAGAGGCACCGGCGAATCCCCGACGTACAGAACGTCCTGGACCGCGGACTTCAACGATCCTGACAACTTCCTGTATGAAATGTACGGCGGTTCCGGCAACAAGAGAAGATCCTGGAACTACTACAACGAAGATGTCATCAAGAGACTCACGGATGCGAGATACATCGTTGACGAAGACGAGAGAACCGCAGAGTACGTCTGGCTGGATAACCAGATCACCCGTGAAGACGCAGCGATGAACGTCCTGTGGCACAAGCAGAAGATCAGAGTCCTGCAGAGCAGAGTCAAGGGCTTCGTTCCGATGTGGGCCGGTTACGGCGACAGCGGATACTACGAGACCTCTCTCGAACTCGGCAATTAGCAGCTCTCCGGTTTTCAACTGCTGAAACAGACGACTTATGAAAAATTGGGGAGTGCCGCCTTTCAAGGGGGCACTCCCCATTATGGTTAAAAAGGAATTAGAGGGATGGTTAAGTACATCGTTAACCGGATTCTCGTGACGATCCCCATCATCATCGCCATCATCCTGATCGTGTTCCTGCTGCTGCAGGTGCTTCCGGGCAATCCGATCCAGGTCATGATGAAGGAAAAGGCCAATCAGGCGGTCATCGACAGGGTGACCGAGCAGATGGGTCTGAACGACCCTGTAATGGTCCGCTTCGGGCGGTATCTGTGGGGAATGCTTCACGGAGACCTTGGGCATTCATACAAATTGAAACGTCCTGTGACCCAGCTCATCATGACCGCGTTCCCGAACACGGTCAAACTGGCGATTACGTCAGCGTTGGTAGCCTGGATCATAGGCATGCCGACGGGTATCATTTCCGCTATCCGCAAAGATACCCTGCTGGACAGAACGCTGATGGGCTTCTCCCTGGTCGGCATTTCGCTCCCGGTGTTCTGGGCAGCCATGCTGCTGCAGTACATCCTGGGGTATAAGCTGAAATTGCTTCCGATCTCGGGCTATTCGACGTGGCGTCACATGATCATGCCGGCCATCGTTTTGGGTTGGGCTTCTTCGGGCTCCATCGCCCGTCTGACCCGTTCCAGCCTGCTGGGCGTCATGAAGAACGACTACATCCGCACCGCGAGGGCGAAAGGCCTCGTCGAGAGCGCCGTCGTTACGCGCCACGGCCTGAAGAACTCCATGATCCCCGTCGTCACCATGATGGCGATGCAGTTCGCCAGTTTGCTTTCCGGCGCCGTCATCACCGAGTCCGTATTCGGTATCGGCGGTATCGGACAGCTGATGGTGAGCGCGATCTCGCAGCGCGACATGCCGCTGCTGCAAAGCTCCGTCATCTTCTCCACGATGATCATCATCGTCGGCAATCTGGTGGCGGATATCCTGTATTCGTTCCTGGATCCGAAGATCCGTACGCAGTAAAGGAGGCTGGCTATGTTTGGCAAGAAAAAACAGGCCGCTCCTGCGGTCACGACAAATCCGGCGCCTGCAGAAGGCACCGATTGGATCCCCGAAGGCGCGTTAAAACCCATTTACGTGGAAGAGTCCGCGGAGGCGGAGATCGCGCCGTACCAGAATACCTGGGAAAAATTCTGGAGCATCTTCAAGCACAATAAGGTTGCCCTCATCTCGCTGATCGTGATCATCCTGTACATCGTGATCTGCGTCGGCGCGCCGCTGTTCGCTCCGTACGATCCGATCGAAACGAACCTCGCGAACGGTCTGGCGCTGCCCTCGAAGGAACACCTTCTGGGCTGCGACAAGCTCGGCCGCGACGTGCTTTCGCGCATGATCTACGGCGGACGTATCTCGCTGATGATCGGTCTGTTCCCGACGCTCGTCTCGATGACCATCGGAACGGTCCTGGGCATCACGGCGGGCTTCCTCGGCGGTAAGGTCGACCAGCTGATCATGCGTATCGCGGATATCTGCATGGCGTTCCCGTCATTGCTTTTGGCGATGGTCGTATCGTACACGATAGGACCGGGCTTCCTGACCATTTTCCTGGCTTTGAGCTTCGTCAACTGGGCCGGTACGGCCAGAGTCGTACGCTCTGAAGTACTGTCTCTGCGAGAGAAGGAATACGTCGAAGCGGCGACGTCCATCGGCGTCAAGCGCTGGGTCATCATGCTGCGGCACATCCTGCCCAACTGCCTGCCCACGCTCATCGTCATGCTCACGAACCACATTCCGGGCAACATCCTGACGGAGTCCAGCCTGTCCTTCCTGGGCATCGGCGCGCAGCCGCCCATGACCAGCTGGGGCCTGATGGTCTATCAGACGAAGTCCTATCTGGACCGCAACCCGACCATCACGCTGGCGCCGGGCATTGCGATCCTGATCCTGGTCGTTGCATTCAACTTCCTGGGCGACGCGGTACGCGACAAGCTCGATCCGCGTCTGCAGGAGCAGTAAGGAGGCGGCGTTATGGACGATACGATACTCAAAATCAGAGGATTGAAGACGCAGTTCTTCACGTCCAAGGGCGTTGTCCCCGCCGTGGACGGCGTTGATGTCACCGTGCGTGCCGGCGAAGCGGTCGGCCTGGTCGGAGAATCCGGCTGCGGCAAATCCATGACCGCCATGTCCGTGATGCAGCTGCTGCAGCACCCCGGACGCGTCGTGGAAGGCGAGATCTGGCTGAAGGACAGAAATCTGCTGGAACTTACCAAGCGCGAGATGTGCGACGTGCGCGGCAACGAGATCTCGATGATCTTCCAGGAACCCATGACTTCGCTCAACCCGGTGTTCACCATCGGCAAGCAGGTGATGGAAGCCGTGCGGCAGCACCAGGACGTCAGCAAAGCAGAAGCGAAGAAGATCGCCATCGACATCTTCAGAAGGATCGGCATCCCCGAACCGGAAAAACGCTTCTACTCTTATCCGCACCAGCTCTCCGGCGGTCTGCGCCAGAGGGTCATGATCGGCATGGCCATGGTCTGCAACCCCTCCCTGATGATCTGCGACGAGCCTACGACGGCTCTGGACGTCACCATCGAGGCGCAGATCCTGTACCTGATCAAGGAGATGCAGAAGGAGAAGGGCACCGCTGTCGTTATGATCACCCATAACCTGGGCGTCGTGGCGGAATCCTGCGATTACGTGTACGTCATGTACGCAGGTAAGATCATGGAAGAGGCGAGCGTGTTCGAGATCTTCGAGAACCCGACCCATCCGTACACCTTCGGTCTGCTGAACTCCATCCCGAAGACGACCGAAGTGAAGGATCACCTGTTCACGATCCGCGGCCTCGTGCCGAACCTGCTCAGCCTGCCCAAGGGCTGCCGGTTCTGCACCCGCTGCGACAAAGCCATGCAGATCTGCACGGAATACGAGCCCGATCTCTACGACATCGGCGGCGGCCACAAGGTGCGCTGCTTCCTCGCGAACAAGGAGGTGATGGAGAGTGGAAAATAAAGTTCTGGTCGAAACCATAGCTCTGACCAAGGAATTCCCCACGAAATCCGGATCCTTCGGCAAGAACCGCGCGACGGTGCATGCCGTGACGGACGTCAATCTGAAGCTCTACGAAGGCGAAACGCTGGGCGTGGTCGGCGAATCCGGCTGCGGCAAATCCACGCTGGGACGCCTGATGATCCGCCTGCTCGATCCGACGAGAGGCCAGGTCTTCTTCGAAGGAAAAGACCTCGGCAAGATGGGCGTCGAAGAGCTGCGCGCGCAGCGCAAGCAGATGCAGATGGTCTTCCAGGACCCGTACGCATCGCTGAATCCGCGCCTTCGCGTGCGCGACCTGATCGCGGAACCTCTCATCACCCACAAGGTGAACAAAACGTCCAAAGAAGACACGGACCGCGTCGAAGACCTGATGAGGAAATGCGGCATCCGCCCGGAATTTATGTACCGGTATCCGCACCAGTTCTCCGGCGGTCAACGGCAGAGAGTGAGCATCGCGAGAGCTCTCGCGCTCAACCCGAAACTGATCATCTGCGACGAACCGGTCTCGGCGCTGGACGTATCCATCCAGTCCCAGATCCTGAACCTGCTGGGTGACCTGCAGCAGGATCTTGGCCTGACGTACGTGTTCATCTCCCACGACCTGTCCGTGGTCCGTTATCTGTCGGACCGCGTGTGCGTCATGTTCCTGGGCAAGGTGTGCGAGCTGGGCATCACGAGAGACATCTACGCGAACCCGCTGCATCCCTACACGAAATTCCTGCTGGAAGCCGTTCCCATCCCCGATCCGAAGTACAGAAAGGATCAGAAGGACATGCTGACCGGCGAGATCCCCAGCCCCGTCAATCCGCCCAGCGGTTGCCATTTCCGCACCCGCTGCCCGTACGCGACGGAGCGCTGCGCGAAAGAAGCGCCGGTACTGCGTGAGGTCGAACCCGGCAGAGAAGTCGCCTGCCACCTGTTCGACTAAACCATCACGAAATCCTTTTAGACCAAGCAGAGCCGCCCTTTTCCGGGGCGGCTTTTTCGTGGTAAAATGATAGAAAGAAGATGAAGAAACGGAAGGAGGATCATCCCATGTTGAAATATACCCGCCAGTCCGACCCGGAACTGTACGAACTGGTCGTTGAAGACCTGAAGCGACAGGAAAACACCATCGAAATGATCGCGTCCGAAAGCACCGTGCCTTTGGAGGTCATGGAACTCTCCGGATCCATTCTGACCAATAAAACGCTGGAAGGCCTGCCTCATAAGAGATTCCAGGCCGGTTCCGAAGTCGTGGACAAGATCGAGGAACTCGGTTGGCAGAGAGCGAAGGAACTGTTTGGCGCGGAACATGTCAACCTGCAGTCCTATTCCGGCTCCACGGCGAACTACAGCGTGTTCGCCGCCGTGCTCGATCCGGGCGACAAGATCCTGTCCATGCGGCTCGATCAGGGCGGTCATCTGACCCATGGATCCCCGGCTAACTGGGTCTCCAAGATCTATCATCATGATTTCTACGGCGTTGATCCCAAGACCGAACAGATCGACTACGACGCTCTGGAGAAAACGGCGAAAGAAGTTATGCCGAAGCTGATTATCGCCGGCGCGTCCGCTTATCCGCGGCTGATCGACTACGAGAGAATGGCGAAGATCGCCGAAGAAGTTGGCGCATATTTCATGGTAGACATGGCTCACATCGCTGGCCTGGTTGCTGCGAAGGTCATCCCCAGCCCGATCCCCTGGGCGGACTTCGTAACATCCTCCACGACGAAGACATTCTGCTCCGCCAGAGCAGGTATGGTGTTCTGCAAGGAAAAGCACGCCAAGCTCCTGGATCGCGGCACATTTCCGGGTTCTCTGGGGTCCGTCCACTTCCATACGATGGCGGCTAAGATCTGGTCTATGAAATACGCCGCTTCGCCGGAATTCCGCGCGCTGATGCAAAAGGTCCTGGACAACGCGAAGTTCATGGCCAAGGCTATGGAAGAGGAGGGCTTCCGCATCGTTTCCGGCGGTACGGACAACCACCTGATGCTCGTGGATCTTCGTTCCAAGGGCGTTTCCGGCAAGGTGTTCCAGAACACGCTGGATTCCATTGGGATCACCGTGAACAAAAACCAGATCCCCAACGACCCGGCGTCTCCGTTTGTGACCAGCGGCGCCCGGATCGGCCTGACTTCCACCACGCAGAGAGGGCTCGGCCCGGACGAACTGAAGGTCGTGGCAAATATCATGAGAAGAGTGGCGGAAGCGCCGGAAGACACAGCAGTCCTGGCAGCCTGCCAGAAAGAAGCGAGAGAACTCATCTCCGCCTTCCCGCTCTATCCGGCGGGCGCGTTCGAAGACTAAGATATTCAGGAGGACAGATATGGATCTGCAGGAACTCATTATGCTGGACCCGGTCGTGGCAGACCTGGCGGAAGCGAAGGAAGTATGCTGGGTGAACCCGCGGAAGGCGCCGTTTGCGCAGGCGAAAGACAGCTTGGCATTTGGCCCGGAGGATATCGCGGAAGCGTCGAAACGCCTGGCGAAGTTCGCGCCGCTGCTGATGGAGATCTTTCCGGAAACGGCGGAAACGAACGGTATCATCGAATCGCCTCTGACAGAGATCCCGGCGATGAAAACGCTGCTGAAGGAGAAATACGGCGCGGATCTGGGCGGCGGGCGGTTGTTCTTAAAAAGGGACAGTGATCTGGCCGTAGCGGGATCCATCAAGGCCCGCGGCGGGTTCTACGACGTGCTGAAGCACACGGAAGATCTGGCGATCGAGGGCGGTTTTCTGGACGGACCGGACGACGATCCCATGAAGTTGGCATCCCCCGAAGCCCGCGCATTCTTTGCAAAACATAAAGTGCAGGTCGCTTCCACCGGCAACCTCGGCATCTCCATCGGCATGATGAGCGCGTATCTCGGATATCAGGCTATCGTGCATATGTCCGCGGACGCCAAGCAGTGGAAGAAGGATTATCTGCGCGCGCACGGTGTGACTGTCGTCGAATATGCCGGCGATTACGGCAAAGCAATCACGGAAGGCCGCGCCATTTCCGATGCAGACCCGGACAGTTACTTCGTGGATGACGAGAACTCGAAGGAGCTGTTCATGGGTTATGCCGTGGCTGCGGAACGGTTGCAGAAACAGCTGGAGACTGCAGGTGTGGCGGTCGACGAAGATCACCCATTGATCGTGACCATCCCCTGCGGCGTGGGCGGCGCCCCCGGCGGCGTAGCGTTCGGTCTGAAGGAGATCTACGGAGACAACGTGCACATCTTTTTTGCGGAACCTGTACAGGCCAGCTGTATGGTGCTCGGCATGGCGACGGATATGCACAATCAGATCTGCGTGCAGGACATTGGTCTGTCCGGCAAGACGCACGCGGACGGTCTGGCGGTCGGCAGGGCGTCCAGTCTGGTCGGCAGGATCATGCAGCCGCTGCTGGCCGGCGAAGTGACCCTGGAAGACTACAGATTGTACGACTATATGCGTGACCTGGACGCGAGCGAGGGCCTGTTTATCGAACCCAGCTCCTGCGCGGCGTTCCATGGCCCGGTGATGATCGCCAAGGCACCCGAACTGCGCGCCTGGATCTACAAAGAGGGCTTGGCGGACAAGATGGATAACGCGTCCTATATCGTTTGGGCGACCGGCGGCAAACTGGTGCCGGAAGAAGCGAGGAAGGCGTTTAAGGAGACGTATCTGAAATAACAGCGGCGTTTCCCTTGTGGCATTTTGTTTCAAGTCAGTGTAAAATTAACATATATATTCCCTTCATATCACGTATTGGTTGGACAAAAGGAGTTTAACGATGAAGTGGGAAAAACGTAATTGGATCGTACTATTGGCAGTCTTTTTCAGTCTGTTCCTGATCTTAAGCTGCACGACTGTTTATGCGGCGGATGCGCCGACGAAGATGCGGATCGAACCGTCGGATGATAATAACATTCCGGCGTGGATCGATGTGTTTAAGATGAAAACGGGCGGGACAAATTATAGTCCCACCTATACATACCAACTGTATCTGCCAGGAAATGCAAACCTTGATCAATGCTACCTTTCCTGGGATGGTGGAGCTACGGTAACCGTCGATGGGCAGACATATGAAAGTGGTGTCTGTCCTATTCCGCCTGTCGATGTTGAAAAGACGTATGCTTTCTCGGACGGAACAGAGTATAAGATCATAACCTATAAGGGCTCTGCAAATGTAACACCTGTCTTCATCGTAATTGATGAAAGTTTAGGTACTATTGCCGATATGGATAATGATAAAGAGCATAATACCGAATGTTCAGGAGTAATCTATATTGATGGCGCAGATTATCAACTGACCAAGATGAAAGGTCGTGGTAATGCCACATGGAAGGAGTCCGAGGACAAGAAACCGTACAACATTACTTTAGGTACAAAAATCAATTTCCCTGGCATCGATTCTGCAAAAACAAAAAAGTGGTCACTCCTTGCAGAGTGTCTGGATCGCAGCTTGCTGGGTAACCGTTCCGGCTATCATCTGGCGCATGAGCTGGGGATCGGCCAAGATACCGCTTCCGCGGATGTCTGGATGAATGGCGAATATCAAGGCTGTTATACTGTCACGCCTAAAACAGACTCTTTCGTGACGGATGACGGCTTCATGATTGAGCAGGACAATTATCAGGAGAAGTCTGTCGCCAATGGTGGCGATCCTCAGTTTTCTCTTGAGGGATTGGTGTCATATGTTGTCAGTCCCACTTGGACGTCCAGTTATAATCTAATTACCGTCAAGAAGATGGGTGACAATCTACTGAAGGTCGATGGAGTCGTTGATGAGAGTCCTGAAAATATGGAAGCGGTTGCTGCCCAGATACAGTCCTGGCTCCAAGATGCTTGGAACGCGATGCGTTCTGATACAGGTTACAATTCCAAAGGTAAGTATTATACCGATTACATCGATATAGAAAGCTTTGCTAAGATGTATCTCATGCATGAATATGTCAAAAGCTACGATGTCTGTGCCGGTAGTATTTTCTTCCATCGCGACGGGACAACTGATAGTAACAAATTGGTTGCTGGCCCTTTGTGGGACTTGGATAATGCCATGGGATCCACTTACAACAATAGCTATCTTGGCAATGTAAGTGACCGCAGAAGTGCCCAAGGTGATTTTATTAAAAATATCAGCAATTACCGTAATTACGGTTCTGAGTATAAGACATCTATTTATAAAACCCTTGGTACCCATGATGATTTCATGGAGGAAGTGTATCATCAGTATAATTTGAATCAATCATTTTTTAACAGCCTGGCTGGAGATACTGCCCAGATGATTAGCGATATCCAAGATTCAGCCCGGATGAATCATATCAAAGTCAATAATCTGGGAAATGATACAGGGAAGAATAATCACTATTACAGCGAGAATACTACACTCGGTACAGGTGATTACATTCAGAACTATTTGATTACCGGCAATGCACAAACATATTGGGACAACTATACTGAAAATCTAAAGACATACATTACGACACGATCTTTATGGTTTGCAAACACATACTATGATGAAAATGATCCTGCAAACTGTGAACATGAGTATGCAGCAGTAGTTACTCCTCCCACTTGCACAGCACAAGGCTATACCACTTACACCTGTCCGAAGTGCGGAACCAGTTATGTGGATAATTATACGCCTAAAATTGCGCACGACTATCAGAGTGGTGTTTGCACCGTTTGTGGCGAAACACTGTTAAATGCAACTATCGCATGCAGCAAGGGTGTTTCGGTAACTGTATATGAAACGAAAGATGTTACCGGACCTTCCACGGTGAATGCTTCTGAGGCACATCCCCGTGATGGTGATACGGGTCTGATCGACTGTTCCGGCAACGCACAGATTAATTTCAAGGTGGTTCTCGAGGACGGTTATACACTGACAGCGGTAACAGCTGAACCCACATCAGCATACAAAAGTCTGAAAGATCTAGGCGCAAATGTCTATCGCCTGACACAGGTCAAGGGCGATCTTGCGATCAATGTAACCGCTGCATGCACGCATAATTATCAAGAAGATCCGGATACTGCCATAGCGCCAACCTGCACAGAGGCAGGTAAAGAAGCTAATCAGGTATGCAGCAGATGCGGTGATATCATCACGGGCAATGCGATACCTGCGACTGGCCATGCTTACGGTGCCCCTGTTTACACCTGGGCGGATGACAACAAAACCGTGACGGCGACTCGTATCTGTACACATAATTCACAGCATGTCGAAACAGAGACAGTATCCGTCACTGCAAATACGACAGATCCGACCTGCACGGAATCGGGTAAGACTGTCTACACCAGCGCAGAGTTTGCAAATCAAGCTTTCTCAGTACAGACCAAGGAAGTGACGATACCTGCGACAGATCATGCTTATGGTGCCCCCGTTTACACCTGGGCGGATGACAACAAAACCGTGACAGCGACTCGCACCTGTACACATAATTCACAGCATGTCGAAACAGAGACAGTATCCGTCACTGCAAATACGACAGATTCGACCTGCACGGAATCGGGCAAGACTGTCTACACCAGCGCAGAGTTTGCAAATCAAGCTTTCTCAGTACAGACCAAGGAAGTGACGATACCTGCGACTGGCCATGCTTACGGTGCCCCCGTTTACACCTGGGCGGATGACAACAAAACCGTGACGGCGACTCGTACCTGTACACATAATTCACAGCATGTCGAAACAGAGACAGTATCCGTCATTGCAAATACGACAGATCCGACCTGTACAATGGCTGGTAAAACGGTTTATACCAGTGCAGCATTTGCGAATCAAGCTTTTTCAGTACAAATGAAGGAAGTGATTATTCCCGCAACGGGCCACACTGCGGAAATCATTCCCGCCGTTGCGCCGACTTGCACGCAGGACGGCCTGACGGAAGGGAAGAAGTGTTCCGTCTGTGGCGATACTATTGTTGCACAACAGACTGTGTCGGCACTTGGTCATGATTATCAGGAAGTCGAAGGATCTGCGAAGGCAGCAACGTGTACAGAAGACGGCAAGCAGACCGATCAGAAGTGCAGCCGCTGCAATGACGTAATCGCTGGCGCTGTTATTCCTGCAAAGGGTCACACATATGGAAGACCTGTCTATACCTGGGCGGACGACAACAAAATGGTGACTGCGACCCGAACTTGTGCGAACAACACGCAACATGTCGAAACTGAGCAGGTGGCAACGACTTATGCAATTGTGACCGAACCCACGGAAACGGCTGTCGGAATCGGTAGATATACAAGCAAAGCCTTCACGAACAGCGTATTCGCCATACAGACGAAGGACGTAGAGCTTTCTCCGACCGGCTATCAGGTCACCTATGCTTGGGCAGATGATAACAGTGTGGTCACCGGTATGGCGGTTCCTTATGCGCAAGGATTGGAAACGGTCACTGAGACCGTCAGTGTTTCCTATACGGTGACCCTGGAACCGACTTGCACGGATCCAGGCACGGGTACCTGGACGTCCGAGGCATTCAGTAATAGCCAATTTGCGGTTCAGACAAAGGAAGAAACGCTCGCCGCGAAGGGTCATGCTTATGAATTCGTGTCCTTCACATGGACGGGCAACGATCAGGATGGGTACACCGCAGCTGTCGCTAATTACAAGTGTAAAAATGACGCATCTCATACGCAGACTGTGACCGCTAAGATCACAAAATCGACCGACTCGACTGGTGCTACGGTATATACTGCAACAGCAGTTTTCGATAGTAAGACCAATACCGAGAAGAAGACTGTAGCCGCAGAAGAACCCCCCGCTGGCGGTGGTGCCGGTGGCGGCGGTGGAGGTGGCGGCGGTGGCGCTGCCATGCCTGAAGAACCGCTTCCGGAAGAGCCCCTGCCTGAAGAACTTCCGGAGGAAGAAGTGCCACTGGCTCCCGAGGCTGAAGAAAAACGCTTCGAGGACGTTGCCGAAAACGATTACTTCTACGAAGCTGTAAACTGGGCTGCTGATAATAACATTACCAGTGGCGTCAGCGAGAATAAGTTCTGCCCGGCAATGGATTGCACAAGAGCGCAGGTCGTCACGTTCCTGTGGCTTGCGAGCGGCAGCCCGGACAAAGGCACGGAGACCGGCTTTGACGACGTCGACGTGAGCGCCTACTACGACAAGGCGGTCGCTTGGGCTGTCGAAGAAGGCATTACCGCTGGTACTGCGGAAGGCGAATTCAGCCCCGATGTGACCGTGACCAGAGCACAGTTCATCACGATGCTGTGGGTCTCCCAGGGTAAGCCCGAGGCCGATATCGATCTGCCGTTTACCGACGTCCCCGACAATTCCTATTATGCCAAGGCTGTTGCCTGGGCGTATGCGAACAACATTACGGCCGGCAAATCCGCGACGGAGTTTGGCTCCGATGACCCCTGCACGAGAGGTCAGATCGTCGTCTTCCTGCATCAGACGTTCGCGGAAAACGAAGGAGAATAGTCAATGAAATATATCACCCGCGCCGCCACCCTGGCGGACGTGCCGCGTTTACGGGAGATCGAGATGGCAGCGATGCCGCATTCCAAGTGGTATTCCACGGAATGCGCGCCGCTGTTCATCGAGCAGAAAGGCCAGCAGGGAGAGATGGTCGTGGCGGAATTGCCGGAGCTCCCCGACGGTGACCCGGCCAAGATTATCGGCATGGGACAGTATTCGGTGATGCCGGACGGTTCCGGCTGGCTGGAATGCCTGCGCATCCTGCCCGAGTACCAGCGGACAGGCGCCGGCAGGCAGATCTACGAGCGCTATCAGGAATTATGGAACGAGACCGATGCGCCGCACGTCGCCATGTTCACAGGGCGGAAGAACGTAGCCAGCAAGGCGCTGTCTGAAGTCTATGGCTTTGAATATACCGGGGCCTACGACGAATACAGTCTGCCGTTGGAAGGGTTGGACGTAAAATGTCCGGATGGGTTTGTGCAGATCACGGATCTGGAAATAGTTGCGAGAGCCCTGGACGCACGGCAAAACATCGGCGACCACATCGTTTTTAACCGGACCTATCTGCACTACACCGAGCCCATCTACCGCTGGCTCATCGAAAAAGGCATGGTATGGTCCGACGGCGAAAACCTGCTTGTGCTTGGCGCCCGCATGCTAGAAGAAAGAGGCTGGTACCTTGCTTTCTGGCAAGGCGATCTGGACATCTGCCTAGCTTTTTCCATCGCCAAGACGAAAGAAGCTAGTCTGCCTGCCCTGACGGTCAATTTTCCGCCCGAACGTACCGACCTGGTGGAATACTTCGAAAGCAAAGGTTTTCACTACGTCTATTCCAACATCGTAATGGAACTGAACAGAAGATAGCCTCTACAACTTACTATAACGCACAGATCAAGGCTCCGCTTCGGATTTAATATCCGCTGGCGGAGCCATTCTTGTTTTTTGTGGTTATACCGAAAACAATCAAAATTATTTATAGTTTGAATCAAAACTAAGAAAATGCAAAGTGCAACTATCCTGTGGTAAAACAGTCAAAAAGCCTTATAATAATCATGTAAAGATGTTCTTAATGTTTGCGTAAAGGAGATGCAAGATGGAATATAAGACCGATATCCAGATCGCACAGGAATGCGAAAAGAAAAAGATCACCGAGATCGCCAAAGTGGCGGGCGTGGATGAAAAATACCTCGAACAGTACGGCAACTACAAGGCCAAGGTGGACTACCAGCTGCTGAGAGATAAGGCTGACAAGCCCGACGGCAAGCTGATCCTGGTCACCGCGATCACCCCGACCCCGGCAGGCGAAGGCAAGACGACGACGTCCGTAGGCCTGACCGACGGTCTGAGAAAGATCGGCAAGAACGCCATCGTCGCGCTCAGAGAGCCTTCCCTGGGACCCGTGTTCGGCGTCAAGGGCGGCGCAGCAGGCGGCGGCTATGCGCAGGTCGTGCCCATGGAGGACATCAACCTGCACTTCACCGGCGACTTCCACGCGATCGGCGCAGCCAACAACCTGCTGGCAGCCATGCTCGACAACCACATCCAGCAGGGCAACGTGCTGGGCATCGATCCGAGACGGATCACGTGGAGACGCGCAGTCGACATGAACGACAGACAGCTTAGAAACATCGTCGGCGGCCTCGGCGGCAGAGCCAACGGAACACCCAGAGAAGACGGATTCGATATCACCGTGGCTTCCGAAGTCATGGCAGTGCTGTGCCTGGCGTCCGACATCACGGATCTGAAGGCGAGACTCGGCCGCATCATCGTCGGCTATACGTATAAGAACGAACCGGTCACCGCGCACGACCTGAAGGCGGAAGGCGCCATGGCAGCATTGCTCAAAGACGCCCTCAAGCCCAACCTCGTGCAGACGCTCGAAGGCACTCCGGCCTTCATCCACGGCGGACCGTTCGCAAACATCGCGCACGGCTGCAACTCCATCACCGCGACCAGAATGGCCCTGAAACTGGGCGATTACGTCGTGACAGAGGCCGGTTTTGCCGCGGACCTCGGCGCCGAGAAGTTCCTGGATATCAAGTGCCGCATGGCGGGTCTGAAGCCCTCCGCGGTCGTCATCGTCGCCACCGTACGCGCGCTGAAGTATCACGGCGGCGTGCCCAAGGCCGAACTGAACAACGAGAACCTGGAAGCCCTCGAAAAGGGTCTGCCCAACCTGCTGCAGCACGTGGAGAACATTACGAAAGTCTACAAGCTGCCCTGCGTCGTCGCGATCAACGCGTTCCCGACCGACACGAAGGCCGAACTCGACATGGTCGAGGCGAAGTGCAAGGAACTGGGCGTCAACGTAGCTCTGTCCGAAGTCTGGGCAAAGGGCGGCGAAGGCGGCGTAGCGCTGGCGCAGGAAGTCGTCAGACTCTGCGAACTGCCCAACGATTTCTCCTTCTCCTACGAGCTCGACGGCACGATCGAGGAGAAACTCGAGGCGATCTGCAAACGCATCTATCATGCGGACGGCGTGATGCTGACCGAAAACGCCAAGAAGCAGGCCAAGCAGCTGACCGAACTGGGCTTCGCGGGCTGCCCGATCTGCATGGCGAAGACGCAATACTCCTTCTCCGATGACCCGGCCAAGTTGGGCGCCCCGAAGGGCTTCACCGTCACAGTGCGCAACCTGAAGATCTCCGCAGGCGCTGGTTTCATCGTCGCGCTGACCGGCGAGATCATGACCATGCCCGGCCTGCCGAAGGTGCCCGCTGCCGAGAAGATCGACGTGGACGAAAACGGCGTCATCTCCGGACTGTTCTAAAAATTAATAGCGCGGGTCCTGTCGCAGGGCACCCGCGCCTTTTTAAAGGAGTACATCATGGATTCTTTAGTCAAACTCACCTGCGAAGATTTCAGTAAAGAGCTGTTCTCCAAGGCTCCCGTTCCAGGCGGGGGCGGAGCTGCTGCATACATCGGCGCGTTGGGTGTCTCCCTTGGCGCCATGGCGGTCAACCTCACCCGCGGCAAGAAGAAGTTTTTGGAATTCGAGCCTGAATACGAGCAGATGCTCACCGACGCGGAGCTGTACTGCAAGAGACTGCTGCAGCTGATCGACAAGGACGCGGCCGCGTTCGAACCTCTTTCCAAGGCTTATTCCATGCCCAAGGATGACCCCGATTATGCCGAAACGATGCGGAATGTCACGATCACCGCGGCGAAGGCGCCGCTCGAAATGATGCGCTACATTGCGCTGTCCATCGACCTGATCGAGCGCATCCTCCAGAAGTGCAGCAAGCTGATGATCTCAGACGTGGGCTGCGCGGCGATCGCGGCGGAAGCGGCGCTGGAATGCGCGGCGCTGAACGTGTTCGTAAACACCCGCACCCTGAAGGAAGACGCCGAAGCGGACAAGATGGCGCGCGAAGCGCAGCAGCTACTGGGAGATTACATCCCCAAGGCGGTTGCTGTAGCAGACGAAGTGTTCGACCGGCTGGAAGCATAGGAGGCAGGCAATGGCAGAAGTACTGAAAGGCATGCCGGTGGCGAAAGCCATCAGCGAAGAACTGAAAGCAAGAAGCGAAGCGCTGCAGGAGAAGGGCGTCACGCCGACGCTGGCGATCTTCCGCGTGGGCGAAAGAGACGACGACCTGAGCTATGAAAGAGGCGCCATGAAACGCGCCGAACAGACGGGCGTTGCAGTTAAGAACGTCGTGCTGCCCGCCGATGTGGACAGCGAGGCTTTCTTCCAGGCGCTGGATGAACTCAATAAGGATGAGACCGTACATGGCATCCTGATGTTCCGTCCGCTGCCCAAGCAGCTGGACGGTGAGAAGGCCCGCCAGATGCTGGCGCCGGAAAAGGATGTGGACGGATGCACGGACGGGTCCCTCGCGGGCGTGTTCGCGAACGCGAAGGTCGGCTTCCCGCCCTGCACGGCGCAGGCAGCCATGGAGATCCTGAAATTCTACGGCATCGACCCGAAAGGCAAGAAGGCCGCCGTCATCGGCCGCAGCCTCGTCATCGGCCGCCCCGTGGCTATGATGCTCATGCACGCGAACGCGACGGTCACGATCTGCCATACGCGCACGGTCGACGTGCCCTCCATCACGAAGGAAGCGGATATCGTCATCGCAGCGTCCGGTCAGATGGAGAGCGTCGGCGCGGAGTACGTGTCTGAGGGTCAGACGGTCATCGACGTCGGCATCGGCTGGAACGAAGAAAAAGGCAAGCTGTGCGGCGACGTGAAGTTCGAAGAAGCGGAACCCGTCGTATCCGCCATCACCCCTGTTCCCGGCGGCGTTGGCTCGGTCACGACGGCGGTCCTGTGCAAGCACGTGATCGAAGCCGCGGAAAGGACGCTGTAAATGAACTACTTCAAGACGTTTATCGGCGCGATCCTGGCTGGCGTTTCCATCGGTCTGGGCGGCCTGGTGTTCCTGTCGGTGGACAACAAGGTGATCGGCTCGCTGCTGTTCACGATCGGCCTGTTCACCGTGTGCACGATGGGGCTCAATCTGTTCACCGGCAAGGTCTGTTACACGTTCCAGAACGATACGGCCTACAAGATCGGCCTGCCCGTCATCTGGCTGGGCAACCTGGTCGGCACCGGCCTGACCGCTGGCTGCGCCTGGCTGACCCGCGTAGCGCCCGCCGTGTCCGAAAAAGCGATGGGCCTGTGCCAGACGAAACTGGGCGACGGCTTTGCCAGCCTGTTTTTCCTCGGCATCCTGTGCAACATTTTCATCTACATCGGCGTCGAAGGATACAAGAACATCCCGCACGAATTCGGCAAGTACCTGGCGCTGATCTTCGGCGTCATGGTGTTCATCCTCTGCGGCACGGAGCACTGCGTCGCGGACATGTTCTATTTCTGGATGGCAGGCGCCTGGAGCGGACAGGCGATCGTGCGCCTGCTCGTGATCACGCTGGGCAACGCGGTCGGCGGCGTATTCTTCCCGCTGTTGCGCGATCTGCAGAACCGCAAGGAGTGACCCATGCCGATGCCAGATAAGGCAGCGCTGCGCAAGGCGCTGCGAAAAGAGAAAATCAAGGCGCGCGAAGCGCTGACCCCGGAAGAACGCGCAGAAAAGTCCCGCGCGATCTGCACGAACATCCTGCAGACGCCCGAATATGCAAAGGCGAAGGTCGTCATGATCTACAAGTTCGTAAAGGGCGAGGTGCAGCTGAAAGCGCTGGAAGAGGCGAACGAAGCGCTGCCCGAGGCAGAACGCAAGACTTTCGTCTATCCGTTATGCATCGAAGACCGCGGCATGCTGGCCATCGCGCCGCAAAGCTGCGATACGGACAGCCCGGCCTGGAAGAAAGGCGCGTTCGGCATCCCCGAACCGGTGCCGGAACAGGGCCGCGTGGTCGCTCCGGAGGACATCGACCTGGTGGTCAGCCCCTGCAGTTCATTCGATGAGACATTTATGCGTCTCGGTATGGGTGGCGGCTACTACGACCGATTCCTGCCGAAATGTGTGAAAGCAGACGTGATGCTCGTAGCTTACGAATGTCAGCGCGCGGAACAGATCCCCGCGGAGGACTGGGACGTGCCCGTTCCCTGCATCGTGACGGAAAACGGCGTTTTTCGAAAAAAATAGGAAATAAGGATCGACTTGGCGGTTTCAGGACAGACCGCCAAGTCTTTTTTCTTGCGCACATTTCAAGCCGAAAGGTATCGTACTATGGTATAATTAATAAGTTAGAGCAAGTTATCACCCGTAGTTCTTTAAAGAGGGGATCATTATGAATAAGCAGATCACAGAAAGCATCACCTACGTCGGATGCAACGACCACGACATCGACCTGTTCGAAGGTCACTTCGACGTGCCCCTGGGCATGGCGTACAACTCCTACGTCATCCGCGACGAGAAGGTCGCGGTCATGGACACCATGGACCAGAATAAGACGGAAGAATGGCTCACGAACGTAGCCGCGAACATCAAGTGTGCCGCGCCGGATTACCTGATCGTCCAGCATATGGAGCCCGACCACTCCGCGTCTATCGAGGCGTTCCTGAAGGAATATCCGAACACCACGGTCGTCGGCAACGCCAAGACCTTCAAGATGATCGGCCAGTTCTTCCCGAATATGGAAATCAAGAACAAACTTGAGGTCAAGAACGGCGACAAGCTCAGCCTCGGCAAGCACGAACTGAACTTTATCTTCGCGCCCATGGTGCACTGGCCGGAAGTCATGATGACCTACGACGCTTACGATAAGGTCCTGTTCTCCGCGGACGGCTTCGGCAAGTTCGGCGCCAACGACGTGGAAGATCCGGAAGGCTGGGCCTGCGAAGCCCGCCGCTATTATTTCGGCATCGTCGGCAAGTACGGCGCGCAGGTGCAGGCTGTCCTGAAGAAGGCTGCGGCCCTGGACATCCAGATCATCGTGCCGCTGCACGGTCCTGTGCTCGATGGCGACCTCACCGAATATCTCACCCTGTACGACACCTGGAGCAGCTACCTGCCCGAATCCGACGGCGTCGCCATCATGTACACGTCCGTGTACGGTCACACGAAGATCGCTGCCGAGATGCTCGCCGAAGAGCTCGAAAAGAGAGGCGTGCCCAAGGTCGCGATCGCGGACCTCGCCAGAGACGACATGTACGAATGCGTCGAGGACGCGTTCCGCTACGACAAGCTCGTGCTCGCCACGACCACGTACAATGCGGAGATCTTCCCCTACATGCGCGAGTTTATCAGCATGCTGGTCGAAAGAGGCTATCAGAAGCGCACGATCGGCTTCATTGAGAACGGGTCGTGGGCGCCCACGGCCATGAAGGTGATGAAGGGCAAGCTTGAGGGCCTGAAGGACATTACGTTCACGAAGAACAACGTCACGATCCTGTCCGCGCTCAACGAAGAGAGCACTGCGCAGCTGATGGCGCTGGCCGACGAACTGGCGGAAGGCTATCAGAAGGTCGTCGTCGAAGAAGAGAAGAAGATTGACCCGACCGCTCTGTACAAGATCGGTTACGGCCTGTACGTCGTGACCGCGGCAGACGGCGGCAAGCAGAATGGCCAGATCGCGAACACGGTCTCCCAGGTCGCAAATAACCCGAGCCGCATCGCGGTCAACCTGAACAAGGCGAACTACACGACGGAGATGGTCCTGAAGACCGGCGTGATGAACGTCTGCACGCTCACCGAGCAGTGCCCGTTCCAGGAATTCCAGCACTTCGGCTTCCAGTCCGGCCGCAACGTGGACAAGTTCGCGGGCTACGAGCACTACGACATCGCAAGCAACGGCGTCGCGTTCCTGACGAAGTATGCGAACTCCTACATCTCCCTGAAGGTGTTTGATACGGTCGATCTCGGGTCCCACTGGATGTTCCTGTGCGACATCACCGAATCCGTCGTGCTGAACAACGGCGAGACCATGACGTACGCCTACTATCAGAAGAACGTCAAGCCCAGACCGCAGGAAGAGAAGAAGGGCTGGGTCTGCGACATCTGCGGCTACGTCTACGAGGGCGAGGAACTGCCCGAAGACTTCGTCTGCCCGCTGTGCAAGCACCCCGCGAGCGATTTCTCGAAGCTGTAGGCCGGATGGAGGAATTATGAAACGCTTTATCATTGCGGTCTGCCTGATCGCTGTGCTCGCTTTGTTGACCGCCTGCGGCGGCGCCGTGTTCTCGGCGACGACCACAGGTCAGAAATCGAAAGTCAAGGCGAACGACGCGCAGGATGGCGATTTTATAGAACTCGAATATACGTCTGTCGGCAAGAACCGCATGGCGGTCGTAGAAGCTTCCCTGGACAAGGGCCAGCTGCTGATCGAATTCGTGGAGGTCACGGTCTTCGCGCATACGGACCAGCCCGCGGACGTGATCCAGGGAGACGTTGCCGTCAGCGTAACGATCAGCGGGGATGATTCCGCACAGTTCGATGTGCCGAAAGGCGATTACGTGATCCGGGTCACCGCGGTCGGCAATACCGCCGGTGAGGTGAAGATCGAGATCGAGAAGAAGGAATAAACATGAATCCTGAGATTTTAAAGAAGGCTGTGGCACTGCGCCACGAACTTCACATGCATCCGGAACTTTCCTATCAGGAAGTCTGGACGAAGCAGCGCCTGATGGATTTCCTGAAAGAGAACACGGGTCTGAAGCTCGTCGACAAGGGCAAATGGTTCTACGCCTGCTATTTAGGCGCAGGCGGAAACGATCCTTATCCCATCGGATTCCGTGCTGATTTCGATGCGCTCCCCATGGAGGACGAGATCGATGCGCCTTGGAAGAGCCAGGTCCCCGGCTGCGGCCATAAGTGCGGTCACGACGGCCATGTGGCGACGCTGTGCGCGTTTGCCATGCGCCTGGAGGAAGAAAAGATCGCCCGCGACGTCTACCTCGTGTTCCAGCACGCGGAAGAGACGGGGCAGGGCGCCTGCGAGTGCGGCGACTTTATCAAAGAGACCGGCATCAGGGAGATCTACTCCTGCCATAATTTTAAGGGTATGCCGTACGGCACGGTTGCGACCCGCCTGGAGGGTACGAACTGCGCCTCCATGGGCATGAACATCGATATGACCGGTGCGCCGACCCACGCCAGCCAGCCGGAGCATGGCAAGAATCCTTCCCTGGCCATCTGCGATACTGCAAAGAAGATCATGGAGATCGCTGACCAGAGCCGCTTCGAAAAACTCGTGATGGCGACGATCTGCGAGATCGCTGTCGGCGAGCACGCGTTCGGCATCGCGGCATCGAAAGGCCGCATCGGCGTTACGCTTCGCGCGGAGCAGGACAAAGACATGTACCGGATCCGCGACGAGATCATCGCGTTTGCTCAGAAAAGGGCCGCCGAAGACGGCCTGGCTGTCGATTTTTCCTACGAGGACATCTTCCCCGACACGACGAATACGCCGGAACAGGCGAAAAAGGTGCTGGCGGCGGCAGAATCTCTGGGCTTGCCGGCGATGCTGGCACCTGAGATCACGCGCGGTTCGGAGGACTTTGGCTGGTTCCTGAAGGACTGCCCCGGCGCGGAATTCGTCGTCGCGGCAGGCGAGGGACCCTCGCTGCATACCGCCGGCTTCGATTTCGACGATCGCCTGATCGAGACCATCAGCGACGTGTATCTGGCCATCCTGGAGCAATAGCGATGGCAAAACTGACGGAAGACCTGGCATACGAGATCCTGTCCGTGGTCGAGGAGATCCCGGAGGGGTGTGTCGCGACATACGGGCAGATCGCCCGCCTGATCGGGCGCGAGAAGAATTCGCGGCTGGTCGGCAAAGTGCTGAGCAACGCGGAGTTCTACGGCCGTTACCCGTGTCACCGGGTCGTGAGCCATAACGGGCGGCTGGTACCGGGCTGGACGGATCAGGTGAGGCTGCTCGCCATGGAAGGCGTCTTTCTGAAAGAAGACGGCCACGTTGATCTGAAGACGTATCAGTGGGAATGCTGAAACAGAAGGCTGCAGGGGAAAACTGCAGCCTTTATTATGACATCGTGACTTTATTGATTTAGCGTACTGTAGTGTTGACACGCTAAAGCGGCAGTGCTACAATAGCAACATCACGAAACGGGCTCTGCTCCGGTGCAGGGCTGATAGAAGGAAAAGAAAGGCATAGTGTGAACAACATGAAAAGATTAACTGCGATCATCCTGGCAATGGTATTGGTATTCTCTCTGGCAGCCTGCTCGTCCGGCGGCGGAGGCGGTGAGAGCGAACCCGCCAACAGACTGGAAGCCATCAAGGCCAGAGGCTATATTGAAATGGCGACGGAACCCTATTTCGCGCCGTACGAGTTCATCGACTCCTCCAAGGACGGCGACGAACAGTATCAGGGTCTGGACATCGAACTGGGCAAGTATATCGCCGAAAGGCTGGGTGTGGAACTGAAGATCGTTCCTCTGGAGTTCACCGCCGTGCTGGCAAGCATCACGGAAGGCAAGTACGATTTTGCCGCATCGGCCCTGGCTTATTCTCCTGAACGCGCGGAAAACATGAACCTGTCCAAGGGCTACCGGTTCAGCGACGAAGTCGCTTCTTACGGCTTCCTGGTGCGCGAAGAGGACAAGGACAGCATCCAGAAGGCAGAAGATACCGCAGACATGGTGCTCGTCACACAGAGCGGCAGCGTGCAGGAGGGTTTCGTAAACGACCAGATCCCCAAGTATAAGGAATTCAAGCTGGTCCTCTCCATGACGGACGGCTTCCTGATGGTCTCCGAAGGTAAGGCGGACGCCTGCGCCTGCGACGTCAGCAACGGTCAGCTCTATGCGGACGCCAACGGCGGTCTGGCCATCGCGCCGTTCCGCTTTACGGTCGACGAGAGCACGCAGGGCACCCGCGTTGGCATTCCCAAAGGCGAGGACGAACTCACCGAATTCATCAATCAGTGCATCGACGAGCTGCGCGCAGAAGGCACCATCGACAAATGGTACGAAGAGTATTCCGACTATGCGCGTAAACTCGGCGTCGACTAAGGAGAATCCGATTCGCGATCATGGATAAGATCATCAAAATCTTAACAAAATATTATATGGTGTTCCTGAAGGGGCTTTGGGGCACCATGTGGCTGGCGAGCGTCACCTTGGTCTGCGGCACCGTGCTGGGACTCCTGGTGGCGTTCCTGCGCATGAGCAGATTCAAACCGCTCAGCGCCGTCGCGGCAATGTATATCCAGATCCTCCGCGGCACGCCCATCCTGCTGCAGCTGTATTTCTTCTGGATCCTGCTGCCGAAGATCATGCCGTTCGGGATGTCGGATCTTGCTTGCATCGTCGTGGCGCTCATCATCAACGCTTCCGCTTATATCGCGGAGATCGTGCGCGCAGGTATCGCGGCAGTCGATCCGGGCCAGTGGGAAGCCGGCCGCAGCATCGGCCTTACCGAGATCCACCTGATGCAGAAGATCATCATGCCGCAGGCGATCAAGAACATCCTGCCGGCCCTGGTCAGTCAGTTCATCTCCTGCATCAAGGAGACATCTCTGGCGTCCGTTTTCTTCGTGCGCGAACTCACGACGGCTTACAAGACCGTGCAGGCGTCGACGTTCCTTGCGCTCCAGCCGGTGATCATCTCCGGCATGATCTACCTCGTCGTGACGACCGTCCTGTCCTTCGCGGGCAGGCACATCGAGGGGAGGTTGAAGGCCAGTGATTGAACCTATCATCTCCGTCAAGGACCTGTACAAGAGTTTCGGGGACGTTCACGTACTGAAAGGCATCTCCACGGACGTCGCGCCGGGCGAGGTCGTATCGATCATCGGTCCTTCCGGCAGCGGCAAAAGCACGTTCCTGCGCTGCCTGAACCGTCTCGAAGAACCGACAGGCGGACAGATCTTTTTCAAAGGCGAAGATATCATGAAGGCGGGCAAGCGGATCTCGCTGTATCGCCAGAAGATCGGCATGGTATTCCAGAACTTCAACGTGTTCCCGCATCTGACCGTGCTGCAGAATATCACGCTCACGCCTGTCCTCGAGAAAAAGATCCCGCAGAAAGAAGCGGAAAAGAAGGCGGAAGAGCTGCTGATCCGCGTCGGATTGCTCGATAAGCGCGACGTGTATCCGCGCCAGCTTTCCGGCGGCCAGAAGCAGCGTCTCGCTATCGTGCGCGCGCTGGCCATGGAACCGGAAGTGATGCTGTTCGATGAACCGACCAGCGCCCTGGATCCGGAAATGGTCAAGGAAGTGCTGAACGTCATCGCGGACCTGGCCAGGAGCGGTATGACCATCCTGAACGTTACCCATGAGATGGGCTTCGCGCGGGAGGTGTCCGACCGCATCTTGTTTATCGACGAGGGCATCATCCAGGAAGAAGGAGATCCCGAGAGCTTCTTCTCCAGCCCTGCGAGCCCCCGCGCCATGGAATTCCTGAGCAAAGTGTTGTAAGTGGAGTATTCAGATATGAACGAGTTGGATTTTTTATCGCAGGTGATCGACGCCAAGGCGGACCGCATCAAAACGCTTGCCCGGGAGATCTGGGGCTATGCGGAACTGGCTTACGAAGAAGAGAGATCTGCCGCCGCTCTGCAGCAGGCGCTGGCCAGCGAAGGGTTTGCGATCGAAACGGGCATTGGGGATATCCCGACCGCTTTTACGGCGACGTTCATGAGCGGGGCAGGTAAACCTGTGGCAGCGATCCTCGGCGAGTACGACGCGCTGGCAGAGCTCAGCCAGACAGCCGGGACCACGGAAAGAAAACCCATGTGCGCAGGCGCGCCGGGTCATGGGTGCGGCCACAACCTGCTGGGGGCAGGCGGCGCAGCTGCAGCGATCGCGGTGAAAGAATATCTGCAGAAGACCGGCAAGGACGGAACGATCATCTATTTCGGCTGCCCGGCGGAAGAAGGGGCCGGTTCCAAGCAGTT
Organism: Bacillota bacterium; assembly: GCA_017557505.1. Taxonomy (GTDB): domain Bacteria; phylum Bacillota; class Clostridia; order Peptostreptococcales; family Anaerovoracaceae; genus RUG11894. The sequence goes on along the minus strand of JAFYYP010000024.1, from coordinate 13,856 downwards.
TATCGCGCGGGCCGGATATTTCGACAACGTGGACTTTGCCTATTCGTGGCATCCTGCTTTTCTGAACGAAGTACCCTCCAAGGGATCTGTCGCCATCATGGGCGCCAATTTCACGTTCGACGGCATCGCCTCCCATGCGGGCGGCGCGCCGGAACTGGGCAGAAGCGCACTGGACGCAGCGGAACTGATGAACGTGGGAGTCAACTACCTGCGGGAGCACATGATCGACCAGGCCCGCGTGCACTACGCCTATTCGGATGCGGGCGGGTCCCAGCCCAACGTGGTGCCGGCTCACGCGGTCATTAAATACGAGGTGCGCGCGCCGAAGGTGGCGCAGGTGAAGGAACTGTTTGCCCGGGTCGTGAACATCGCGAAAGGCGCCGCGCTGATGACGGAAACGCGGATGGAATACGAAGTGACCATGGCATTCTCGGATTACGTGCCGAACAAGACGCTGGCTGCCCTGGCGGACGAGTGCCTGCAGGAAGTCGGTGCTCCCCAGTGGACGGCAGAAGAGTACAAGCTGGCGGCGGATTTCATCCGGACGTATCCGAAACCGATCCAGAAGACGATCGCGGAGACAGTCGAAGAGATCTACGGCTATGAACGCGTGCAGGAGATCCTGGCCAGGCCGCTGGATTCCGAGATCCATCCCTTCGATCCGAAGGAGACCGGTTATCAGTCCGGTTCGACGGACGTAGGCGACGTGGGTTACGCAACGCCTACAGTCAATATCCACGTGGCGACGGCCTGCGTAGGCAACGTGGGTCACAGCTGGCAGAACGTGGCGTTTTCCAACAGTTCCATCGGCGACAAGGGCATGCTGGTGGCCGCCAAGGCGCTGGCGCTGGCGACGGTGCGTACGATGGATCAGCCGAAGCTGATCGAGCAGGCAAAGGCGGAACTGCTGCGCAAGAACGGCGGGAAATACGTCTGTCCGCTGCCGGAATACGCGCAGCCCCCGATCGGAAAGTATTAGAGGCAAAAAAAAGACTGCAGGGCGGACCTGCAGTCTTTTTGTGTGCTTATGCGAAGATCTTCTGCAGGAAATCTCCCGTGATCTTCTTGTAGCGTTCCTCGTCCACAAGGTAGCTGATGCCGTGGCCTGCGCCGGGGAACGTGACCCGGGTCACCATTTCGGGATTCGCCTCCGCGATGCGGCGGCTCATGTACTCGGGTACGAAACGGTCTTCTTCGCCGTGGATCAGCAGGATGGGCACTTTCGATGCTGCTGCGCCGTCGGCTGCGGTCATCTTGCCGAGGCGGAAGTGGCCGAACAGCAGGGCGGAAAGCCTTGCGCCGGCACCGGCGATAAAGCCCGGAATGTGCAGATTCTTGGCACCGACGTTCTTGATGATGGCGATGGGGGAATCGAACGGGCAGTCTGCCGAGATGCCTTTTACGTTATCCGGCAGGTCTTCCGCCGCAGCCATCAGCACGGACGTACCGCCCATGGAGATGCCGATGAGGCAGATCTTGATATCGCTGCCGAAACGGCGGACTGCATAGTCCACCCAGCCCTTGACGTCCTTGCTCTCGCGCACGCCGAACGTGATGGTGTGGCCCTCGCTTTCGCCCGTGCCGCGCTGTTCGATGGCCAGCACGTTGTAGCCCATCTCCATCAGCATCGGGGCGCCGCCGCAGAAATCTCTGGCAGGCGTGCCGCGGTAGCCGTGAACGCAGATGCAAAGAGGTGCGCCCGGCTTTACTTCATAATAACGGCCGGCGAGCTTCAGTCCGTCGAAGGACGTGATGCTTACCCGCTCGTATTCTTTGGCGTGCATCTCGCCGATGATGCGGAAGATCTTATAGGACATCGGCCTCGTCTGGTCGGTGAACCGGTATTCGAAATCGTCGTTCTGATTGCCCTTCGGGGAATGAAAGGCCATGCGGTACGTTGCGTACAGTCCGGCCAGGATGCCGGAGCAGACGGAAGTCGCCGCGACGGAAGTCAGAATGATCTTGGTCTTTTTCTTCATGCGTGTGTCTCCTTCTCTGTCTTTCCTATTATACCTTGTCCTGCTTTTCTCTGCAATCGCTTGACACTTCTACCCGTTAAAGCGTACAATGAAATTTAATATGGGGCGGAAAGCCTTATAGGTCTTCCGCCGTTTGTTTTTAAGGAGTTTTGACCATGGTAATGACCGGCGCGCAGATCCTCATGGAGTGTCTGCTGGAGCAAGGCGTCGACACGGTGTTCGGGTATCCCGGCGGGACGAACCTGAATGTCTATGACGAACTGTACAAGTATTCTGACAAGATCAAGCACTATCTGACGAGCCACGAACAGGGCGCTGCCCACGCGGCGGACGGCTACGCGAGATCCACCGGCAAGGTGGGCGTATGCCTGGCGACGTCCGGACCGGGCGCGACGAACCTGACGACAGGCATCGCGACGGCGCACCTGGATTCGTCCCCGGTGGTCGCGATCACCTGCAACGTGAGCGCGAGCCAGCTGGGCAAGGACGCGTTCCAGGAGGCGGACGTCATCGGCATCATGATGCCTATTACGAAGTCCACGTTCATGATCCGCAGCGTGGATGAACTGGCGGATACTGTGCGCGAGGCCTTTGCGCTGGCACGTTCCGGCCGCCCGGGTCCCGTGCTCATCGATATCCTGAAGGACGTCACGAGCCAGAAATGCGAATACGATTATCTGCCCCGCGAACAGCACGGCACCAGAGGTGCACTGGCAGGCCTTTTAAAGAGAGCGCACACGTCCAGCCTGCGGCTGTTCGAACCGGATAAGGAAGATATCGACATCCTCGTCGACATGATCGCCGAGTCGAAGAAGCCCATGCTGATCTGTGGCGGCGGCGTCACGCGCAGCAGGGCGCACGAAGAGTTCCGCGCCTTTGCCAGAAAGCTGGACGCGCCGGTCGCCATCACGCTGATGGGCGGCGGCTCCATGCCCGGCGACGACCCGCTCTCCACCGGCATGATCGGCATGCACGGGTCACAGGCTTCGAACCGCGCTGTGGATGGCTGCGACCTGCTGATCGCGGTCGGTACGCGCTTCTCCGACAGAGTGGCGCTGCGGCCGGCGACGTTCGCCAGAGACGCGAAGATCGTGCATATCGACGTGGACCGCGCCGAGATCGACAAGAATGTCCAGACGGATCATCACATCATCGGCGACGCGAAGATGGTGCTCGAACAGCTGATCGAGAAGATCCCGCAGTACGATCACAGCCAGTGGAAGGATTACGTGTTCTCGTTCCCGACGGAGACCGAATACGACGAGAACCCGAACGCGATGACCCCGAAGCAGATCCTGTCCACTATCGGCGCCATGGTGCCGGAGGACACGATCGTCGCGACGGACGTAGGCGAACATCAGATGTGGGCCATCCAGCATTTCCACTTTACCTATCCCGGACAGTTGCTGACGTCCGGCGGTTTCGGCTCCATGGGCTTCGGCCTCGGTGCTGCCATCGGCGGCAAGGTCGGCAACCCCGACAAATGCGTCATCCACATCACCGGCGACGGCTCGTTCCGCATGAACTGCAACGAACTGGCGACGGAGGAATACTATAAACTGCCCATCATCACGTTCATCTTCAACAACGGCTGTCTCGGCATGGTGCGCCAGTGGCAGGAACTGATGTACGACGGCCGTTACAGTTCGACTATCCTCGACAGAGGGCCCGACTTCGTGAAACTGGCAGAAGCTTATGGGCTGAAGGGCCGCCGGGTCACGAACGTGGAAGAACTGAAGGAAGCCATCGCGGACGCCATGGAAGAGGCCAAGGAAGGCCGCGGCTACGTCGTCGACTGTGCGGTTGCCCAGTCCGAACTGGTCCGTCCGATGGTGAACGGCGGCACGCACATCACGGAATTCATGCTGAACTAAGGGGAGGGTACGGAAATGATGAACAACAGGATCCCCGAAGTGGGCAAAGAAGAGCGCCGTACGCTGTCCGTGCTTGTAGACAACAAGCCGGGCGTGCTGTCGCAGATCGCGCGTCTGTTCACGCGCAACGGCTACAACATCGAATCGTTCGCCGCGGACACCGTGCTCGATCCCGGGGTCACGCGCATCACGATCGAAGTGATCGCGAACGACAACCACACGAACCGCATGATCGCGCAGCTGAACAAGATGGTGCCGGTGCATTCGGTCAAACTGCTGACCAAAGAGCACACGATACGCCGTCAGCTCGCGCTGTTCAAGCTGAACGCGAGCACGAGCGAAGAGCGAAACGAGATCATCCAGATCGCGAACATCTTCCGCGGCTCCGTCATCGACGTATCGCACGAAACGCTGACGATCTCGGTCATCGGCGACGAGACGAAGATCGACGCGGTGCGCGGCATGCTGGAACCGTTCGGCATCATCGAGATGGCGCGGACCGGCATGATCGCCATGGAGCGCGGCAGTTATACCATCGACGAACAGACCAAGGAACGGGACGAGTTCAACTACGGCAAGAACACCCGTTAACTTTGGCAGGAAATCAAGACTATGAAAGAACAGGGAAAACAGAGAATTGTCGTAAAAGTAGGCACGTCCACGCTGACCCACGAGAGCGGCGACCTGGATCTGCGCAGCATGGAGCGCCTCGTGCGGGCCATGGCGGATCTGAAAGGCGAAGGCAACGAGATGATCCTGGTCAGCTCGGGAGCCATTGCGGTCGGTACGGCCAAGCTGGGTCTGCCCGAGCGGCCGAAGGAACTGCGCTTCAAGCAAGCTGCGGCTGCGGTCGGCCAGTGCAGTATGATGCACATCTACGACAAGCTGTTCGCGGAATACAATACGAATACGGCGCAGATCCTGCTGACGGACACCGACGTGGCGGACGAAGACAGGGCGGCTCACTTAAGAGCGACGTTCTCGGCGCTTTTAGAGATGGGCGTCATCCCCGTCGTCAACGAAAACGACTCGGTATCGTCTGCGGAGATCGAAACGGGCCAGCACAAGGTGCTGGGCGACAACGATACGCTTTCAGCCATCGTGGCGAAGCTGTGCGAAGCGGACCTGCTCGTGCTGTTCAGCGATATCGACGGGCTGTACGACGCGGATCCGAGAAGCCATCCGGACGCGAAGCTGCTGCCGGAAGTGAAAGAGATCACGGACGATATCCTGGCCATGGCCGGCGGCGCAGGCACGTGGAGAGGTACAGGCGGCATGGCGACGAAGCTGTCCGCTGCGTTGATTGCGACTGGCGCGGGCTGCGACATGGTGATCTCGAACGGCAAGCGTCCGCAGGAGTTATACGATATTGCGGAAGGCAAGGCCATCGGCACGCGTTTTCTCGCGAAGCATGCATAGGAGGCAAAGCGATGACGGATCTGGAAAGACAAGGCGCTGCAGCGAAGAAAGCTGCTGTCGCTATGGCATTGGCCACGACGGAGCAGAAGAACAAGGCTCTTCTGGCGATCGCGGACGCGCTGGAGGCGCGGCAGGACGAGTGGTTGGCTGCCAATAAAGAAGACTACGAAGCGGCAAAGGCCGGCGGCATGAACAGTTCCATGCTCGACCGTCTGCTGCTGACCCCGGAACGCGTTGCGGGCGTCGCGGAAGGCGTGCGCCAGGCGGCAGCGCTGCCCGATCCCATCGGCGTGGTCACGAAGGAATTCACGCGGCCGAACGGCATGAAAATACAGCAGAGAAGGGTGCCTCTCGGGGTCATCGGCATGATCTTCGAATCGCGTCCCAACGTGGCCGTCGATGCGGCCGTACTGTGCTTAAAGGCAGGAAACGCCTGCATTTTGAGGGGCGGCAAGGAGACCATCCGCTCGAACATCTGCTCCGAAGGCATCATGAGAAAGGCGCTGGAAAGCGCAAGGCTGCCCGCGGACGCGGTGTCGCTGATCCACGACACGAGCCGCGAGACCGCGAAGGAACTGATGCATCTGGAAGAGTACATCGATATCCTGATCCCCAGAGGCGGGGCAGGGCTGATCCGTTCGGTCACGAAGGAGGCATCCGTGCCGGTCATCCGCACGGGCGAAGGCATCTGCCACGTGTACGTCGACAGCGAGGCGGACATTCCCATGGCGGCGAAGATCGCCTGGAACGCGAAGGTGTCCCGTCCTTCGACCTGCAACGCGATCGAAGGCGTCGTGCTGCACGAAAGCATCGCAGACGCGTTCTGGAAGGAAGCGCTTCCGCTGCTGGCGGAGAAAAACGTCGAGATCCGCGGCGACGGACCGACGTGCAGCCTGCTCGGCGAGCGCGCGAAGGCAGCTGCGCCGGAAGACTGGGACACCGAGTTCAACGACTTCATCCTGACGTCGAAAGTCGTAGGCAGCGCGCAGGAAGCCATCGACTTCATCAACGAGCACGGTACGCAGCATTCCGAATGCATCGTCACGGAAAATCCGGAGACTGCAGAGCTGTTCCTGAACAGTGTCGACACAGCGGCCGTGTACTGGAACGTGTCCACGCGGTTTACGGACGGTTTCGAGTTCGGACTCGGCGCGGAGATCGGTATCTCCACGCAGAAACTCCACGCCCGCGGACCCATGGGCCTCGAGGAGCTCACGAGCTGGAAATACGTCGTCACAGGCGACGGCCAGATCCGGTAGGGTCACATACAGGCATAAGAAAAACGCCCGGCTTCGCGCCGGGCGTTCGTGTTTTCAGGAAACTACAGGGCTTCTTCGATCTTGTCCTTGACTTCCTCGACTTCTTCCTTGACTTCTTCCTTTACCTCGTCGGTGACTTTGCCGACGGTGTTCTTGACGGCTTCGATCTTGTCGTTCAGGCCTGCGATCGTGGCCTTCAGCTCGTCGATCTTGCCCTTTTCTTCAGTAAAGAACTTTTCGAGATATTCGGGATGCTCTTCGAAGAGCTTCTTGCCCATGGCGGTGTAGACGCTCTTGATGTCGTTCTCAGCGGAGCTGATCTTCATCTTGATCTTTGCGATCTCGGCGGTATCGGCGGCCTTATCGCCCAGGTTCTTAGCGGTTTCCTTCAGATTATCAAAGAATGACATGATGCTTACCTCCTTTTATCTTGAGCATGATGCTTGATCTCTATGTTCAATTATACCACGATATGCCTTGCGCGCACCCCATAAAAAAGAATAAAATATTTGTATTAAGGAGGCTTTCGCCATGAAGATCAAAGACATCAAACTGCACCTCTCCGAGATCCCTCTCGCGATCCCGTATCCTTCGACCTGGAACCCGGGCAACCCCGAAACGAAGCTGTTCATCTCCATGGTGGAGGTGATCACCGACGACGATATCCACGGCTATGCCGCAGCCTGCGACTCTTCCCAGCTGCTGGCCGGCATCTGGGAAAGCCACATCAAGCCGCTCGTCATCGGCAAAGAAATCACACAGATCGAGGAGATCTCGACCGGCCTCATCAACGCGGCGCAGTACGCTTACCGGCCCTGGATCGTCGAGATCGCGATCTGGGACTGCCTCGGCAAATACTGCAGACTGCCCATCTACAAGCTGCTGGGAGGTGCGAAGGACCGCGTTCTCGCCTACGCCAGCACCGGTTCGCTCAAGAGCACGGAAGAGCGCATCGAGGACATGGAGCGGTTCATCTCCGAAGGCTTCAAGATGATGAAGCTGCGCGCCCACTGCGATGACCCATGGGAAGACCTGAAGGTGATCGAAAAGGTGATCGCCGCGGCGAACGGCAGGCTCCAGTTCGGCGTCGACGCGAACCAGGCGTGGTTCTTCACCGGCAAGAAGACCGTTGCCAAGTGGGATCTGAAGAAGGCCATCCGCTTCGCGCACGAGCTCGAGGATCTGGGGGTCATCTGGCTCGAGGAACCGCTGCACCAGTTCGACTACGAAGGCCTGGCGGAGCTGCGCGCATCCACGTCCGTCTCCATCGCGGGCGGCGAGATCAACTCGCACATGCACCAGTTCCGCGACTTCATCAAGTACGGCTGCTACGACATCTACAACACCGATCCGACGTTCGTCGGCGGCTTCCACGTGGCCCGCAAGGTGACCGCGCTGATCGAGGCGGAGAATAAGCTGCTGGCGCCCCACACCTGGACGCACGGCTACGGTCTGGCGGCGTCGCTGCAGCTGGCGGCTTCCACGGACTGCTGCCCGTTCATCGAGTACTGCTACGATCCTCCCGCCTGGGAATACACGCAGCGCGACGTGATGCTGACAGAGCCTATCCGCGTGGACTCCGACGGCTACATCACTATGTCGCAGAAACCCGGTCTGGGCGTCGATCCCAACATGGAGCTCATTGACCGCTATTCCATTCTGAAACTGTAAACCTGCATGTTCTTAGGCCTGATCACCTATCCGAAACTGATCTTCGTCTGCGGGGCCGTCTTTTTGGCCGGCTTTATCGATTCGATCGCAGGCGGGGGAGGGGTCATCAGCATCCCCGCGTTCCTGCTTTCCGGTCTCGACCCGAAAGTGGCTTTTGCGTGCGGCAAAACGTCCGCCTGCATGGGAACGACGCTGGCGGCGGGGCGGTACATTAAGAACAAGTCCGTCAACTGGACCGCGGCCATTCCGTCTGCCATCGCAGCCCTCGCCGGCGCGCGCATCGCATCGCTCGTCGTGCTTGCGCTGGACCCGACGGTGTTCCAGAAGATCATCCTGTTCGTGCTGCCGTTCGTCGCGGTCTTTCTGATCTTCAAGCGCGATTTCGGCAGCGTGGATGAAAGCGCAGACGTCCCCAGGAACAAGGTGATCGCGGTGTCCATCGTCATCGGCCTTGTGCTCGCGTTCTATGACGGCCTGGTCGGCCCGGGCACCGGCACGTTCGCCATCATCGCGTTCACGACGCTGCTGAAGATCGACCTGCGCACCGCCAGCGGCACGGCGAAGGTGTTCAACTGGGCCAGCAACTTCTCGTCCGCGGTGAGCTTCGTGCTCGCGGGCAAGGTGATCTGGACCATCGCCCTAATCGCGGCCGCCTGTTCCATGGCGGGCAACTACGTCGGTTCCGGCCTTGCCATAAAGAAAAACCCGGCGTTCATCCGGGTCATGCTTTCGGTCGTGTGCGGGCTGCTGCTGCTGAAACTGGGCTACGATGTTCTGTTTAATTGAGGCTGTCCCTTGCAATGCTCCTTAAAATGAGCGTCGCCAGGAAGCCGATGCCGATTCCCGTCGCCATGCCGGACAGCAGAAGAACAGGGAAGTAATAGAAGACCTGCGCGGACTCGACGAGGAATCCCGCGACGGCGAGCTGCGCCATGTTGTGGAACACGCCGCCGGCCATGGAAACGCCGCAGACAGAGAACTTTTTCGTGCGCTTGAGCAGCGCCATGACGGCAAAGCTTACGAGACCGCCGGCCAGTGCATACAGCGCGGAGAACACGCTGCCGAACAGCAGGGCAGCCAGCGCGATGCGCGTGACGTTGATGAGAAAAGCGTACTTCTCGCCGAGCGCGTACAGACAGACAAGCACGACGATGTTCGCCAGACCCAGCTTGATGCCGGGGATGGCGATGGGCAGCGGCACGAGGAATTCTATATAGGAGAAGATGAGCGCGAGAGCGGTCAGCACGCCGCAGGCGGCGATGCGGGCAGAACCCTTTGCCTCAGTAAGAGATCGCATCGGGGGCCTCCTCTCCTTCGTTCACGACGGTAACGGACAGCTTGTGCGGCAGGCACAGAATGATCTGGCCCGTCTTCGCGATCGCGCCTTTTTCGACGCAGTCGTGATTCGGGCAGTCCGCTTCGGACACCCACACCTTGCCGCCTTCGATGCACAGCACATTATGGCCGTAAGAGGTCACAACGTCCACGGTCCGGTCTTCCGCGAGGGAATACGTACCGTAGACTTCTCCATCTACTGTGACCCGCGCAAAAGCTCCGTCCTTCTGGCTGCTCCGCAGGAACGCCAGCGTGGCGAAACCGAGCACGAGAAGGGCGACAGCCAAAACGATATCTGCTTTTTTAAAAAAGGAAGGTTTATGTTCCATAGATCCCTGAAAAAGATCATCACTGCATTTCTGATTGCGCTGCTGATTATATCACAGACCGCCTGTACCCCGCAAACGCAGCCGCAGCACGGCGAGTCGAACGACAGCTTCGGCGAAGACTGGCTGCTGAACACGTACTGCACGATCCAGGTGTTCGGCATCGTGGAAGACGCGCCGATCCGTGAGGCGTTCGCCTATGCGCGGGAGTACGAGAATCTGTTGTCGCGCACAGTCGCGACGAGCGATATAGGGAAGTTCAACGCGTCGGAACAAGGGTGTACGGTCAGCGACGAGACCGCTTTGCTGCTGTGCGACTGCCTTTACGCGCAGGAACTGACGGACGGCAAGTTTGACGTGACGGTCGGATCTTTGACGGAACTGTGGAATTTTTCCGCGGACGAACCGCGCGTGCCGGATGCGGATGCGATCGCAGAAGCGCTTACCCATGTGGGAAACTGGGGCGAATCGTCTGTCGAGGCGACGAAGTGTTCCTCCAAGGGCACAGGCTCCGGTTACGAGCTGTCCAAGACCGACCCGCTGCTCAAGCTGGATCTCGGCGCGGCAGCGAAGGGCTTCATCGCGGACCGGACGGCGGCCTTCCTGCGGGGAAAGGGAGCCGAGCGGGCCATCGTGAATTTCGGCGGCAACATCGTGTTCATCGGGTCAAAGGAGGACGGTTCCGCCTGGAACTGCGGCATCGAAGATCCTGCGGAAGGGGGCAGCGACGCCCTCATTCAGGACCGCGGTATCGTCGGGGTCGTAGCGTGCAGACCGGAGACGGAGGACGGCATCGTCTCCGTGGTCACGTCCGGCACCTATGAGAGGTGCTTCGAGGAGGACGGCGTGCTGTATCATCACGTGCTGGATCCCGCGACGGGGTACCCGGTGGAGACCGATCTGCTGTCCGCAACTGTCATCGGGGAGGATTCGGCCTGGTGCGATATCTTATCCACGTCCTGCCTGCTTCTTGGCAGCGAAAAGGGGCTTGCCCTGGTCGAAACACAGGAAGGATACGAAGCGGTATTTATCCTTTCGGACGGCTCGATCCTGACGAGCAGCGGCGCAGATTTTACGGCGAATTGAACGAACGTCCCGATTCGTTTTCATTGTTAAATTTTTTTCAATTCGCCGTTCATTCCCGCCCCTTTTGGGGTATAATAATGGTGTATGAGCCCGCCGAGGTACCGGAGGCGGATCATGTTGATACTTTTATCGTTTGTTGTACAACAAAATTCAAAGGAGGCAAATTGCTATGAATGCTTATATGCAGAGCGTTCTCGAAACTGTCAAGGCCAAGCACGGTAACGAACCCGAATTCGTTCAGACCGTAGAGGAAGTTTTCTCCTCCATCGAGCCGGTCGTTGACGCACATCCCGAATACGAGAAGGTCGACCTGCTCGGCAGAATGGTCGAACCCGAAAGAATGTTCACATTCAGAGTCGTATGGTGCGATGACAACGGCAATTGGCACACCAACAGAGGTTGGAGATGCCAGTTCAACGGCGCGATCGGTCCCTACAAGGGCGGCCTGCGTTTCCAGAAGAACGTTTATGAAGGAATCATCAAGTTCCTGGGCTTCGAACAGACCTTTAAGAACAGCCTGACCGGCCTGCCCATGGGCGGCGCCAAGGGCGGTTCCGACTTCGATCCCGCCGGCAAGTCCGACGCCGAAGTCATGCGTTTCTGCCAGGCCTTCATGACTGCTCTGTACAGATACATCGGACCGGACATCGACGTTCCCGCTGGCGACATGGGCGTAGGCGGCAGAGAGATCGGCTATCTGTATGGTCAGTACAGAAGACTGAAGGGCGTCTGGGAGAACGGCGTTCTCACCGGCAAAGGCCTGTCCTATGGCGGCTCCCTGATCAGACCCGAAGCGACCGGTTACGGCGCAATGTACTATCTGCAGGAAGTTCTGAAGCACGAGAACGACACCATCGAAGGCAAGAGAATCGCTATCTCCGGTTACGGCAACGTAGGCTGGGGCATCATGAAGAAGGCTGCTCAGCTCGGCGCTAAGGTCACCTATTTCGCAGGTCCGGACGGATACATCCATGACCCGGATGGCGTTGTCACCGACGAAAAGCTGAACTACATCCTCGAGATGAGAGCGAAGGATCCGATGCACTGCCAGCCCTATGCTGAGAAGTTCGGCGTAGAGTTCGTTCCCGGCGAAAAGTGCTGGGGCGTCAAGGACGTTGACGTCTACATGCCCGCCGCGATGCAGAACGACGTCAAGATGGAATCCGCAGAGAAGATCGCTGCTTCCGGCGTCAAGTACTACATCGAAGTCGCTAACATGCCCACCACCAATGACGCACTGAACTATCTGCGTCAGCAGCCGGGCATCATCGTTGCTCCGTCCAAGGCGGTCAACGCAGGCGGCGTAGGCGTTTCCGGTCTGGAAATGGCTCAGAACAGCGAGAGACTCGTCTGGTCCGCAGAGGAAGTCGACCATCAGCTGCACAAGATGATGGAGACCATCCACAGAGTTTCCGCAGAAGCTGCTGAAGAATACGGCCTCGGCTATGACCTCGTTGCAGGCGCCAACATCGCCGGCTTCAAGAAGGTCGCAGAAGCTATGATGGAGCAGGGCTGCTTCTAATTCATAGAACGCTCAACTTCAAAAACAAAAATCCCCGAGTCTCTCGGGGATTTTTTGTGCCTCTTGTGATATAATTTAAAGACAGGAGTTATCACTGCGAAATATTTTTAGGAGAAGTACAATGAACAGTGACCAGTTTAGCGACCAGCGACTCGAAGAAGTCCTGAAGACAGCCTATCTGAGAGGCAAGGAAGTGACCGGCAAAGGCGCCGTCGCGACCTATATCCCCGAACTCGGCAAAGCCCGCCAGGAAGCCGTGGGTCTTTGCATCCATACGAAAGACGGCAAACTGTTCAAAGCGGGCGATTCGAATATCCGCTTTACGATGCAGTCCGTTTCCAAGCTGCTCTCTTTGGCCATGGCTCTGGAGGTCCGTGGTTACGACACCGTGTTCGAGCACGTCGGCATGGAACCCTCCGGCGTTGCTTTCAACTCTATCGTAGAACTCGACGTCCGTGATAAACCGCATAATCCGCTGATCAACGCGGGCGCCATCGCGGTGGAAAGCCTGCTGATCGAATACAAGCAGTTCGAAGATATGCTGAACTTCGCCCGCTCCGTCTGTCTGGATCCGGAGATCACGCTCAACCGCCAGGTCTACAATTCCGAGATGGCTACATGCGACCGCAACCGCGCCATCGCGTATCTTCTGAAGAGCAAGAACGTCATCCATACGAACGTGGACACCAGCATCGAACTGTACACCAAGATCTGCTCCATCAACGTTTCCGCCGAATCCCTGGCGAACTTCGCTATGGTACTGGCGAACAACGGGATCAACCCGAAGAACGGCGAGCGCCTGCTGAAGCAGAGCACCGCGCAGACCGTCAAAGCCATCATGTTCACCTGCGGCATGTACGACGGTTCCGGCACGTTTGCCGTGGAAGTCGGCATCCCGACCAAGTCCGGCGTCGGCGGCGGCCTGCTGTCGGTCGTGGACGGCAGAATGGGCATCGGCGTCTACGGTCCGTCCCTGGACGAGAACGGCAACTCCATCGCCGGCATCACCGCGCTGAAGTACCTGTCCAACGAGCTCGGTCTGCACATGTTTGCGTAGCAGCGCAGGCTCATAGAAGTTTTTACTCCCGGAAGGTTTCTTCCGGGAGTTTTTTTGCCTCATCCGCGATTTTTCCGTCAATTGTTTCCTTGTATTTTGCTCCGGATTGTTATATTCTATAAAGTGCAGGTTTATCCCGCGCTTTTTTGGCGTGGAGACAGTTACCTGTAGAAAAATAAGGAGAAATAGTATGAGTTCAGGCAAACATCTGAATGGGATCCATGTGAACCATTGCAAGAACACTGCCGGACAGGCCATCATCCCGATGACCCTGCCCGAAAAGGTTTACATTCCAATGAGTCAGCACATAGGAGCCCCCTGCCAGCCT
>JAFYYP010000003.1 GCA_017557505.1 Bacillota bacterium | reverse complement strand
CTGGCGGAGACCGAAAAACTGTACGCGCACCCGCTGCACCCGTACACGCAGGCGCTGCTGTCGGCTATCCCGATGCCCGACCCGGACAACGAGAAGAAGAAGGTCGTCAAAGTCTACGACCCGAGCGTACACCGCTACGAGAACGATCCGCCGAAATGGATCGAGATCGAAGAAGGCCACTTCATCATGGCGAACGCCGAGGAAGAGGCAAAGTACCGCGAGCTCCTCGCAAAATAAGACACGGGGACGGTTCTCCTGTCTTACGATCAGCACAAAAAGAGCAGGGCTTTCGTCCTGCTCTTTTATTATGCTCTGTAAGGCCTGAAATCGCCCCATAGCGCGGCGGAACCGTGCTATTTGATCAATCCCACCTTTTTCGCTTCTGCGGTCAATTCTTCGCGGAAATCGGGGTGTGCGATCGAGATCATCGCGCGGGCACGGTCCGCCATGTTCAGCGGTTTCAGATTGACGCAGCCGAACTCGGTCGCGACGTACTGGATGTCGGACCTAGGCGTGGTCACGGGCGTGCCCGGCCCGAAGCACGGTACGATCTTCGATACGCGCTTTCCGTTTTTGACGAAGCTCGACGTCGTCGCGATGAATGATTTGCCCCCTTCCGACCACTGCGCGCCGCGGACGAAATCCAGCTGGCCGCCGACGCCGGAATACTGCTTCCAGCCGACACACTCGGACGCCGCCTCGCCCCACAGGTCCAGAGACATCGTAGCGTTGATGGAGATCATGTTCCTGTTCTGCGCGATGATGCGAGGGTCGTTCGACAGACAGAACGGCACGACGTAAAACTGCTCGTTGTGATCGATCGCCTCGTAGAGGTCCGGGTTGCCCAGCGAGAAACTGAACACGGTCTTGCCGTCCATGTAGCCTTTGCGTGTGTTCGTGACATTGCCGCTCCTCATCAGCTCGAGCATGGGCTGGTTCAGCAGCTCGGTGTGGATGCCGAGCTCGTTCTTTTTATGCAGGCCGTAGCCGATGGCTGTCGATATGTTGCCCAAGCCCAGCTGGAACGTGGCGCCGTCCGGGATCTCCTCCAGAATGTATGAGGCGATCTGCTTGGACACATCGTCGGGCTCCATGACATCGAAGCGGTCGTAAGCGGTGTCGATCTCGCAGATGGCGTCCGCTTCGGCTATGTTCACGAGATTCTTTTCGCCGAGGATGTACGGCGTGTTGCGGTTCACCTGCAGGATGATCTTCCTGCCCAGCTCCTTCAGCCTGTAGCCGGCCGCGACCCCGGAAGGTCCGTAGCAGCAATTGCCGTCTTCGTCGGGCGGGCTGACCTCGAACATGCAGACGTCCGGCCGCCCTTCCGTCTCGGACCAGTAGTCCACGAGCGAGAGATGCACGGAGGTGTACGACAGGCGCTTCATCTGCTTGCGGTCGTTGACCCCGACGAAAAACGTGCTGAACAGGAACGGGTTATCTTCGTCCTCGTCAAAGATGGGAGACGCCTGGTACGCGTTGCTGCCCAGGATCGTGACTCCTTCCAGCTCGCGTCTTCTGTCCCACAGCGCCTCGAGCAGGCCGTACGCCCACGAGGAAGCTGTGCCGGCATAGACGCGGTCACCGGAACGGATCATCCGGACCGCCTCGGCGGCGCTCATGCGTTTTTCGTCGTAGATCTTCTGAATATCGGGTCTCATGGATCCTCCTTATCAGGGGTTGCACATCTTGCAGGGTTCGAACAGCTCGATCAGCTCGTCTCTGTCGTTCGAATAGTATTTATTCTGCTCCGCCATCGCCTGGGCTGCGCTGCACCAGGTGTAATGGAATTTTCCGGTCTTCGTGTTGGCGACGTACGCGGTGTCTTCCGTCGCAGCCTGGCGGTTTTCGATGATCTCCTTCGCGTTCGGCAGCGCCTTGCTGTTGCCGTTGCGGTAGTCGATCTCGATGCCCGGCTGCACGTTGTAGATGAACGCGTTCAGCATCAGCCCTTCCCCGCCGTCCTCGACGGACATGGCCTCCAGATGCACACCGGTCGCAACGAGGTTATTCCCCTCGAAAATGGGCGTCGAACGGTACAGCACGTGGTTATCCGAATGGTTCAGGTAATTGGCCACGCGGGTCTCGAAGCCGCGCATGCCGTCCTGGTTCATACTGTTCGTGCCGGTGATGAGGTTCTTTTCGTTCTTCTCCTCTCCGGCCAGCGAATAGGCGATCAGGTGGCAGCGGTTATACAGGTATTTATCGTCGATCAGGTCGTCGTAGCGCGTGGATTTCCAGCCGCTCGGCTTGATCTCCCACAGGGAATGCCGGTTGCCGGTAGGCATCAGATCGCTGTGAAGGCAGGCGAAAGCGGCCGTGCAGCGGCCCTTGCTGTCCAGATCGCCGTAACGTTCGAACGAAAGATACGAAAGGTCGTCCTCAGAGAAAGACGGAATGCCTGCGTTCAGGACCACGAAAGGCGCCCCGGAATACGCCGGCACGTCCGCCATGCGGAACACATAGTCAGAATCCGCGACTTTCTGCGGAATGGACAGCGGCTCGTCCAGTTTCATTCCCAGCACCTGTTCGGCGAACGTCGTCTTCGTGCCCTTGCAGAACGCGTGCAGCGCCCGCTCGGAGACGACGACCGCGTCGCCTCGGGTCAGGACGTCCGTGTCCGCGTATTCGCCGCGCGTGATGCCGATCCAGTCCGTTTTGACCGTCGCCTTGTCCCAGCGGAAGTCTTTTCCCTGTTCATAAGATAGGCAGCGCAGCAGGAACGTCAGGTATTCCGTCGCGGTCACGTCGCGGTGCGCGCCGAACGAATCGGTGCTGACCCCCGCAGTGATGCCGGCCCTGAACGCGTAGCCGACGTAAGGGATCGCCCAGGTATCCACGTCCGTGAAATGCGTCGTAGAGACTGTCTGTCGGGCTTCCTCCGTCTTGCCCATCAGACTGAGTACCATCGTGATGGCTTCCTGCCGCGTGAGCGTACGGTCCAGACTGTAGATGGGGTTGCCGTTTTTATATGTGCCCGTACCTGTGAACAGGCCCAGGCCGTACAGCGTGTCCGCCGCCTGCTTCGCTTCCGTGCCGTTCGCCGCAAAGCAAACACTGCCGGCGCTCAGCACCAGCACGCAGATCAGCAGGATCGACAGCAGTTTTTTCACAGCAGACCTCCTTTAAGCACACATTAAGACAGTTTAATTATACAACAAAGAAACA
Organism: Bacillota bacterium; assembly: GCA_017557505.1. Lineage (GTDB taxonomy): Bacteria > Bacillota > Clostridia > Peptostreptococcales > Anaerovoracaceae > RUG11894. The sequence goes on along the minus strand of JAFYYP010000003.1, from coordinate 14,948 downwards.
GCCCCCCGCAACGGCAGGAGGCTTTGTCTGTTTCTGTAAAACGGTATTCAGTTGTCTTTTGGGCCCGGCAGGTCAGTCGACCCACTCGTAGACGGCAGTCCGCTTCGCATGCGTCAGGCCGAAGAAAGGCAGCCGGAACAGATCCGGGCCTTCCCAGAACAGCGTCACGACGCTGCAGGGACGCATTTGTTTTACATGGTAAGCGATGAGCCCGTCATAACCCTTTTCGTCGTCGAACAGCCGCAGTTCGGCTGTCAAATGCCCTTTCAGATACAGAGGTTCACCCTGTGCTTTTCCAAGCATGAAGCGCACGTAATCCTCCGCATCTGCCTCGCGGAACACGACGAGTCCCTGCGAGTAGCTTTCCTCATCGGTGAACAGGACGCTGCCGGCAGCGCAATCCTCAGCAAGGGCCTTCATATGCGTCTGCAGTTTTGCATAGCGGTCCATGTCCGAAGTAAAACACAGCAGGCTGAGGCAGACGACCAGCAGTCCGAGAAACGTCAGAAACGTCTTCATGGCAGTTTCTCGCTGGCCGTATAACTCTCGATCGTGTAGTAATACACGTTATCCTGTTCCCTGATGCCGAACAGCCTGCGTCCGGCCATCAGTTCCCCGATCGGAACGGAGACCTTGTAGTAGATCAGGCCCCGCTCCCAATCGTTTCCGCCGTAACCGCCGGCGTCCATGATCCTGTAACGTACCGTATCCGTCGCTTCGATCCGAACGTCCGAAGGGTCGATCTGCAGCGCGGAGGCGATGTTTGCAGTCAGTTCGCTCCTGATCTGCTGCGTAAAGCAGCCTTCCTGCTTCGCCTCTTCCTTGGCTGCGTAGACCATATCGGACAAAATGCCTATCCGGCTGGAATTGATCTGATCCATCGAAAACTGTACGAAAAATACCAGCATCAGCGGCAGTATGGCGGCAAGTACGAGAAACTGCTTCATAATGTGCCGTCCTGAAGGGTGCGGGCCTGGATCTCCGTGTTCCACACTCCTTTAACCGCGGAATAGATGCTGCAGTCCTGCTCTCCTGCGATCAGGTTGAACAGGCACAGTCCCAGCATTATGGAGGCAATCAGTATTATCAGTTCCTTCATGCTTCCTCCTTTAGTCGGGCGTGTAATACCCGTTGAACGTGCTCGTGATCTTTGAGCTTACGCCGCTCGCCAGCGTCTCGGCCGTACCGGAGAATCCCAGTACGACGACGGCGATCGCGATGCCGAGCAGAATCGTTGCGATCATGACGATGAGTTGTTTCATGACACTACTCCTTTCTCAATTGAACAATATGCTGAGCGCATCCTTCTGCTGCAGAAAGTACGCGACGTAGATGAAGTTCATCAGCACAGCCATCGCGTTGACCACGACAGGGAAATATACCAGGTCGGAGATCATCTCGTCGCGGCGCTTCTGACGGGTCAGACGGTCTTCGCGCAGCGCACTGCGGTAGACCTCGACCGTGTTCAGCAGGTCGGCGGGCGGCACGTCTTCCCAGCCGGCAAGGAATTCTCCGATGTCTTTGGCGTAGCTGAAAGGCAGCGCCTCGAACAGCTGCCGGGCCGCCGTTTCCTTATCGAACAGCTGGATGCAGCGGGCCATGGAGAGAAACACGGGACCGAGGTCCTTGCTGAGTTCGGACAGTTCCTCGAGCAGCAGCTGCGCACTCATGTTCTCCCCCCTTCCGATCACGACCAGGTTTTTGATGTACGACAGGCTTTCGGCCAGATCCCTCTGCATCGCTTCCTGTCTGCGGCCTGCAGCGAATTTCTGCATCCTGCGGTAAGGCGTACTTTTGCGCGCGAGTTCCTGCGACCTCTTGCGGTATTTCTGTGCTTCCAGTTTAAGACTGCGGCCGGCGGGAGCCCCCGTCATGAGGCCCGCGCCGAGCCACAGCAAGATCAGGAAGGCAAAATTAACGTAATGCATGGGTCACCTCTAATAGTCGATGCGCGTGTTGCTGACAGCCCGCAGGATCACAAGATTCACGAGCAGCAGGAACACGATGAACAGGAAGAACAGGATGCCCTCCGCCGTACCGAACTGGTTGTGCAGGTATTCGCCCGGGCCGACGTCCAGATAGAAGACGGACAGCAGCACCGTGCCGACGTACAGCAGCGGTATGAGGAACAGCGTCATCCGGATGGATTCGCTGTTCATCCTGCGGCGTTCCTCTGCCCGCGCGTTCGCTGCTTTCAGCTGTTCTGTGATGTCAGCAAGGCCTGCAGAAATGTCCGTGCCGCTGCGGGCAGCCATGCGGATGCACACGGCGAGCATATGACCCCACACAGTTCCCATGGCAAACGAGAACTGGTCCGTGTATTCCTTGATCTCGTCCGGATTGCCGCTGCTGCGCAAATGCAGCAGCAGGCGGTACAGATGCTTCTTACAGACCGGAAAATCCGCCGGAGAGGAGGCAGTTGCCTCCATCGCCGCGTATATATTCTTGTTGTTGATCCGGTACTGCCGGTACAGCTCCGAAACGAAGCTGATGCCCTCCTGGCTGCCTTTCGTCCTGTCGTTTTCCATGCGCACGACCAGCGCCATGACAGGCAGAGAAGCTGCCATCAGAGCCGCCAGCAGCGCAGTAGGCAATGTGAACAGCCGCATTCCAAGCACGAACGAGATGAAGAAGATCATCACGATGCCGAAGAAGAACGCGGCGCCGTTCACCTCCTTTTGGAACGCTGCGAACAGCAGCTTGTTCAGGTATTCCGCCGGCGCGAATTCATGCAGGAAACCGCGGGATTCCGGCTTGAGGCGCTTCCGAAGCGCGAAGCTGCGGATCGCGGCTGCAATGCCCTGTTCGGAAAACAGGAAGACGCCGGTGAAATACACTGCGTAGATCAGCAGATTGACTGCGATCACCCAGAGGCCCGTCTTATCCATGGGATCCCTCCGAACGGTAAGGAGAACCCGCCTCCAGTTCCTTGAGCTGCACACGCATCTCCTCTAAAAGAACGTGATCGCTCTCCCTGCCGTATTCTTCCTGCGAAGGACCCATGCGGTACGTGAACGACCAGGAATCCGTCAGCGGATCGTATTCGCAGATGGGTTCGATCGAGATATGCCCCTGTTCGTCCACGTTCATCTGATTGATGCTTTTCAGCCTTTTTCTGCGTTTGTCCGACAGCTGGATAAAATGAAAGATATAATCGAAACTGCCTGCCGCTTTCTGCATCGTCAACTGAAGGTCGCCTCCGGTGCTCTTGACGATCTCGGTCGCCGCCTCGAGCGGAAACAGCCGCGGCGAACGGGTATGGAACGTCATCTTCATGCGCTTCGTTCCCTTGCTGGCGATGCGCACCGCCGTATCGAGCGCGATGCCGTCTCTGGCCTCCGCCAGGATGAAGTAGTCCGCGTCGCTGCGCAGCAGGTTTTTCGAGATCTTCCGCAGCTCTTCTCCGTCTGCGATCAGCTGCAGGATCGGCGCGCCGGGCAGCAGCTTGTCCATGGGGATCTCGGGGTCCGTTTCGACCATGACCCCTTCCAGCGACGGATCTTCCTGCGTCTGCCACGTGCTGAGGAACGTCGTCTTTGCCGTGCGCACCGCCCCGACGAACGCGACGTTGAAGCCGATGTGCGCCATCGTGCGGAACAAAGGGATCGCGGCTTCCGGTATCGTACCGCGCCTCGCCTGTTCCTCGAAACTGAGTGAAGGGATGACGTAACGGCGGAAGATGATGGCTTCCTGCCCCTGCTTCGCCATCGGAGACGTGAAGATCGTGACGCGCGTACCGTCGAGCAGATACGTTTCGTGGTAGCTTTTATCCATGCGTTCTTCCGGATTCAGCAGCAGGAAGGCCTTGATGAGCTGGTCCTTGCGGTCCTTGCTGATCTTCTGAGGCTTCAGCACCATGTGACCTTCCTCCAGAAAGTACATGTTCTCACCGATGATCTTGGCGGAGCTGCTGTACGCGTATTCCGGACGGAACCACTCCGCCAGGCCCGCGAGGCCCCAGTTTTCGTGGTAGATCGCGTCGTTGAGCGACTCGTACCACGGCGGACAAGGCGTGTCTTCCGCGCCGAGTTTGCGGACGATATCGTCGATGCGGTTCTTGAAGAAACTCTTCTCCTTTTCATAACCGATGATGGCCCTCTTTTGGATCTCCAGAGCGGAGCGGGAGCTGTCACGGTCCTCCCAGTCCTGGAAGAAGACTTCCATTACTTTGGCGCACAGCGCGTTGAAACTCATCGCAGGTTCGGATTCACGCCTCGTCCTGGGACCCCGGTAATCGATGAAATCCGACCAGCTGCTCTGTGGCTTCTGTGCAGGCGGCATTTCCGCTGCCGCAGGTTCGAAACGGCTGTACGACGGCTGTTCCGGCTGCCTTGGCGCAGGAGGTGCGGGAGGTGCTTCTTTCGCTGCCCCGCGCGACCTCAGTATTTCGTTGAAGCTGAACTTTTCCTGAGCCATTTTCGCTCCTTTCCCCCTTTTACCAGACCGAACGCGGCGACGATCTCCTCGGCGATCAGATCGATATCCTTGCGGTAGCCGCTTTCTTTATAGCTGTAAAGGCTCCGCCCTTCGATCTCCGCGTCCGCGCCTCTGCGCGACAGACGCACGCTGCTGAATGCATCCGGATCTGTCTGCAGCCTTTTGATGCTGTAGGATGCGCTGAACGGCGAATTCTTATCGCAGCGGCTGAGGATGAACCGTCCTTCCGCAAGCCCCAGTTTCTCATACAGCGGCAGCAGCCATTCCGCGCGGCGGAAGCACAGCTCCGACTGGGTCAGCACGTAATACAGACGGTCCGCGGAAAACAGAGCGCCCAGCGCCATAGCGTGCTCCAGTTCGCTGCCGCTGTCGCAGAGCACGACGTCGAACACTTCCGCGAACGAAGCCAGCAGGTATTCCGCCATGTCGGGCAGATACGTCTCCGCGCTGCCCGGATTCTCATCGCCCCCGATGATGTACAGATTGCCTTTATACTGTGCCTTCTCGCCGGTCTCGCGGCCGTCCAGCACCCTGTCCTGCAGATAGGGGCGTATAGTCTCCAGATTTTCGCGGATCTGCGGCGCATATTCGCGTCCGCTGCGGCCCTCCATGTGGATCAGCAGGACCTTCAGGTACGGATAGTTCTCCGCCAGAGACTCCGCGATACCCAGCGCCGTCTGGCTGACGCCCGCCTTGTGATCCATGCCGTGAAACGTTACGATCCTGCCCATAGATTCCCCTCCATAACGATCAGAAGACTGCCGGGACCCGTCTGCTGCACTTCGTCGAACAGGTCGAAATACTCCTGTTCGGTGCACAGGATCTCCAGATTGAAGATGATGGAACTGGGCGCTGTCCTTTCCAGCACGCCGGACGGAAGGTTCGTGTCGATCACTTCCTGTTCCGCGTTGTCGCGCACGAAAGCCAGCGTATACGTGCCCATCGGCTTCTTCTCCGGCATGGAATAGATCATCACCCGATCCCCTGCCCGCAGACTGCTGCTGCGGGAATAGATCCAGGACTGCGGCACCACATAGACGGATTTGCCCTCAGGGACCTGCGCCGCCGTGCTGCCGAAATCCTCCTTCGCGATCTGTTCGTTTCTGCGGATGTGCCTGCCGGCTCTCTGTCCATACAGATATACGGCTTCCGAAGGGGTCAGCGTCGCGTCGGCTACCGTTTCCGGCGGTACTCGCAGCGTCGTAAAATCTTCTTCTCCTACTATGGTGCCGGCTTCGATATCCCCCGCCGCGGCCAGCACGGGCATCAGCAGCAGGCTGTTTCTGCCCTTTGTCTCCCAGAAATACATGGCGGCTACGCTCAGGATGACCAGGACCAGCCCTGCGATACTTTTCCATTTCATCGTCGATTACCTCTTTTTGGAAATTGCAAAATAATTTACCATCAGTTTAGCAAATTTCCATTTATTGTCAATCCCTTTTGGCAAAATTTTCTATTTTACCGCGGCAGGATTTGTTTTGCTTTGCCCTGCGGAGTGTGATAAAATAATAACAAGTGTGCGAAACACCGAATTTCAACGGTCAGCAATACAGATAAGGAGGAATCAACATTGTACAGAATCGTTAAAAAGCAGGAGCTGAACCCCACCGTCACGCTCATGTCCATAGAAGCGCCTATGGTCGCACGGAAAGCTCTTGCAGGACAGTTCATCATCCTTCGCGTCGATGAAGACGGCGAACGTATCCCCCTCACCATCGCGGGTTACGATCGCAAGGCAGGTACGGTGGATATCATCTTCCAGGTCGTCGGCGCGACCACGGAAAAACTGAATCATAAGATGCAGGGCGAATCCATCCAGGACTTTGTAGGTCCTCTGGGCGTCGCGTCCCATCTGGAAGGCCTGAAAAAGGTCTGCGTCGTCGGCGGCGGCGTCGGCAACGCGATCGCCTACCCCATCGTCAAGGCGCTGCACGAGCAGGGTTCTGACGTCACGGCGATCCTCGGCTTCCGCAACAAGGATCTGGTCATCCTGGAAGACGAGTTCCGCGCGGCAAGCAATAACTTCATCATCTGCACCGACGACGGCAGCTACGGCGAAAAGGCACTGGTCACAGAGCCTCTGAAGAGACTGCTCGAAGCGGGCGAACAGTTCGATGAAGTCATCACCATCGGACCGATCATCATGATGAAGTTCGTCACGAAGACCGTCCAGCCCTTCGGCATCCCCTGCATCGTTTCCATGTCCCCGATCATGGTCGACGGCACCGGCATGTGCGGTGGCTGCAGACTGACGGTAGACGGCGTCACCAAGTTCGCCTGCGTGGACGGACCGGACTTCGACGGCTACAAAGTCGACTTCGACGAAGCAATTGACAGAGGCAGCATGTACAAGGCCTTCGAGGCTCAGGCCCGCGAAGCGGCATGCAACCTCTATAAGATGGAGGTGAAGTAAATGCCCAATATGTCCCTGACCAAGAATCCGATGCCCTCTCAGGACCCGATCGAAAGAGCGTCGAACTTTAAGGAAGTAGCCCTCGGCTACACCAAGGAAATGGCCCTGGACGAAGCCGCCAGATGCCTGAACTGCAAGAATAAGCCCTGCACGCAGGGCTGCCCGGTCCAGATCGAGATTCCCGCTTTCATCAAGAAGGTCGCGGAAGAAGATTTCGAAGGCGCCTACGACATCATCGCCAAGGATTCCTCCCTGCCCGCTGTCTGCGGCAGAGTCTGCCCGCAGGAAAATCAGTGTGAAAAATACTGCGTACGCGGCATCAAGGGCGAACCGGTCGGCATCGGCCGTCTGGAAAGATTCGTCGCCGACTGGCATAACGAGAACGCCAAGGAAGCGCCGGTAAAGCCCGCTTCCAACGGTCACAAGGTCGCCGTCATCGGTTCCGGTCCCTCCGGCCTCACCTGCGCGGGCGATCTGGCCAAGAAGGGCTACGACGTCACCGTCTTCGAAGCGCTGCACACCGCAGGCGGCGTGCTCGTTTACGGCATCCCCGAATTCCGTCTTCCGAAGGCCATCGTGCAGAAGGAAGTCGACGGCCTGAAGGCTCTCGGCGTCAAAGTCGAGACCAACACCGTCATCGGCAAGACCGTCTCCGTCGACGAACTCATGAGCGACGAGTTCGGCTTCGAAGCCGTGTTCATCGGTTCCGGCGCAGGCCTGCCCTCCTTCATGAACATCCCGGGCGAGAACCTCAAGGCTGTCTACTCCGCCAACGAGTTCCTGACCCGCATCAACCTCATGAAGGCCTACAGAGAAGGCGCCGACACGCCCATCAAGCACTCCAATTCCGTAGCAGTCGTCGGCGGCGGCAACGTCGCGATGGACGCCGCGCGCTGCGCGAAGAGACTGGGCGCCAAGCACGTCTACATCGTTTACAGAAGATCCGAAGCGGAGCTGCCCGCCAGAAGAGAAGAAGTCGAACACGCCAAGGAAGAAGGCATCGAATTCATGCTCCTGAACAACCCTGTCGAGATCCTCGGCGGCGAAGACAGATTCGTCAACGGCATCAAGTGCATCAAGATGGAACTGGGCGAACCCGACGCTTCCGGCAGAAGAAGACCCGTCGAGATCCCCGGCAGCGAATTCGTGCTGGACGTCGACTGCGTCATCATGGCCATCGGCACCTCCCCCAACCCGCTGATCAAGAACACGACCGAAGGGCTGGAGACCAACAAGAAGGGCTGCATCGTCGCGGAAGAAGAGACCGGCAAGACCTCCAAGGATATGGTCTACGCCGGCGGTGACGCCGTCACAGGCGCCGCGACCGTCATCCTGGCCATGGGCGCAGGCAAGACCGCGGCCAAGGCCATCGACGAAGCGCTGAGCAAATAGTCTTTTATACGCAAACGGCCGGGTCAGCAGGACCCGGCCTCTTTTTAGAAGGTGAACCATGAATATCAACGATACGCTGCGCTATATCGACTGCGGGCTTCCCAAGGAGATCCGCAAACGCAAGGATTTCGGCGACTTCGAAGGCGCGAACCGCTTTATCGACATGTACCTCGAACGGGATGACGTGCCGCAGTCCCTCAAGTACTGCCTCATCGCCCAGAAGGAGATGATGCGCCGCATCCCGCAGAACTTCATCTATACCTACGAGCAGGCCATGGAGCGCATCCATAAGGAGATCCCCGACTTCACCGAGGAGGAGTTCAACGCCTGCATCGACACCGGCCGCGTGCACTGGGCGTACATCAACGGCGTGCCCTACTACATCGACAGCTTTTTCGGCGCCATGTGCAAGGACCCGGAGATCGCGAGAAGAGCCGGCCGCAGGAATCAGCCGACCATGATGCCCGGCACGGACGAGACGTTCCGCAACTACTCCATCAAACAGATGAAGAAGAACGGCAAGATGGGCCTGCGCATGACCATCCGCGCGTCCGTACGGATCAAGGATGAGTGCTTCAAGCCCGGTTTCGTACGGGTCCACCTGCCCATCCCGGCTGAATGCGACACGCAGAGCGAGATCAAGATCTTAGGCATGAACCCGGCAGGCGGACAGATCGCGCCGCCGAACTCCCTCGCGCGCACGATCTGCTGGGAAGTCGATCTGAAGGAGAACACGGAGTTCTGGGTGGAATACTCCTACGTCCATACCGAGTGGTACCACGACACGGAGCACATGACCCCGGACGACTGGCAGCCCTCGTTCTGCACGGAGGAGCAGTCGCCGCACATCGTGTTCACGCCTTACCTGAAGCGTCTGACAGCGGAAGTCACCTGCGGCTGCCCGGACAATCTCGAAAAGGCCAGGGCGATCTACGACTGGATCACGAAGCACGTCGTCTACAGCTTCGTCCCCGACTACATCATCAACGAGAACATCCCGGAAAGCATGGCGAAAAACTACACCGGCGACTGCGGCATCTACGCCCTGCTGTTCATCACGATGTGCCGCATCGCGGGCATCCCGGCGCAGTGGCAGAGCGGCCTCGACGCGGAACCATTCGACGTCGGCGCGCATGACTGGGCAAGATTCTACATCGCGCCTTACGGCTGGATGTTCGCGGACTGCTCGTTCGGCGCAGGTTCCGAACGCAGCGGCAGCGAGGAGTCCCGGAAATTCTACTTCGGCAACCTCGATCCGGGCAGGATGGTCGCGAACAACGCGTTCCACCAGATGTTCGACATCGAGAAGAAGCACTGGCGCTTCGATCCCTACGACAACCAGACGGGCGAACTCGAATACGAAGACCGCATGATCGACCACGACGAATACGTGCGTGACCAGACCATGACGGCCTGCGAAGAAGTGTTTTGATTCCCGGCCTGTCCATTGTATAATGGAAGCGGAGGAGCAAGAAAATGGCAATGAAAGAATCCGGTGAAATGTACCTAGAGACCATCCTGGTGCTGAGCAGGCGCCTGAAGATGGTCCGCGCCATCGACGTGGGCGAAGAGATGGGCTATTCCAAACCCTCGGTCAGCCGCGCCATGCACCTGCTGAAAGACCGCGGGTACATCGACGTGCAGGCCGACGGCGCCATCACGCTGACGGACGAAGGACGCGCGATCGCCGAAAACATCTACGACAGGCACAACGTGCTGGCACAAGCTCTCCGCAGCATCGGCGTGGACGAACAGACCGCCGTCGACGACGCCTGCCGCGTCGAACACTACATCAGCGAGGCGACGTTCCAGGCGATCAAGGCGCATCTGGAGAAAAAGCAGTAAACCCAAAGACCATAACGAAAGCAGCCCTGCGGCGGAAACCGCAGGGCTGTTGATTTTTCAACGGTTATAGAGTTTTCCCATCAATCAGAGATGTCATAATCCAGTGTTACGTAACACACAAAATCCGGGTAGGCAGCCTGCATGGCGGAGCGAATCTCCGCGATCACCTTTTCGCGGTCCTTCTCCTCGTAACCGATGACGACATCGAACGTGATGCGCTTCTCCGGCTCATCCACATAGAAACCGTGCAGCTGCAGTACATGTTCGTGCGCAAAAGCCGTTTTGCGCGCAAACTCTTCCATTTCCATGACTTTTTTGTCCTGCGTGTTCTTCGCGTATACGGAGATGCCTGTCATGACGACTCCTGTGTCCCTCATGACTTTGCGCATGATGGCCCGCTCGAGCTCGTCCAGGCGGTGCGCCGTGATCGTATCGGGCACTTCGATGTGCACGGATCCAACCAGCGTCTCAGGGCCGTAGTTATGGATGATCAGGTCGTAGGACCCGTTCACTTCCTCGAACGAATTGATCGCGTCCTTGACGGCCAGGGCAGTCTCCGCGGGGATGCGTTCGCCGATGATGGAAGAAAACGTCTCGCGCAGCATCTCAATGCCGGACTTGATGATGAACGCTGCGATGACTGCGCCGAGCCAGCTCTCGAGGCTCTTTCCCGTCGTAAGGAAGATGATCGCAGCCACGAGCGTCGACGCCGAGATGACCGCGTCGAACAGCGCGTCGCTGCCCGAGGCTACAAGTGCGTCGGAATCGACCTTCTGCCCAGTCCGTTTCACATACAGGCCCAACAGGATCTTGACAGCTACAGCGACTGCCACGATAACCAGGGTCACCGCCGTATACTCCGGCATTTCCGGATGCAGGATCTTTTTGACCGATTCGATGAGCGCGGTGATGCCGGCATAGAGGATGATGACGGAGATCACGGCTGCGCTCAGGTATTCCGTGCGCCCGTGACCCAGCGGATGCTTTTTATCCGGGGCCCTGCCCGCCAGCTTCGTGCCGATGATCGTGATCAGGGATGACAGCGCGTCGCTCAGGTTATTGACCGCGTCCATGACGATGGCCACGGAATGCGACGCCATGCCGACGAACGCCTTGAATCCTGCCAGGAACACATTGGCGATGATGCCGATGATGCTGGTCCTTATGATGATGCTGTCTCTGTTGTTTGCCTTGCTGTTCATGGATATGACCAAAAACTAAACACCTATTCTTCTATTGCCGCGACTGCGGTGATCTCCACCGCCAGGCCGTCGTACAGCTGCGCGCCGTAGGTGCAGATACGGGCGGGGAAGCCCTTCTTTTCGTCAAAATACGTGCGGTAGACGCCGTTCATCTCCGCGAAGTCGTCCTGCGTGCGGATGAAGATCTGGCACTTGATGATGTCGTCCATGGTGCAGCCCGCGTCCTCGAGGATCGCCTTGAGATAGTCCATGGCTTCCTTCGTCTGCTGCGCCACGCTCGTGGCGGGGTCATCGCCGGTCTGGCCGGAAACGAACAGCAGATTGCCGTATTTTACCGCGTTGCTGTAAGGCCCTACGGCCCCTTCTGCCACATATTTTTTCAGTTCGGGTTTCATGTCTGTCCTCCTTATTCTCCGATGGTATTGATGAGGCTGCCGATGCCCTCGATCTTACACTCTACCGTATCGCCGGGCTGCAGCCATTTCGGCGGATTCATTCCCATGGCGACGCCTGCGGGCGTGCCGGTCGCGATCACGGTGCCGGCCTTGAGCGTGATGCCCGCGGACAGTTCCTCGATGAGACCGGGAACGTCCTTCATCATCAACTCTGTATTGGAGTTCTGACGCAGCTCGCCGTTGATGACCGAGCAGAGCGCGTGGCCGGACGGGTCGCCGAATTCGTCCTTCGTGACGATGCACGGACCCATGGGGCATGTGCCGTCCAGGCTCTTGCCGAAATACCACTGCTTGTGCTCTTCCTGGATGTTGCGCGCGGAGATATCGTTGATGATCGTATAGCCGAACACATAGTCCAGCGCGTCTTCCCGCTTCACGTTTCTCGCATCCTTGCCGATGACCACGCCCAGTTCCACCTCATAGTCGAGCCGGTCGCAGATGTCCCTGTGGCTGGGGATGACCCCGCCGTGCGGCACGGCTTCGTTCACGCGCTTGGAGAAGTAGACCGTGTGGCCCTTCTGCTCGAGTCCCACGTGCCCTGCCTTGTTGGATTCCACGAGGTGCGCGTAATAGTTGACCCCGAGGCACATCACGTCGCCCACGGGATTGGGGATGGGCGCGCAGAGTTTTACGTCCGCCAGCGAAAGCGGCGCGTTCCCTGCAGGCTTGCAGTCCGTGCAGGCGAGTTTCTGCTGCTTGGACGGGCTCGTAACGAGTTCCAGCATATCTCTGCAGGAGATGCCGAACGCCTCTTCCACCGGCCACAGGCCGTCGCTTCCGGCAAACCCTGCGACAACGAACCGCTTTCCGTCTTTTTCTACCGTGTAAAGTCTCATGTTTAAACCATCAACTCCTTCATCTCTGCCATGCTCATACCGTCAAAATATCTGGCCAGGTCGTAGGGCGAATAGATGCCCTTGTCCGTGGCCACGCCGCTCACGAGGTGGGGCGGCGTAATGTCGAAACTGGGATAATAGCCCTTGACCCCTTCCGCAGCCGTGCGCACGCCCATGGCCTGCAGCACGAAGTCGGGGTCGCGCATCTCGATGTGCACCGACTGGATCGTCGGGTGGTCGATCTCGGGCTTGCCGCTGACGAAATACGGGATGCCGTGATATTTCGCCGCGATGGCGATCTGGTATGTGCCCACCTTGTTGACCACGTGGCCGTCCACGCAGATCGCGTCCGCTGCGGACGTGAACAGGTCGATGCCCTCGTTCTTCATGACGAAGGCGGGCATGTTGTCGGTGATCAGGGTCACGTCGAAGCCCATGTCGCGGGCGACAGTCGCCGTCAGCCTGGCGCCCTGGAAATACGGGCGGGTCTCCGGGCAGAACAGCCTGATGTCCAGGTTGCGCTTCCTGATCTCGCGCAGCATGGCGCCGAGGATGGTCTCGGCAAAGCATTGGGTCATGACCTTGCCGCGGTAAGGCATCATATCCACGAGATAGTACGCAGCTTTGGCGATCTTGGCGTAGCGCCGGTTGTTGATCTCGACGGCCTCTTCGAACACGTCGTCCAGGGGCTGGCGGCCTTCCGCGATGGCTTTTTCCGCGGCATCCACGCACTGCTGGCACACGATCTGCAGGCGTGCCTTCGTCGTGGGACGGGCGCTCGAGATGGTCTCGGCAGCGTCTTTCAGATAGGCGAGCTGTTCCTCTCCGGTCTTGTCTCTGCACTCCCAGGCGGCCAGGGCCATGCCCATGGGAGCGGCCACGTAGGGACCGCAGGACTGGGTGACCATGTCGGTGATGGCCTGCGCGACTTCTTTATGGTTCTCGCAGGTGACGAACTTCACCTCGGGATATATGCGGCGGTCCAGGATGCGGACTTTACCCTTGTCGAACCAGGCGATGTTCTCGTACTGCAGCAGGAAGGCCATGCCTTCGTCTTGTCTTTCCATAATTACCTCAAATATTCAATAAGCGTTTGCAGCTCTTCTTAAAGTCTGCAATTACTCTATCCTTATCCAGTGTGTAATACTCCCCGTTCTCGTAGAGGATGCGGCCGTCGACCATGGTCATCTTCACGTCGCTGCCCTGCGCGCTGTAGACGAGCAGCGCGGGGATGTCGAGCGCGGGCTGCATGTGCAGCGCGTTCAGATCGACGCAGATGATGTCGGCGTCCTTTCCGGCCGCCAGCACGCCGCTGTTCTTGCGGCCCATGGCGATGCAGCCGTTCAGCGTAGCCATGTCGAGGACCTGGGCGGGCGTCACCATGGTGGGATCGCCGGTGTGGCCCTTGTGAAGGATCGCGGTCAGATGCATCTCCTCCCACAGGTTCAGGTTGTTGTTGGACGCGCAGCCGTCCGTGCCGAGCGCGATGCGGATGCCTTTGGCCATCGCTTCGGGGATAGGCGCGAAACCGCTGCCCAGCTTCAGGTTCGACGTCGGATTGTGCGCGATGATCAGGCCGTGCCTCGCGGCGATGTCGAGATCTTCATCCGTGACCCATACGCAGTGCGCGGCATACACCGGACTGTCCAGCACGCCGAGCTTTTCGAAATACGCCATGGGGGTGAGCCCGTGGCGGGCGATGCATTCGTCGTGTTCCTTCTTCGTCTCGGACAGGTGCACCTGCATGCGCGCGCCGAACTCTTTGCACATTTCGGCATAGCGGCGTACGGTCTTCTCCGTGGTCAGATACTCCGAATGCATGCAGAAATCCGCCAGCACCCTGCCGTCCCCCATGCCGTCGATCGCGCGGAACATAGCCGGCGTCTCCCGGATGCGGTCGCAGTCGTCCGCCTCCATCTCCGGATCGAAGCAGATGAGCGGCCGGGGGATATTTGCCTTGATGCCCGCTTTCGCGGCGGCTTCGGCGCATTCCACGGGGAACGAATACATGTCCGCGTACACGGTCGTGCCGCAGGCCAGCATCTCCAGGATGGCGTATTCGGTGCCCGCGACGACGTCCTCCGCGGTCATGCGGTCTTCGATCGGGACGATCTTGCCGAACAGCCAGTCCTGCAGGTTCAGGTCGCTTCCGACGCCGCGCACCAGCGTCATGGCAGCGTGGCCGTGCGCGTTGGCAAGGCCGGGCATCAGAAGGCTGCCTCCCATGTCCTTTTCTTCGTTATACCGCTTCGCGGGGCGGTCCGGACCGATATAGTCGATCGTTTTCCCTTCCACGCCGAGGTAACCGTCCATCACCTCGTAGACCGGGGCTTCGGACGGGTCAGCGCTTTGGCGCAGCAGCAGTTTG
>JAFYYP010000002.1 GCA_017557505.1 Bacillota bacterium | reverse complement strand
TCCTTTTCTTCGTTATACCGCTTCGCGGGGCGGTCCGGACCGATATAGTCGATCGTTTTCCCTTCCACGCCGAGGTAACCGTCCATCACCTCGTAGACCGGGGCTTCGGACGGGTCAGCGCTTTGGCGCAGCAGCAGTTTGCAATTCTTAAACAGGATGCTCATATCACTTGTAAGAAGGCAGCGCCTTCAGGACTTTCGCGAAATAGGCTTCGAGCAGAGGCGCCACGCGCTGCGCGGTCTCCTCCACTTCCTCGCCGGACAGTTTCTGCTCCAGCACGCCGGCCGCCATGTTCGTCATGAGGGACAGGCCCAGCACCGGCATGCCGCAATGGCCGGCCGTCAGGGTCTCGGTGACCGTGGACATTCCCACCGCGTCGCCGCCCAGGATGCGGGCCGCGCGCACTTCCGCCGGGGTCTCGAACTGCGGCCCCGGGAAGAAGAAGTACACGCCTTCGTGGATGGTCAGGCCGCTGTCCTCGCTGCAGCGCCAGGCGATCTCGCGCAGATCCTTGCAGTACAGATCGCTGATATCGAAGAAGCGGTCGCCGAACTCTGACACGTTGGGTCCGCGCATGGGTGAGAACCCGTTGAGTTTGATATGATCCTTGATGATCATGACGTCGCCG
Source organism: Bacillota bacterium (assembly GCA_017557505.1). Classification (GTDB taxonomy): domain Bacteria; phylum Bacillota; class Clostridia; order Peptostreptococcales; family Anaerovoracaceae; genus RUG11894. The sequence goes on along the minus strand of JAFYYP010000002.1, from coordinate 56,685 downwards.
GGGCGGTATTCGGTATTCACCGCGCCTGCCGCGTTGGTCACGACCAGGAGTTTGACTCCCAGCAGTTTCATGACCCGCACAGGGATGACGAGTTGTTCGAAATCGTATCCTTCGTACGTGTGGAACCGGCCGGACATGCACATGACCCTGCGGCCCTCGACGGTGCCGAAGATCAGTTTGCCGGAATGGCCCGGAGCCGTGCTCACCAGGTAATTCGGGATGTCTTTATACGGGATCTCGATGGGGTCCTCGATGCGGGCGCTGAACTTGCCCAGCCCCGTGCCCAGGATCAGCCCGATCTCGGGCTCGAAACCGCCGATGACGGAACGGATGTAATCCGCGCTCTTCTTGAAATAATCGTAAGTGTATTCCATGGCTTCCTCCTTGAAATCGCTCTTTTTAAAGTATAACATATTAGGCAAACGGAGGACATTATGGCATTCGGTTTATTCAAAAAGAAAACGTACGCGGACGCGGTCTACAGGAACGGCTGTCTGCACACGCTCGACCCGGAAACGGAAGACGCGACCGCCATCGCCTGCAAGGACGGCAAGGTGCTGCGCGCAGGTTCGGACGAAGACGTCAGTCCCCTCATCGGACCGGATACGCAGGTGATCGACCTGCAGGGGCGGTTCCTCGTCCCGGGGTTCATCGAACTGACCGGCACGCCTGCCGCGCAGGTCATGGAAGGCAGTTATCTGAAGCTGCATTCCGGACTTTCCGCGGAGGAAGTCGCTGCAATGGTCAACGATTGGGCTGCCGCCCATGACCCCTGCGAATTCATCCTGGCCTACGGCTGGTTCTCGGAGGAAGAGGAACTGCCGGTGCTGGACGACGCATGCCCGGGCGTTCCCCTGCTGATCATCGGCGAAGACTCCGTGAGCATGCGGATGAACCACACGGCGCAGCAGATGGTCAAGGAGAGAGCGGAGGCTGAAACGTTCGAGGTCGCGGTCACGCCGAACTACGTGTTCAATACGATCGTGGCGCTCGACTACGCCGCCATGAGCCGCAAGGCGTTCGCTATCGCGGAAGACTACGCCAAACGGGGCTATACGTCCGTGCTCAACCTCGAGACCTGCACGTATTTCGACAACATGTACCGCAACCTGCTGCTGGAGTTCTTCCAGGCAGGGCTGGTCAAGCAGCGCTATTTCGGCTCGCTGCCCATCAAGCGCATGCTGACCCCGATCTCGGTCCTCTACAACCTGGACCGCAGGCGCACAGGATGCTCCGAACTGCAGGGCCTGGTCAATTTCAACACCCTGCTGCTGACCGCCGATTCCAAGGAGAACGACGCGATCTACATGTCCCCGGCCTACCTGAAGGATATGTGCGCTGCTGCGGCGGACAAGGGCTATTCCATCCGTCTGAACGCCATGGACAAAGATATGGTGCTGCAGGGCATGGACGCGCTTGGCAGCATATCCACCAGCTACAAGAAAGCGGCTTTTACCGTTGCGTTCGACGAGGAAGTTTCCGATGAGGAGAAAGCGGATGTATACACGGGCGACGTTTACGAATGTCCGCTGACCGCTCCCCTTCCCCTGACCGGGTCCGGCGAAGAGATGCTGACCCAGAGAACGGAAGGCGCTGCCTGGCGTCTTGGAGAGCACGGCCTCGGAAGCCTGAAGGAAGGAAAATCCGCCGATTTCGCGGTCTTTTCCGTCGATCCGTGTTCTTTATCGACCCCGGAGGAGTTCGACGCGCTGCGGGCCGATCTGACGGTCCTGGCGGGCACTGTGGTCTACGACTCCGCTTCCGGAGAAGGCGCTGCAGAGTGGTTCCGCGAATTCGACGCCCAGCTGGAGGAAGTCTTCAGCGAAGTGGAGACGGAGGAATAGAAGAATCAAAAAGAAAAGCGACCGGGCAGCCCCGCAGGACTGCCCGGTTTTTATCTTCTTTGAATCAACAGAGCGATCTTATTCTGCCCCGAAGAACAGATACATGAACGTGATGATCTGGCCTCTCAGGCACGGATCGTCCGGGCTGAACGTCGTCGCACTCGTGCCCGCCGTGATGTCTTCTCTGTAAGCCCACAGCACCGGCGCGCAGAAGTAATCGCTTTCGGAAACGTCCGTGAACGGATTCTCCGTTCCTGCCTCCGGCCTGCCGGCATAGCCGTAGAGGAAGGTCACGACCTGCCCTCTCGTCACCGTCCGGTACGGACCGAATTCGTCTTCGGAAACACCTGCCGTGATGCCGTTCTCATACGCCCACAGCACTGCCTTGTAGAAGTAGTCGCTCTCGGAGATATCCTTGAACGGGTTCTCCGTCGTCTCGGGATCGGGTGCGCCTGCAGCCGCCCACAGGAACGTGACAGTCTGTGCCCTGGTCGCATCCAGATACGGGCTGAAAGTCGTCGGCGTCGTTCCGCCGGTCACGCCCTCCTTGAGTGCCCACTCGACCGCTTTACGGAAGTAAGCGTCCTCGGGAACGTCCACGAACGGGAATGCATCTTCTGCGGGTGTTTCGGGTTCCGCTTCCTTGAACACCGGTTCGATCTCGACTTCGGAATCCGGCATCTTGAACGTGTATGTGCCGTCTCCGTTGTCGGTGACCTCGATCTCGTTGCCGTCCTTGTCCTTGACGACCAGTTTGTCTAACTCGTAGCCTTCGTCGGGAGTAACCGTCACGGTGACCGTGCGGCCCTTCGACGCCCTCTTCGGGCTGACAGTGATCTCACCATTCTCAGCTTCTACCGGTTTGACCGGGTAAGTGGTCGCGCCGCCGGAAGCGGACTTCAGGGTGTAGGTCTGGGATGCGATCTCACTGTCCGCATAACCGTCAAGAACTGCGATCGCCTTGACCGTCGTCGTCTTCGTGAGCGTGATCGCGCTTCCGGATGTGAACGTGCTGCTGTTTGCCGTCGGGTCACTGCCGTCCAGCGTGTAGTGGATGGCTGCGCCGGACGTCATGCAGGAAATGGTGACGTCGAGGGAATCCTTAAAGACCGTGCTCTCCGCCTCCAGAACCGGCGTTGCCACACGTTCGAGGAATACCGCCTTCAACGATACCGCTTCTGCGGGCATCGTGAACTGATCGTTCGAGAGATCGGAAGCACCGATTCCGGTGATGAACTCCCAGTGATCGAAGCCCATTCCGTCCGGTTCTTCATAGGAAAGCTTTACCGTCTCTCCTTCCACGGCTTCCGTGATGGTCTTGCCTGCGCTGTTCAATGCGCTGCCGCCGTCCACCGTTATAGCGAACTTCGGCGCGTTGTATTCCGCGATCGTAACGTTGACCGCTTCAGATGCATATGCTGTATCTGTCGCCTTGACCCGAACGGAATATGTTCCGGGAGCAAGTCCTTCGACCGTACTGCCGGTAATGGCTGTCCAGGAGGAATCACTGGACTTCTGATACTCCATGGTCTTATCCACGCCGGTGATTGCACCGTCGTTGTTCGCAACGGTGGTGCAGTCGGTCTTGTCCACACCGGTAGGCACTGCAGCTGCGGCTTTGGCAGTCGCGGCAGCAAGCTTGATGTCCACGGCTGCTGTCGGCGTACCGGAGACCTTGATCTGGCTGTAGTCTATCCGGCTGACTTCGATGCCGGAAGTGATACCGATGGATGCATAATCCTCGGGGAAATAGTAGCCGTCCGCAGCAGTATAGATCTGCTCCGTCATGCTGTTCTTGCTTTTAACGGTCTCTTTATATGCTGCCGCCGGAGTCATTCCGTCTGCAGCGGTGATGGTGACCGTAAGGCTGCTGTTCGGATAGATGAGCAGCCTCTTGTCGGTCGTATTTCTGCCGTAGCACCAGTAAGGACTGTACGTTATATCAGTACCTTCCGTATCATCCGAATTCTCAAAGACAGTCATTTCTGTCGCATCGACATCACGGGCATAAGCGTAGGATCCATAGATATAGTATATCGCGGAGTGTCCGCTCTCACCTCTCATGTCGAATTCCCCGGTCCAGCTGCTCGTATCGAATACGATGCTCTTGGAATCCCAGCCAAGGGCGAAGAATCCGTAGGATCCGCCGTAATTGCCGGAGGTATAGGTTCCGCCCTTAACAAGCGCCTTTGCGCTGCCGCTCAGTGTGACCGTCGTTCCGGGATACATGCAGAGTCCGTCACTCGTAGCAGGATAACTCGAGTTGTTGGATCCTATGACGGATCCTCCGGCTGCGTTCAGCGTGCAGCCGTCCTCTATAGTAAGATCCCGGTTCAAATAGACGCCCATGCTGTCGCAGGTACGGTCGGAGTAGACCGCGTCGCAGTCGCCGCCATTGACGTTGAGCGTAACACCGCCGGAAAGGATGAGATCGGTTGCATAGAGTCCCGTGCTGGAACCCAGCACCTCGCCAGTAAAGTCGGATGCGTTGATATTGAATGTTCCGGCGCCGTCTATCGTAAGAGGCGACCACAGCCGTATCCCATAAGAAGGCCTGTCATATCCCGAACTGATCGTCGGACAAACGATATTGACGACAGCATCGTCTGCCAGTTTTATGGTCAGCGGATAATCATTGTAGTCTGCATCGTGGGCAGAACTGTAGATACCGCACGTACTGTTCGTTCCGGTATAGGTCAACGTGCTTGTGCCCGCAAATTCGATCGTCAGGGGCCCGAGGTCATTATCGTTATAATGGATCACAGCATTGTTTCCGGATGCGGTGAGATCTGCTCCGTTTATCGTGAGCGTGACGGTCTTGGGATCGAAGCTCACCTTATTGTCGCCGAAGACATCGTCTGCGATACCCGCGTGGATCTGCTTGTCGCCGACCCACAGCGCGTAACCCGGACCGGTCTTCAGATATTTATATGTTGCGTAGTCCGATTTTACATAGGGAACCGGATCGCTGGCATCCGCGTTCGGGGATGCAATGAGTACCGCGACTTTTTCCTCAAGGCTTGGCGTGGAGCTGCAGATCTGCGCTGTCTGCGTTCCGTTCGCGATCAGTTCAAGCGAACCACCCTTGATATAAGGATATCCATTGACCGCATAACTGTACGTAGCCTCAGCGGATGTGATCTTCGCAGTTCCTCCATCGTGCATATAGAGTGTACCGGATACGCCATAACTGTAGGTCGAATCGCTCCCGCTGGCGGTCCCTGTTCCGCCGTTAACGTACAACTCTCCGCCATATACATAAGTACTTGCGTAAATGCCTCGGCTGGTCTGTGCGTTGCCGGCATTTATCGTGGTCTTTCCTCCGTTGATCGTCGTAGTACCATCGACACCTACGCTGTATTTACTATCTCCGCTGTTGACGATCACTTCGCCGTCATTTACCGTGAGAGAGCTGTATATACCGTAATTGCCGTCGTAACCGACATCACAAGTGACTGTGAGTTTACCTCCGTTGACTTCTGCACTGTACAGACCCACACTGTAATCTCCGGTGGATGGTCCTCCGTTGGCATAGACCTCTCCATCCTGCAGCGTTAAAGTTCCGTCAATACCATATGAATAATCGTAAGCGGTTCCACCCGTTGCTGTCAGCGTACCGCCTTCAACGAGCACGCTGCCATCGATGCCATAGGAATCTTCCGAACTGGACTTGCCGCCAACAGCTTTCAGACTGCCGCTCTTAAGTGTTACCGATCCATCAATGCCATAAGAATAATCTCTCGTACTGCCTCCGTAAGCCTCGATATCCGGCCCGTCAACAGTAACAGCTCCATAGATACCGCCGGAATCATCGTAAGTGGATACGTTGCCTCCGGTAACTACGAGCTTGCCGCTGCCGGTAAAGTTTATGCCGTAGTCACTGCAGATTCCGTAAGTATCGTCATCACTTCTGTCTTTCCCTGTTACGCTGTTGGTGCCGTTGACCACAACATTCAGCGGCTCCTTGCCGTAATAAGTGATACCCCAGTAGTTGATGTCCTGCTCGCCTGTGCTGAGATTGCTGATATCAGCATCCTTCAGCGTCAGAGTGTGCGTGGACGAGTCGTAGGTCGCTGTTCCGGTCATGGAACCGGGATAAGCCGCATTGACAGCAGCTGCAATATCATTCGCGTTGCCGTCGGTTACAGCCATACCGGCAACGAACAATTCGCCCTGACCCAAAGAGATAAACTTGTATCCCATCAGATCTTTCGCATTATCCTCTCCCGTACCCGAATAGGGTGAAGCGTCGCTTCCATCCGGAGAAGATCCTGCAAGCAGGTAATACGGAGCGGAATACTGTACTCTGGAATACCCATTCGATGGAGTCGTCAAGTCGTTGATCGCGTAGGTATCCCCGCTCGCCGTGAATATACCATTGCTGCTGGCGCCGAGATAATAGGTATTGCTGCGAAGAATGATGCCGCTGCTTTCATTGACGTTTCCGGAAGGTCCTGTAAAGGTCACTTCCGCTCCGCTCTTCGCATAGCAGTGACCGTATACATACAGACCTGCTGCGATGTTCTTGCTGTCCACAACTTCTGCTGTGGCAGTAAGATTACCGCTGCCGGTAAAACTTATGCCCTGATCCCTGTTTCCGCCGCCGTTGAAATAGATGCCATATACATCGTCTGCGTTCGCTTCCGTGCTGGAAACATGCTGCGTAATGCTGTTCGAGCCGGAAAGTTCCACCGTCAGCCTGTATTCTGAAGAGGTTTGCGGATATGTAAGTTTGTAAGCATCAACATACAGTGCTGCGTATTTATCGTTTCCCGTCGCAAACTGATACCCTTCGCCCTTGTACGTGAAATCCGTAAGCGTAATGGTGCCGTTGTAGTCCATGACGATCTCGGGATAAGAGGAATGGAACCTGAGCGTACCGGGCGTATACACAGCCGTTCCCGTAGCGACTTCCTCGCCTGCAGCCTCGTTGATGGCAGTGACAAGGTCGTCTTTGTTAAGAGCCGTTACGCGGACGCCGCCGATCCAGACCGGATAAACGTAGAGTTCCGCATCCGCAAGGTTGATGTTATGGTTTGTTCCCGGTGTCCCGGATATCTTTATCGTGGTGCCGTAACCGCTCCTGCTCCATGCCGCCTCGATATTCCAGCTGTCTTTGGGCAGGAAATTCTTTTCGACATAGTCTTTCGGGAAGTAGTACCCCTCGTCTGCCGTCAGGATGATGGTCGTCAGCGGGCCGTTCCCCGTCTGCACCAGATCGCCGGAACCTTCGGCAAGGGTCATATGCGCGCCAGGTGTGATCGTGACGGTATACGTCGGTGCGGTATTTTCGTAATACGCTACGCTGTAATACATTTCCTGATCGATAACCCCGAGTGCCCCGGCATTTACTGCTGTTCCGGATCCGAGTGCAGAAGCAAGACCTGTCGCGATCAGCTTTCCGTCCTCTGTGAGCCCGGAAGCATTGACCGTTCCGGAGCCGCCCAATCCATAAGTAACCGGCGCTGTGCCGCCGACAGCGATCACGCCGATATTTCCGCTGACCGCGCCGGTGGTCATAAGGCCGGAACTGACAGAACCTGCTCCGGTAAGAGTGGGTCCTGCGGCTACAAGAGTTCCGCCGTTTCCACTGATGCCGCCGCTGAGGTTAAGGCCTGTTCCGGCGGAAACAGCAGTCCCTTCGTACAGGTTTGCACTGAGGAGCGAATACGATCCGAGCTGGACCGAGGATGCGGAAAGGTCTGATCCATCGATACGTACATTGTAGGAATTGCCTGTAAGGGTACCGGCAGTATCTGTTTCCGTCCAATCTGAAGGAACGATAACTATGCCGGTCGGATAAACAAGATAACCGGATCCCAATCCTTCCTGTCCGCTGTAGTTGCTGACGCCTCCGACAGAACCGCTCAGGTTGGCGGCAGTGCTGTTGTCACTGGTGACGGTCAATTCGCCAAAGCCGGAAGTTCCCGTTACGTCTGAATAACCCACAGCGCCTGCGATCTTCATTCCCTCACCCAAAAGGAATCGGCCGTCGATCGCAGATCTTTGATCACCATATCCTTTTGTCACAACTCTATATCCGTCGTTGAGCGTCCCGCCGCGCGCGATCAGTACACCACCGTAAGATCTTACATCGCAGTCTGCACCGATGCTGTAAAGGCCGGAGAAATTCGATGTGTCTGTCTTCGCGGCAGCACCCCCCTGAGCGACAGTAACACCGCCGTACAGGTTTAGAGTGCCCCAGTTCGTACCATTACTGTAGGCAGAGGAAGTGCCTGTTGCACTGCCTCCCTGCATGATGAGAGTACCGTCAAACACATTAACGGTCAGCGAAGAACCATATACGCCATAGCTGTAAGCATATCCATTTGACGTGGATATTTTGCCGCCTAAAGACGTAAATGATCCGCCGTAGATGTTGGCAGTACTGCTCATTTTGGAACCCAAACTGTAAATACTGCCTGTTGCGCTGAAATCTCCGCCCATGCACACGACAGTACCATTGAATACATCACACCCTGAGCTTGCAAAAAGACCTATGGAACTTCCCGCATTGGTGACTTTTCCGCCCAGCGCGGTCACACTGCCGGTGAACTCGTTTCCGAAGATAATATCTCCGTAATAACCTCCCATACCGGCAGTTTCGATAGATGTGCTGGTTCCTTCCGGCAGATCTCCTCCGCGGACGGTCAGACTCCCGCTGCCCTTGAATGTCAGCTTGTCATAATTGCTGTAAAACAGTCCGTACGAATTGCAATTGGTATCCGGAGCAGCAAGTTGAATGTTGTTATCACCGACGAGCTGGACCTTGAGATCCCCGTACATCCCGAGATATATCCCGTAGAATGAACTGTAATTTTTCCACCCTTGCCCTGAGTAGGAGTAATTCTTCAGGGTGAGAGTGTTCGTGGCAGTATCGTAACTGACGGTGCCGTCGCCGAAGACGTCCGAAGCGTTATCGCTCGTGACCTCCGTACCGCCTACCCATATACTGTAGGTCTCGGCGTGCACCTCCTGCGTACTGATCGCTGCCGCCAAACCCAGACACAATGTCAGGGTCAGCAGGATACTGAATACTTTTTTCATAAACTAAGCCCCCTTCTTCGGAAAGCAAAAATAATAACAACGGAATAGCAAAAATTGCTCCAATTTCATTGTATAGAATTATCCTGCACATGTCCTGATTGGCGGGATTTTGGCAATGCCAATTTCAGGCACGAATCGTGCCAGGACTGATAAAAAAGAAAAGCGGTCTCTAAGAGACCGCTTTTCCGGTATTCATTCAACTAAAGCCCTATTCCGCAAAGTACAGATACATAAACGTTATGATCTGGCCTCTCAGGCAATCGTCGTCCGGGCTGAACATCGTCGCGCTCGTGCCCGCCGTGATGTCTTCTCTGTAAGCCCACAGCACCGGCGCGCAGAAGTAATCGCTCTCGGAAACGTCCGTGAACGGATTCTCCGTTCCGGCCTCCGGTCTTCCGGCATAGCCGTAGAGGAAGGTCACGACCTGCCCTCTCGTCACCGTCCGGTACGGACCGAACTCGTCTTCGGAAACGCCTGCCGTGATGCCGTTCTCATACGCCCACAGCACGGCCTTGTAGAAGTAATCGCTTTCGGAGATATCCTTGAACGGGTTCTCCGTCGTTTCGGGTTCGGGTGCGCCTGCTGCCGCCCACAGGAACGTCACGATCTGCGCTCTGGTCGCGTCTGCCATCGGGCTGAAGGTCGTCGGAGAAGTTCCGCCGGTCACGCCCTCCTCAAGCGCCCACTCGACAGCCTTGCGGTAGTAAGCGTCTTCCGGAACGTCCACAAACGGGAAGTCGTCTGCCGGAGCAGGTTCTTCTTCCGCTTCCTTGAAGGTCGCTTCGATGTCCACTTCAGAAGCCGGCATCGTAAACGTGTACTTGCCGTCCTTTTCCGTGACCTTGATCTCGTTGCCGTTCTTATCTTTCACTGTCAGTTTATCGAGTTCGTAACCTTCGTCCGAAGTTACGGTGATGGTCACCTTGTCCCCTTCTGCTGCGTTCTTCGGGCTGACCGTGATCTTGCCGTTTTCGGCTTCCGCCGGGGTGACCGGATAAGTGGTTGCGCCACCGCCGCCACCGCCGGAAGACGGCGTCGTCTTGGTGTAGGTCGCAGTTGCAACTTCACTGTCGTCGTAGCCGGCCATGACCGCGATCGCCTTTAGCGTCGTCGTGTTGGTCAGCGTGATCGCTGCACCTGTGGTCACTGTACCGTTCGTTGCGCTCGGCGTGCTGCCGTCGTCTGTATAGTAGACGGTTGCACCGGTAAGCGTACACGTGATCGTAACGTCGATCGATTCAGTGAAGGACTGCGCAGCAGGTGTGAAGACTGGAGTAGCGGCCTTGGGCACTGCCGGAACCGCTTCCGCATCTGCAAGATTGATCGTTACATCTGCAGTCGGCGTGCCGGAAATAGTAATGTCACCATTATTCAGCTTAACGGTAATGCCGTTAGTTGTTCCTAAAGAAGCATAGCTATCCGGGAAACAATAATCCGTTTCTGCGACAACAGATAGTTCTTTGATTGCAGCGTCCTTGAGTACAGACTGCGTCACAGGCATCGTAGCGTCACTAAACGCCATGTGGCTGCCAAGGTTGACCGTTACCGTATAAGCTTCCGCCGTCTTGACGTATTTTGCCGTAGATGTGTACAGCGTAGCCGTAGCCGCGCCGTTTTTGTCTACGAGCTCTGCATCCGAGCCATCATATGCTACACCTGCTAAGATATTTTCTGCTTCAATATTCGTGTTACCGAAACTTCCGGATGTCCAACCACCGGTTATTGCTCTGGTATATCCTTGTGCCGTAAACGTGCCGGGGATATTCAGCGTGGTATCTGATCCGAGATTCGTCACGAGTCCGAAACTTCCTCTCGCGTTATCACCAATAACGTTTCCAGCCTTCGTTGTTACCGTGCCGGCCAGGTTGATAGGTTCTCCGTCATATACAGCCATGCCGATGCACTGCGTGCTCGCGTTGCCGCCAGCTGTTACGGTAACCGTACTGTCTTCGTCGATATCGAAGCCCTTGTAGGAAGACCAACCGATCGAGACTGACCAGCCCGTATCCGGACCTGCTTTGCCAGCGTCGATCGTGACCGTGCTGTTCTTAACGGACGCCACGACTCCCCTGTTATCGCTCGGAGCGTTGATGCCGTAGTTACTGTATAGCGTCGCATCTGCTGTCTTTACCGTCAGGGTGCTGTCTTCTACCGTCAGACCGCCCCAGCTTTCGATACCGCATGCGCTTTCGCTCTTTTTTACTTCGACCGACAGATCCGTGCCGTTCTTTACCTTGAACGGAGAGCGTCCGCCGGAACTCATTGCGGTTGAACTGTAGGTCGGCGAGCCGTTCGCCGTCAGGCTTACTTTGCAGTTATCGAAAGTCTTTTCCGCTGTATCGTCGTGAACGTAGATACATGTGCATCCGTCGTTTGCTTCACCCGATTCGATCGTCAGATCGCAGTCTGCCAAATCAAACCCGTTGGCATAGAGACCGTCCGTGCTTGAATATGTGGTTCCTTTCGCCTCGCCGGTCTTGATGGTGATCTTGGCATCATCACCGTTCAGTATGTTGGAAGAAATGTAGATGCCGCCTGCGTCATGAACCACATTTCCGGTTTCGATATCCAGCGTGCTGCCAGCTTCAACCGTTAGATCTCCGCCTCTGTTTGAATTGTAATAATTCGGAGATTCCACATAGATTCCATACGCGTCGTACGGCATGTAGCTCGTCGAGCTCGTTACGCTCAGATCGACATCGCTGTTGACGATATCGACATCGCCCCATACTACACGCATGGCGATCGCCTTACCGCTTCTATTCTCATCCTGAGATCTTGAGGGTCCGAGCGTTACGTTGACTTCACTGTTCCCGAACAGGAAACCTGATCTGCTGTCCGCCTGAGTACCGATATCGATGCCGAGGTTTTCGCCCTTCGTCGCTTCATCGATATCGATATTGATCTGTGAGCTTCTCACCGCGCCTGTGTATCCGACGCTAAGTCCCGTGCTGTTCGTCGTTACGTCGATATCAATATCGAGCAGTGAGTTCGTCTGAACGAGATCGCCTGCGTAAACGCCGTTCGTCCACGTGCTTATAACAGGATCTGTTTCGATAAACACCTGGGAACCATTTGTGAGCGACAGAGACTTTCCTGTGTACAGACCATAAGCGCCGTAGTACGTGTCGCCAATGTGCGCCGTTACGGTACTGTTATTTACGTTTATATCGCCTTCGACCCTGGCTCCGAATTCGTAGTAGTCGTAACCCCATCCTGTTTCCAGATTCAGCGTACTGTCTGACACCGTCAAACCGCCACCAGCCTTGATGCCGTATCCGTAATAATACGAATCGCCTGACGTTGCCGACACTGTCGAGTTCGCGATGTATACTGATTCTTCCGCATACAGACCATACGAATAATACGCGCCGGTGACTGACCAGGAACTTCCGTCCCACGTTTTTGTGATGACGCTTCCGCAGGTCACATCGATCGTCGCGTTATAGATGGCCAGGCTGCCGCCTACATACGAGCTCTGAGAGCTGTCGTATTTTCTTGCGACGTAGATACCAGCGTTTGCATCCAGGTAACTTCCCATCGTATCGTTCATCGTGATCGTGAGCGTTCCCGGACCGTTGATCGTCAGGTCACCGCCATCGATCGCGATCGCGCAGAACAACTCTGCGAGACCTCTGTGCTGCGTCGCATCGATAACGTTATTGCCTTGCAGCGTGATATTCAGGCTTCCGTTTGCGTAGATGCTCGCTTCCGTGTCAATGGTCCCTACATCCGGCGCCGACCACTCGTCATCTGCGTTGAAATTATTCAACGTCAGCGTATGAGTCGCCGCTCTGTACGAATACTTTCCTGCCGGATCTTCAAAGTCCGCCGTCGCATCATATCCGTTACCGTAGATGCTGATCTCGGTCGCATTCGGTACCGTCACTGCGTGCACTAACACAGCCGTCAGCGGCACCAGACTCAGGCACAACGCCAGAGTCAACAATAAACTTAGTACTTTTCGTTTCATACAGAGTCCTCCTTGCTGTATAAAGCAGTTTCTATAGAAAAGGAGCATAAGCTCCTTCACTTTAACCACTTACATTTTAGCAAGAGGCCCTATGCGTGTGTTTTTCTACAGACATTTGGCAATGACAATTTTCTGGCACGAATCGTGCTAACATAAACGGACGGTCCCGAAGGACCGTCCGTTTTGATTGTTTTGTTTAGCGCTTTTCAGTCTTTATTCTGCACCAAAGTACTTGTACAGGAACGTCACGATCTGCTCACGCAGGCAGTCTGCCATCGGACTGAACGTCGTAGCGCCTGTACCTGCCGTGATGCCTTCTTCGTACGCCCATGCGACCGGGCCTTCGAAATAATCGCCTTCGTTGACGTCTTCGAACGGCTCGTCTCCGGCAGCAGGTTTGCCTGCGATGCCGTACAGGAACGTTGCGACCTGGCCGCGCGTGACCGTCTGTTCAGGACCGAACTTGTCCGCGCTTACGCCTGCCGTGATGTTGTTCTCGTATGCCCAAAGTACTGCTTTGTAGAAGTAATCGCTCTCGGTGATATCCTTGAACGGGCACTTCGTGATGGTGGGTTCGGGTTTGCCGCTCGCGTTCCACAGGAACGTGACGGTCTGCGCTCTCGTGCAGTTCGCCTTCGGGCTGAACGTGGTCGGGGAAGTGCCCGCAGTAACATCAGCTTCCAGCGCCCATTCGACCGCTTCACGATAGTATGCCTCTTCGGGTACGTCTACGAACGGGAAGCCGTCCTCGCCCGGAGTCTCTTCCGCCTCCTTGAACGTCGCTTCGACCTCGATCTCGGATGCCGGCATCTCGATGGTAAAGGTACCGTCACCGTTATCCTTGGCCTTGATCTCGTTGCCGTCTTTGTCTTTCACCGTCAGCTTATCGAGCTCGTAGCCTTCGTCCGGAGTTACGGTGATCGTCACCTTGTCCCCTTCCGCCGCGTTCTTCGGGCTGACCGTGATCTTGCCGTTTTCGGCTTCCGCCGGGGTGACCGGATAAGTGGTTGCGCCACCGCCGCCACCGCCGGAAGACGGCGTCGTCTTGGTGTAGGTCGCAGTAACGACGTCACTGTCTTCAAAACCAGCCTTGGTGGCATGCGCCTCGACAGTTGTCGTTTCCGTAATGACGAACGGCGCTGTATACAGGGTGATCGCACTGCCGGTAGTGTAATAGATTTCAGCGTTTTCTGTCTCGCACGTGATCTCGATCGTCATGCTGTCTGTAAAGGTCGTGGCTTTAGGTAATACAGGCTCTGCGACTTTATTGCTCGTAACAGGCGTTGTATGGACATACTTATATGTCGAATATGCACTATCATCGTATTCGACAAGATTAGTCCCTCCGGTTTCTGTTGATGCTTCTGCAGTTACGCTTGTCAGATTCAAACCATTAGTGGCCATATTGTTGCCTATTGCAGTAACATCAGATTTATTGATGGATGTTGTATCCTGGTAGCACCACAATCCAACTCCGTCGCCGGAAGCCATCACTGTACTGCCGGTGATGGAAAGACTGTTCTCACCAAAAATGCCCACTGCATAGTCGCCTGCAGTATTATTCCCGGTTCTGGCACCTGTCGAAGCTGTCACAGTACCGCCGCCGATGGAAACATCTCCTGTAGCCCGGATGCCATAAGTTCCATAGTTATAACCTGTTCCGGGTGCTTTGCCGGAAGCGGCATTAACAGTGCCCGTAAAGCTATCAGGCAGAGTGAGATTACCACATAGTATACCAACGCTCATATTAGAATTACTTGCAACGGCGTTGACCGTACAACTTCCATCGATCGTGATATCCTGTGCCACGAGACCTATCGTTTTTCTAATATCACTGTTACTGTCGTCAGTGCTCGCATTCGCTATTAACGTCCCTCCACCATTTACAGTCAAAGAACCGGAACCCTTGTTGTAGATGCCCCAAATGCCTTCGTAGTCTTCAGCATGGGAATTGACTTTCCCCCCTGCAGCGACCAGACTCGCTCCGTCGGAGACTGTGATGGTGACGTTTACAGCGTCCGTGCTGTACGTAACCGGGCTGGGCTCGCCAATTATGATGCCATAAGAGGCGAACGTTCTCGAGTTGGCATCCTGAACAATATTACTTCCGTTCGCAACGATCTGGAAGTCATCACTGCCACGATAACAGATACCCCATCCATAGTAGCTTGTATTTTCACTTCCGCCAGTGATGATTGCATTATTCAGCGTAAGCGTGTTGCTGTCCGGGTCATAGCTCACCTTCCCATCCCCCAGCACATCTGATGTGTTGGTTTCATCGACCTGCACGCTGCCGACGTAAACAGGATAGGTCGTGACGGGAATAACCGCGCAATTTGAGATGTATTTATAACTATCCAGATTATTCTGGTCATATGCTGTCGAACCATCACCGTTCTTATTTGCAGAAGCGACGGCATCGATACCGGTTCCTAAAGAAAGATGCTCTTGGGCAGCGTAATTATCTCCTGCAAAAGCGAAGAAACCGCCTGTGATCGACGCGCCATAAGCATTGTAGAGACCAAAACTGGAATCATCAGTATCACCGCCAGTGTTACCGGTACCAATAACGGTGCCGCCACTCTGTGAATAGTTATTTGCATAGACGCCATAGGACCTGCCAAAACCGGAGACAGTCACGTTGCCTCCTGTTGCGTTAAGCGTACCGCCTTCTATCGTAATCGTTGGCGCAATGCAACCCATAGTGGCCAAAAACCCGTTATCGTTATTGCTGTTGCCTGCAACGGCCGTAATAGAACCTGTAAAACTGCTGTCAAGTGTCAGAGTTGTCTGACCGTTGATCCCACAGCTGTGTCCGGCAAAGCTATAGTCGTGGGTGCCAGATGTCACGTTCAACGAACCGCTGCCGGTGAAAGTAAGATCATACAATGAATAGATACCGTTGCTGCTCTGATGACCTCCGACTTCTGTCAGAGAGTTCGTTCCCTCCAAATTGATCGTTAAACCGTCGATTTTTGAGAAGATTGCGGAATACTCATCGCTGGATCCGTAAGTGCCTGTATTCTCATAATAACCAGTACCAGAGAATGAATAACCGTTCAAGGTCAGCGTTTTACTGTTTGCGTCATAGCTGACTTTGCCATCGCTGAAGACGTCAGAGGCATTGGAACTGGTCACCCGCTCGCTGCCGACCCACAGGTCGTATTCAGTGACGGAAACAACCTCCTCCAGTTTGCATATCTCAACCCGATCAACAAGTAGATTAAACTGGTCAAACGAGTTACAGTGACGGATCGCAACATAGACCATCTCTTTACCGGTAAAAGCGCTGAGATCTGCCTTATAGCGTGCATAAGAACTCGTAGGAACAATGTCCTCGTTGCCAGAGATGCATGTCATCTGATCTTTATCAGCACTTGTCCCTGCCCATATCTGAAAATGTTCCACGTAAGTATCGCTGTTTTTTTTGGCATACAATGACAGTTCCAGCTGATCACCCGCAGTATACATGGAGAGATCCACCGCCGGAGAGATGGCCCAGTTGTCAACATCCCCAGATGGATTATAACGGGATACGATGCATTCGCTTCCATCATATCCATTACCACTATATTGCGAGTTGTTTTCTGACCATACCCAGCTCCTCGCATCTCCGTCAGCATCCACGAAGGTCCAGCCCTCTACCGTCGGGTCTGTTTCAAAGTCGAAACTTTTTATAACATTTGAAACGGTTGCCGCACTCACCGGTACTGCTGTCAGCGGCACCAGACTCAGGCATAACGCCAGGGTCAACAATAAACTAAGTACTTTTCGTTTCATACAGGGTCCTCCTTGTTGTACAAAGTATTTTCTATAAAAAAGGAGCAAAATGCCTCCACTTTAACCACTTACATTTTAACAAGCGGCCCCGCGCCTGTGTTTTTCTGCAGGCATTTGTCATTGCCAATTTTCTGGCACGAATCGTGCCACAATAAAACAGGCGGCTATTTACAAGCCGCCTGTTCTTCAGTATTTCATTCAGTTCTAACTGTTACCGTCTATTCCGCATACGCGTTGTACAGGAAGGTCATGATCTGGCCTCTCGTGCAGGGATCGTCCGGCGCGAAGCTGTCGGCGGACTTGCCTGCCGTGATGTCGTTCGCGTACGCCCAGGCAACAGCCTTTGCATAATACGCGTCCTCAGGGACATCCTTGAACGGCATTTCGCCATCCGGTTCAGGCTTGCCCTTGGCCGCCCAAAGCATCGTGACGAACTGAGCTCTGGTGATGGTCATTTCCGGACTGAACTCGTTTTCGGAAGTACCAGCCGTAATGCCCTGCTCTACGGCCCAGGCGACCGCCTTGTCGTAGTACGCATCCACGTCCACATCATCAAATCCGGTCTCCGAGCCGGCATCTTCGCTGCCGCAGGTGATCCACAGGAACGTGACCACCTGGGCTCTGGTGCAGGACAATTCGGGGCCATACTCGTCTTCGCTGACGCCATTCGTGACACCCTTCTCGACTGCCCATTCCACAGGCTCGCGATAATAGGCATCTTCCGGAACATCCACGAACGGGAAATCATCTGACGGAGCAGGTTCTACCGATTCTTCAGGCTCTTCAGGTTCTTCCGGCGTCGCATTGCCGCCACCACCACCGGAAGACGGGGTGGTCTTGGTGTATGTTGCTGTCGCAACCTCGCTGTCATCATAACCGGCCATAATCGCGATCGCCTTCAAGGTTGCCGTATCGGTCAACGTGATGGCTGCACCTGTAGTCACAGTGCCGTTCGTCGCACTCGGAGCGCTGCCATCGTCTGTGTAGTAAACTGTCGCACCGAAAAGCGTACACGTAATTGTAACATCAATCGATTCGGTGAAGGATTGTGCGCCAGGTGTGAAGACCGGCGTGGGAGCCTTAGGTACAACAGGAACCTCTACAGCATCTGCAAGTTTAATCGTCACATCTGTGGTCGGTGTACCGGAAACCGTGATCTGGGTATCACTGTTCCGCGTCACAGAGATGCCGTCTGCTGTAGATACAGAATAGCTGTCAGGGAAACAGTAACCATCGTCTGCAGTGAAGACGATGTCCTGAATAGCGCTCCCATCGCCAACAGTCTGTTCCAATGCGCCGGAAGCATCCGTTTTGCTCATACCCGTGCCGGCGGCGATCGATACAGTGTATGCTGTAAACGGTGTTCTGAACCACTTATATGTGTCGTTATCCGCAGCCACATATGGAACTGCGCCGCTGCCGTCCGCATTAACACTGCCGCCGGCGATAACGCCGGAACCTAATACAGGCACACGCTTTAACGCCGCAGAAACTCCCTCTGTAGATTTACTGTTTGCTACTACAGTTCCGCCATTTATGTTAAACGCATTTGCGTTCACAACGATTCCATAACTGCCGTCCTCGGAGCCACTGCCTTCAACCACTTTGCCCCCGGTCGAAGCGACAGTTGCATTTCCGTTCACAGTCATATCAGAGCTTTTGATTCCGATGCTGCTACTTAATTCTCTAGTATATGTTGTCCCGGAATCCTCAATAGAATAGGTATAACTGTCTGCACCGGCAGCAATCAGAACGGCATTATCCTGAACCGTTAATGAGAAGCTGCAATCGACACCAATGCTGGATCCGCACGCCTGATTACAGAAAACGGTCAGGTTTGCATCATCACGTATGATAATATCGCCTGTAACATCAACCCCGGTATTACTGTAGCATTTTGCTCCCCTGACAGATACGGAAACACTATCCTTCAGGGTCAAGCCATTGCGGTCGCCGTTATATGAACTTAAGGAAATGCCATCAAAATATCGGCCATCATTCTCGTCATTGCACCCCACTTGTAATGTACCGTTTCCGCCTATTGTAATGCAGACACCTTGCTCGTTTGCTCCACTCGCTATACCTAAGACATCTGCATTGGGATGTGCTGCCCAGGCTCCGGACGGAGTAACAGTATTGTCTCCGTTTACCAGCAGCGTGAAATCGCCTTTTGTCCAGATTCCATATGCATATTCGTAACTTCTGTCATAATAATACCCGTAAATATTGGCATTATTGAGCGTCAGCGTCGATGTAGATGCGTCAAATTTTATATTATAGTCACTTTCACTTCCTCCAAGTGAAACAACGCCTGCACCGTCGGTCTTAGCATATGGATTAGATGAATCCAGCGTAACGCCGCCAACGATCAGTGATGTTGCAGGCGAAGCCTTTGTCGCAAACACCGGAACTGCCGTCAACGGCACCAAACTCAGGCACAAGGCCAGAGTCAACAATAAATTAAGCACTTTTCGTTTCATATAGGGTCCTCCTTGCTGCTGAAGCAGCTTTTATAGAAAAGGAGCAGAAACTCCTCCACTTTAACCACTTATATATTTTAGCAAGAGGCCATGAACCTGTGTTTCTTTGCAGGCATTTGTCAATGACAATTTTCTGGCACGAATCGTGCCAGAAACCTGTACAACGGACCATTCCACAAGTATAATGCTGTTAGAACGATCGCAAAGGAGGCCCCTATGGCACGCACACTGGCACAAAAGCTCGACTTTCTGATGGATCTGACGCAGACGAAGAACTCGGCCCTCGGCCGCGCGCTCAACTTCGATTCTTCCTATATCAGCCGCATCCGCAGCGGCAAGCGCGGACTGCCGAAGGGTCAGCCCTTCCTGGAACCTGCCAGCATCTACTTTTCCCATGCCATCCGCGAGGACTACCAGAAAGATGCAGCCGCGAAGGAGCTGCATCTGGCAACGTCATGGCCGCCGGAAGAAAAAGACGCAGCGCAGCTCATTCTGACCTGGTTATCCGGAAGATTCCAGACGCCGCAGGAAGAATTGAGCATGGAAGACGTGCTTGCGGCGTTAAAGCTGCCGTTTGCAGAGACAAACGCCCCGGAAGCACGCTATACCCCGGAAAAAGGAAGCGCTGTTTCCGCACAGATATTCTTCGGCAACGCAGGCAAGCGCGACGCTGTGATCACGTTTCTGGAAGAACTGGTGCAGACCGGCAGAGCCCATACCCTGTTGCTGTTCTCCGATGAAGATATGTTCTGGCTGTACGAAGACAAGACGTTCGTCCGTACCTGGATGCTTCTGATGCGTCAGCTGATCGAACAGGGAAGCCGCATCCGCATCATTCACTCCCTGGGCCGCAGCGCGGGCGATATGTGGGAAGCGGTCCGCAGCTGGATGCCTCTCTATGCCACCGGCGCCGTAGAGCCCTGGTTCTGCCCCCGCCTGCGGGACGGCATCTTCAAACGGACGGAGTTTATCGCACAGGGTCATTCGGCGGTGTTCGGCAGTTCTGTGCCGGGCCAGACCGATGAGCCGCTCAACATGCTGATCCGCGACAGAGATACCGCCGAAGCGATGCAGCGGGAATACGAAGCGTTTCTGAAGCTATGCAAGCCGCTGATGGATATCGTCCGACCCGACAAGGCGGAAGAATTAGAGGAGTTGCAGAATGCCCTGCTGAACACGCCGGGCGAACTGCTGACGGCTGAAAGCAGCGGCATGAAGATCCTGCTGAAGAAAGGCATCGCATCGCTCGTCGTAAAGGAAGAACCGCCGTACGCGGCGTTCATCATCAAGGAACCCCGCATGCTGGCGGCTTTGGAACAATATCTGCAGAATATATGAAAAAACGCCCGCGAGGGCGTTTTTCTTTTGCATGTTTTACTCGATATCCTCCACTACTTTCTCTGGCGGCGTATCCAGCCGTTCCGGGTGAGTCATGTAGGAACGCAGCGTCTTGACAGCGGCGGCGTAATAGAATCCGTCGCAGATGCCTTCGTCACACACGGCCTTGTAGTCCATGTATTTCTTCGCGACCGTCTCGCCTTCCTTGTTCAGCTCGTACTTCGTGTACTTGTGGCCAAACGCGATGAACACGGGGCAGGTGCCGAAATCGTACAGATGGTGGTAGATGGGCGGAATGCCCAGCGAACCCATGGACGTGATGAACAGCGAGCCGTGGAACGGACTCACCTTCTCCAGGACGCTCGGCAGCAGGCCGAAGTAGTCCAGGAAGCGCACGAGGAAGCCGAAGAACGACATGACGACGCTCGGCAGGTAATCCAGCACGTACGTGACGGAATCGAAGCCGTTCGAAACGCCTTCTTCCTTCGCGGTCTCGAGAGCGGCGTTGAACTTGCTGTACACGTCGTCCGCGGTATCGGCCGGGTCGAACAGCACCTTGATGGACGAATCGGGAGAATTCTTGTTCATCTCCTTCTTCACGACCATGTTCAGCGACAGTTCGAAGCGGTGGTAAATGCGCTGACCCGCGACAAAGCGGTTGAGTTCCGGCATCTCCGAGATCATGCGCACGTAGGACGCCACGATGACGTGGGTGATGCCGAAGTGCTTTAAGCCCTCTTTCCTCTTCTGGCGGATGTACTTCTCCATATTGGAGATCTCCACCGTGTCCGCGATGTAGTTGCTGCGGTTGAGGCGGGTCGCCATGAAGTACGGAGTCACCTTCGACATGACGGGCATGCTGCGCACGCGGCGTCCGTCGAGGCGGTCGCCGAAACGCAGGCGGTACGGGTCTCCTTCCTTCCACGGCGGCAGCTTCTTCGCTGCCAGCAGGCAGCAGAAAATGGTGCCGAGGATGGCGGCGTCGGAGACGAACAGAGGTTTGTTCAGGGGCCAGTAACGCGTCAGGAAGGCACGCAGCTGCGGATCGTAAGCCATCAGCGCGCAGACAACGATAAAGTAGACCAGCGCGATGATCTTAGAGGACAGCTTGCCCATGAACGTTAAACAGTAGAGCACGGCGAATACCACGCTCACGATGATGCACAGAAGGGTCATTGCCACGCGTCCGCTCACGCCCGTACCCGCGATGCAAAGGTACAGCGTAAGGATGACGACGGGCACTACAGTCACGTAAAACTGCTTCTCGCCTCGTAAAGGCAGCCGGAATGCGATAAATAGATTAGCTGCGACGGGAAGTATGATACGGACGACCACATCTGTGAAGTCCATGCCCCCGGTGCGGGCGGCAAAGACGATTCTTGCCACTGCGGCCACAAGGCTCAGCAGGGCGGCCAGCCAAACGAAGACATTCTTCCTGGCGGCAGCATATGTGGTTATAGTACTCATGACCAAATTATACCATAAAAGCCGCCCCGAAGGACGGCTTTTTGTTGGAGGTGACACCCGGATTTGAACCGGGGATCTGGGTTTTGCAGACCCGTGCCTTACCACTTGGCTATGCCACCATATTGTTCGGGCCGGCCATCTGGCCGGCCCTGTGTTGGCTAGGGTAGAAGGATTCGAACCTTCGCATGACGGAATCAGAATCCGTTGCCTTACCGCTTGGCGATACCCCAATGTCTGGTACCTACGTAATATACCACCAATTCAGGATTTTGAAAAGGGGTTTTTAAAAAATTTTTGGGGTGGGTAGTGAGATTCGAACTCACGTATACTGGAGCCACAACCCAGGGTCTTAACCGCTTGACGATACCCACCGCAAATAAAAATGGTAGCGGGAGGGGGATTCGAACCCTCGACACCACGGGTATGAACCGAGTGCTCTAGCCAACTGAGCTATCCCGCCACACATCGCAGTTTTGCGACTGCAGAGATTATTATCCACAATTTCAGGTAAATTGTCAAGAAAAATCTTTACTTTTTCTTAAACACCCACTCGCGCTGGATCTGGAACGTCAGGAAGAACAGGATAAAGTCCACGACCAGCTTGATAAAGGTCTTCGCTCCGCCCGCGGCGCCGAACAGGGTCACGAGACCGGTGACGCACAGCCACGACAGGGTCATCTGGCACACCGCCAGCGTATAGTAGCGCACCATCGTCTTCCTGTGCTCGCCGTCGTGCTGAAACACCTGCGTCTTGTTGTAGGCGTAGTTGAACAGCGACGAGCAGATGCGCGCGCCGGCTGTCGCGATCAGGATCTCCCACGTCGTCGGCAGATGACTGAACACGCGGCACAAGATGGTGAACAGCGCCAGGTCGATGACCGTCGACAGCCCGCTGCCCAGACCGAACTTCAGGATGGGCACGTAGATCTTCGCGGAATCGCGCAGCACGTGGAAATGGCTGGACTTGTTGCCTTCGATGTACACGGTGTCTATCGAGCGCTCGATGAACGGGATGCCCGCCGTCTTCATGTACAGCAGCATGTTCGTCTCGTATTCGTAACGGTCCCCTTCCACTTCGTCGCAGAACGGCTTTAAACAGCTCGCGGGGATGCCGCGCAGCCCCGTCTGCGTATCGGACAGCTTGATGCCGCACAGCAGCTTGAACACGAAGCTCGTGATCAGGTTGCCCATGCGGTTGTGCAGCGGCACGCCGGCTTTCTTGAAGTCGCGGCAACCGATGACGACGGTGTCCGGATTTTCCAGCATATCGCGGGCCACGGCAGCCGTATCGTGCGGCGTGTGCTGGTTGTCGGCGTCCACAGTGATGACCCCTTCGCACCACGGCCAGTTCTCAACAACGTAGGAGAACGCCGTGCGCAGCGCGTAGCCTTTGCCGCGGTTCGTTTCGTAGCCGAGCACCGTGCATTCGGGCACGGCAGCCGCTTCGTCGAAGAACGGCTGATAGTCCGCGGACGAACCGTCGTTGACCACGAGAATATGCGAAAAGCCTTCGGCAAGCATCCCCCTGACCACTTCCATCAGCTTTTCGTCCGGATTCAGGCATGGCACGATCACGGCCAGCCCTTTCAGTTTTTCCTGGATCTCTGTCATAAAGTAATCTCTTTCCCCTTTTTATTGTCTGATCAGTCCCGACAGGATGAACGCAGCTGTAGCGACGCAGCTCATAGGTTTGGGCGGCGCTGCGGGCTCGGGCATGAAGTCCGAGAAGTCTTCCTCCGTGATGTTCTCGAAAAAGTCCGGATCGTCGAGCTGCGTATCGACGCCGACGTTCGTGTAGTAAAGACCGAAAGCCATGCAGTCGAACACGCCCTTTCTGCCGACCTTGAACCACTGCTGCTGCGAAGCGTGACAGGCAAAGCCTTCGACCGCCATTTCGAACGCAGTCTTTCCGTCGAACCGCTCCAGCGGTTTGTCCCAGTTCATGTGCACCGCGTTTTCCGGCCACAGGTGCAGGTAGACCTTGCTCACCTGAAATGCCGGCAGCTTCTGCGCCGCTTCCAGATACGAGCCTGCCGCAGCCGTTTCGCCCGCGCGCCACGAAGGATCCGCGGCCCATTCGATAGCCTGCTGCAGCACCCAGGTGTTCAGCATGTGCGCACCGTGGCCGTATTCGCCGTTCACGTCGTGGTCGATGACGACTTCAGGTTTGAAGCGTCTCAGCAGCATGACCTCATATGCCTCGACCTCGTCGAGGTCCCAAAGCGTCTTTGCATGCTCGAGATTGTCGGAATAATAATCCGTGAACGTGGAGATGACCGGATAGTGCGTCATACCGACCGTCCACAGGCCGTCCAGCAGTTCGTGCGGGCGCACGGGCTGCTCCCAGTGATGCGTCAGATACGCGATCTGTACGTCGTAGCCGAGCTCGCCGGCATAGGTCGGCATGGTGCCGCCGAAGAACAGGTGCTCGTCGTCCGCGTGCGTGGAGATGAGCAGCATGTCCGCGTCTTCGCAGTACGGTTTCCACTGCTGCACGTTCGCAGGCACGTCCCCTGCCCCGTAGCAGAAGATGTCGCAGAGCAGACAGCCATCTGCAGGCGCCTTCAGGGTCACGTGTTTGCTCGGCGCATCCAACGTCACGTACTCGTGCAGGAACAGCTCCTGTCCGCACTGCATTTCCAGCGCGCTGCCGTTCGTCTCTTCTGCCAGCGTCCACGGGCCGGGAATGCGGTCCCACACGATGTAGAGGAAGCAGATGTCCTCTTCCGCCGTGATCTCCACGCTGCCCGTCTCGTTCAGGGACAGCTTCGAAGTCCATTTATCGTCCAGCAGCTTCGCGCCGCTCCAGTGCTGGCCGTCCTCGATCACGTCGAGTTCCACGTCCAGGACCGCTGCGTCCTGCGCGAAAGCAGGCGCGGCGGTAAGCGCCGCGAACAGACAGATGAATAATGCGATCTTGATGAATCTGCGCATAAGTCCTACTTTCCGAAATATCCGCCCACGTAGCTCTTCGTATCCGACACCATGATGAACGCGTGCTCGTCGCGCTGCTTCACGATCTCCTCGAACGCCTTCAGGTTTTTCTTATCCACTGTCGCGATGATGAGATATTTGTTCTCGGAAAACTCCGATTCGTTCGCGTTCAGCACCGTGATGGCATAACCCGCTTCGCGGATGGCTGCGAGCAGCGTATCGTCCCTGCGGCTCGTCACGACCTGAACGGTCACGTTGCCGCTGATGATCCGGCGCGCGATCTGCCCGCCGACGAACGTACCGGTCGCAAAGCCCGCCGCATAAGCCACGGCGATCGCAAGCACGGGCCCGTCGCTCGTCATGGCGTCGCGCACGACGACATACCACAGGAACACTTCGACGAAGCCCATGAAGGCCGCGCCTTTCGCGTTTTCCTTTACGGTGAGGATGGTTCGGACAGTGCCGCACGTAACGTCCAGGATACGGCAGCAGAATATTTTCAAGCAGCTGAGCAGCAGTGCTGTGGTCATAAAGAATTCCCCCTGTTAATACACGATGTAGAAGTTTGATAACAAGGTATTATACCATATCGGGCGGTTTTTGTGTATAATTAGAGCGTGGGTATATGACCTGCAGACCAACCGCAACGGAAAGGAAAAACTCCTATGAACATAGCATTTCTCCTGCAGCCCAAGAACGATACCGCGTTCCTGTACGACGACTTTACGCTCCGCCAGGGGCTGGAGAAAATGAAGCATCACGGCTATACGGCCATCCCCGTCATCGACCGCGAAGGCCGGTATATCACGACCATCAGCGAAGGCGATTTCCTGTGGTTCATCCTGCGCACGCAGGACGACGGCGACCTCGAGGAAGTACCTGTACAGAAACTCGAAGATTCGCTCATCCGCGACGTCATGCACGAGGACAAGAATCCGCCTGTCCTCATCACGGCGACGACGAACGAACTCGTCGAGCGCGGCCTGGAGCAGAACTTCATCCCCGTCGTGGACGACTGGGGTTCGTTCATCGGGATCATCACCCGGAAAAGTTTACTTGAAAGATTTGCAAAATACGGAGATTAGTGTATAATAACCGAGTTAACTGTCTCAAGCTGATATAGTAAGGAAAACTGATGCACAGACCATATAAGACAAGAGCCGGCGGCTGCACCGTCACCGTATTCGTACCCTACGACTGCAACAACAACTGCCCGTTCTGCGTAAACAAGGGCGAGTATGCCGACATGACAGGGTTTTCCCTGGAGAAGATCTGCGAAAGCATCGAAGTGATGGATAAGATCACCCCGGCATGCGATTTCGTTTTCACCGGCGGTGAACCGTTCGCAAATCTCGACAGCCTGCAGATCATGCTGGACAAGGTGCCGTATACCCACCACGTCTACATCAATACCACCCTGCCCGTCTCCAAGACGACGACGGAAGAAGATATCCTCGCGTTCACGGAAAAGAACAAGGACAAGATCAGCTGCATCAACGTGTCCCGCCACATGCAGCACTACGTCGTCGAATCGAACGACGAACTGCTCGCAAAGCTGCCGGTGCCGTTCCGCATCAACTGCGTCCTGTACCAGGATTACCCCGTCGAGGGCCTCATCCCGTTCATCGAACGCTTCAAGAAGATCCCCGGATCGAACATCCAGTTCCGTTTCGACTACACGGCGACGACCCCGGAAAACCTGTACGACAGCGAACACGACAAGATCGTGCACGACCTGAACAAGATCGGACGCTATACGGGCCTGGACGGCTGCCGCATGCGCTGCGGATTCCACTACGATTACCACGGCATGGAAATGGTCTATCACAAGACTCTTCCCTATTCCTGCATCGTGGAGGAAGATCCGAAGGACCGCATCACGTACAACATCCTGTACGATATCCTGATCAAGCAGACCGGCGAGATCCACGCAGACTGGAGCGACGCCGTCCTCAAGGACGTCCGTCTGGACATCCCGGCTTACCGCCACGTGGTGTTCGAGCCCTACGACCTGCACTGGATCGAAAAAGTCGAATAAAAAACGAACCGCTCCGAATAGGAGCGGTTTTTTCATGCAGAAAACGGCGTGATCCTTACAGCACAGCTGACAGCAGCAGGTAATACGCGACAGCTGCGGGCAGCAGACAGGCCGCGATCGGCAGCATGTAGCGGGTCACTTCGCCGAAGGGGACCTTGAAATAGTCCGCGACCATGTGAATGCAGATATGCGTAGGTGAAAACTGCATGGCTGTGTACATCGTCGTCTGCAGCAGAACGGCCAAAGGCACGCCCGCGCTGGAGATCGACGAGAATGCCATTACGGTAAACATGGCCGAAGTGGCGTCGCTGCCGACCACGAAAGGTGCCAGGAAGAATAAAAGCATGAAGATCACGAACGCAGGCACCGGAATGCCCATGAGCGCCTTCGGCAGTTCCTCCGCAGCGCCGCTCGCTTTCAGGATCTCCTTGAATACCATGATCAGATAGGTACTGAGCAGCACGTTCCAGCGGCAGGCCTGCTTCAGTACGTCCGGCAGTTCCGCTGGCTTGAAGCGGTGCACGATCAGCAAAGCGATGATCGCCACGCACGTGGAGAACAGTACGCTTCTGCCGAACGCCAGCACCAGCACGATGATCAGCAGCAGCGACCACAGGTGCTGCAGGATGCCGAGCGCTTCTTTCTTTTTATCTTCGCAGGGCGGCAGACCCGTTTCTTTCGGGATGCGCCTCGCGTAGAACATGTAGCCCAGTACAAAACACAGCGCGGTCATCGGCAGCTGCACCAGCACGAAAGAGGCCGGGGAAACGCCGGACAGCGAGCACATCAGTATGATGGAAAGATACGTCGGCAGGAAGCTTTCCGGAATGTGCCGGAAGAACGTCGTGATGAAGGCCAGCTCGTCATCCGGCAGTTCATCTCCGACAGAATCCTTGACGATCTCGCCCGCAATGTTGACCGCGGCAGCCGACGGCAGCAGCCCGATGAACACCGGCGCCACTGTCGCGTTGATCCTTCTGTTGTTGAACAAAGCGCTCAGGTTCTCCTGGGCCTTTTTTAATTCCCCGCGCTTTTCCAGCAGTCCCTGCACGACGAAGATGGCATAGACCGTGGCGACGAGCGAGAACGTGCTCCATGTAAACGTCGCGTCCTTCAGGAGGTTAAGCGAACCGCTCAGGCCGAATCCGTACAGCACAAGGCTGACCGCGATGGTAATGGCCATGGCCGGCGCCAGTTTCAGCTTCAGCTTCATCAGGACGATGAGGAGGATGAACAGGATAACGAGTTTTACGAGGATGAGGTTCATGAATTACTTGATTTCTACCGCCTGCAGGCTTACCTTGACGGTGCCGCCGCGCACGTACTGCGCGCCGACTTCCTTGAAGCCCATGACCTCGTGGAACAGCAGGGACGGTCCGTTATAGGGCACGGTATCGACTTCGCACGTGACTACGGGAACGCCGTCAGCTTTTGCCTTGTCAAATACGGCTTGGTACATCCAGCGGCCCAGTCCCTTGTGGCGGAACGGCTCGTCGAGCACGATACGGTCCACGTACAGGAACTTCGGATAGGTCTTGCAGAACCACAGATAGTTCTCGCTGTCGTACCAGTCGTCCCCTTCCCGCATGCAGATGATGAACGCAGCCAGCTCGCCGTCGATCTCCGCGACCTGCAGCACGTTCGCGTGTTCCTTGAACAGCTTCAGGCGTTCCAGAGGCATCGGAGAAAGTACTTCCACGTTCTCTTCGTTGACCCGCAGAATAAAGTCATAGTCCTTTTCTTCCGCGTCTCTGATGACAAAATGTTTCGGATCCATCGTTTTTACTCCTTCTTTGCTATCTTTTATTCGATCTGCGCCAGATGCCAAGCTCCTCGGCCTGCGCGATCAGTTCTTCCCTGAAATCCGGATGGGCCAGCGATATGATATCCTGAGCCCTTTCCCACGTCGTCTTGCCCACGAGATTGACCCGGCCGTACTCCGTCACGAGGTAGTACGCCTGGCTCCTCGGGTCGGTCACGATGTCGCCCTGGAACGTCGGACGGATGCGGGAATGGACGGTCCCGTCCTTGTCCGTGTATGTGGACGTCAGGCAGATGAACGCCTTGCCGCCCTTCGACATAGCTGCTCCCGTCAGGTAATCCAGCTGCCCGCCGGTGCCGCTGATCTGCCGCGTGCCTGCGCTCTCTGCGCTCACCTGGCCGAACAGATCCACCGCGATGCAGTTGTTGATGGACACCATGTTGTCGTTGCGCGCGATCACTTCCGGCGCGTTCACGAACTCCAGCGGCATGAACGTGACGCAGGGGTTCTCGTCCACGTAGTCGTACGTGCGCTTCGTTCCGAAGGCCATGCCCGTGACCCCGACGTCCTTCAGGAACGTCTTTTTCTTGTTGGTTAGCTTGCCGGCCTCCGCCAGATCCACATAGGCGTCCGAGCACAGCTCTGTGTGCATGCCGAAGTCCCCGAGATCGGACTTCGCGATCATCTTGCCCAGCGCGTTAGGCATGGAACCGATGCCCAGCTGCAGCGTAGCGCCGCTCGGGATGATCTCCAGGATATGCTCCGCGACGGCTTCTTCCGCGGGAGAGACCGGCATGTCCGGGACCTCGGGAAGCGGTCCGTGCTCCCCTTCCACGATCATATCCACGTCCGTGACGCTGATGCACTGGCTGTAGCCGCCGGAGACCTTGGGCAGATTTTCGTTGACCTCGATGATCACGACGTCCGCCTTATCCAGGATCGCCTTCGCAATGCCGGAACCGCAGGAAAGATTGAAGAATCCGTGCTTATCCATCGGCGTCGCGCACACCATGGCCACGTTCACCGTCAGGAAATGAAAGTAGTACGGCGCCAGGTTGCGGAAGATCATGGGGATGAAGTTGCACAACCCTTTGTCGCAAAGCGAACGTTCGTAGCCGGACATATGCCAGCTGTTGTAGAGGAAATGCTCGCGCAGCGGGTCGCATTCGACGGCCTGAATCGGCTCGAAGATCAGGTTGCCGCGGATCTTGACGTCCGTCAGCTCGTCCTTTCGCTTTGCGAGCGCTGCGTCCAGCAGCTTGGGAAATCCGACGTTCGTGCCGTAGTCGACCCAGTCGCCGCTCTTGACGACCTTGACCGCCTCTTCCGCTGTGCGCAGTTTGCTGCGGTAATCCGCGAAATAATCCATGGTCCGCCCTCTTATTTCTTGTACGCTGCAACGTCCGCTGCAGCTGCATACTGGAAGATGGCCGTGTCGCAGGAATAACCCAGGAATTTCACACCCATATCTCTCAGCTTTCTTGCCGACTGCACGTTGTCCGCGAAGCAGCCGACCTTGACGTTCTTCTTTGCCGCGCGCTTGCAGATATCCGCGATGGCTTCCATGACCATCGGGTGGTCGATCTGCCCGATGATCCCAAGGGAAGCGGACAGGTCGTACGGCCCGACGAACACGATGTCGATGCCTTCGACGTCGAGGATCGCATCCAGGTTCTCGATGGCCTTCTTGCCTTCTGCCTGCAGGATTACGACGGTGTCCTGCGCTTCAGCGAAATAGTGTGCGCCGGAGATGCCGCCGTAGGCTGCGGAGCGCACGAAGCGGCAGGTACCGCGATTTCCTCTCGGGCTGAATTTGGCCGCTGCGACAGCCGTTTTCGCCTGCTCGGCCGTGTCGATCTGCGGAATCATGACCCCGCCCGCGCCGACGTCCAGCGCCTGATCGATCCAGATATCCGTGCCTCTGGGCACGCGCACGACCGGCATGACGTCCGCCACGTTAGCGGCCCGGATGAGGTTCTGCAGATTTTCGAACGTACCGGGGCCATGCTCCATATCCAGCAGCACGAAGTCGTAGCCGGCATAACCGGCGGATTCCACAAAGGCCGGGTCCGACGTGATCATGAACGGGCCGAACACGCCGTTTTCGGACTCAAGGCCGGCACGGAATCTCTTAACGCTCTCCAGCGACGGGATCTTAATACTGTCCATTTTCTCCTCCCTGTAACATCTCATCTCTCTGGTTGGATCGTCTCTGATTCTAAGTATAACAAAAAGAAAAAGCAAAGCAAAGGGACGGGCGCACTGCGGTGTTGATACAGTGTATTCGTCCCTCTGCTTTTTCGACTCGTTTATCTTTACTCTATAAGGAGCTAGAGTTCAGAGTCCGGCAGGCTGTGCAAAAGATGTTCGGTTGCATAAGGAGGCAACCTGCTGGATCGCTATGGAAAATGTATAGAATGGAGAAGGTGATCAGTAATCCCCGTTGTAACTCGTTCCGTGGGGCGTCGTCCAGCTGTAATCCTTCAGCAGTTCGGCTTTTGTGGGCTCACCTTCGGCAACGCGGATGATCATATCGAAGAGTTCCCGTCCGCTCTCCACAAGTCCTTTTTCCCCATAGAGATAAGGAGCGGCGGAGTAATCGATCATATCTTCCAGCGCGGTAGCCGTGCGCGGATTGCCGGTGATCTTGATCGTGGTCATGCAGGCATTTCCGATCGGATTGCCTCTGCCGGTGGTAAACAGGCAGATGTGACATCCACCCATCGCCAGCGTCGTGCTGGCATAGGCATCGTTCGCGCCCTGCGCCTGGTTGATGCCCCAACCGCCGTTTGCGGGAGGCAATTCTCCGCAGTCGAGGATCCCCTGCATCTTGACATGACCATGGGTCTTGAAGCTGCCCAGGTTCTTTTCCGTCATTGTCGTAAGACCGCCGGCCTTGTTGCCGGGGGTGGGGTTGACCTGAGACAGGCCTTTTCCGCCGCGGATCGTGCAGTCTTCATTAAAGAAGTCACCGATATCCATCAGTTTCATGCCGACCTCGTAAGACGACGCGTTTTCGGGGTAGCCGCCTCTGCCACAGATCTCAACAATCGTACCGCCGATCGCTTCGTGCATGTCCAGCGCAACACCGACGATGGGGTTGGCAGACAGTCCGCTGGTCCAGTCAGAACCACCGTTATAGCCGCTCAGGGTGAGCCCGCTCAGTGGGCAGGGCACCCGCTTCTGGGCATCCGCTTCGGCTTTCATCTTTTTAACTGCCTCGATCCCCTTCCGGATCGCTTCCGTCGCGCCGCCGTCATCCTGCATGGAGATGTTGACGACCGGACGGCCGGTGGCTTCGATCGCGGCTTTGATCTCGTTGGGATCCGTCTGCTGGCAGCCGAGGGAGAGCAGGACCGCACCGTAGGTGTTCGGATGCGTTCCGGCGCTGATGAACCCTCTCTTGCTGCGTTCGAATCTTGCGGGGAATTCACCGCACACGGCATCTACGAATGTGGCGGGAACGTCGCACGCTTCCGAGATCCTCTGGGCAGCGTTATTGGAACACTGCACCAGGGAGATCACGACCACGTGGTTGCGGACACCGAACGATCCGTCCTTGCGGGGATAGCCGAGGATCGTTTCCGGTAGACCGAGTTCTTCCTTGGCGTACTGCATGACGCGGGAATAATCCATGTCATCTTTGCCCATCGAGCGGTAGAAAGCCCGCTTCTCCCGGTTGATCTCCTCGAAATCGTCGTACACGTTGTGCTCATGTACCCAATCGCCTTTGCTGATATCAGCCGTGGCGACACCGATGTGGACGCCGTATTTGATGATCTCATCGCCCTTTTTGATATCGCAGCGGGCAATTTTGTGCCCCTCTTTGATAAAAGCATTTGCGGTAATGATCTCGTCCGCGACCTTCGTCTGCTCCCCGGCTTGGATCGGTTCGACGGCTACCGCGACGTTGTCCTGCTGTTCGATCAGCATTGACCTTTTGTAATCACCCATGGTATCTCCTCTTTACTCTTAAAAACCGTTGATCTCTTTTACATAATGACATTTCACGAAATGGTCTTTCGTTACCTCTTCCAATACCGGTTCCGTATTGAAGCAATTCTCCTTCGCGTACGGACATCTTGCGGCAAAGCGGCAGGACTTTCCGACGTTGATCGGTGAAGTGATCTCTCCTTTCAGAATGATCTGATTATCCGGAGCATTGTACTTCGGCACCGGGATAGCGGAAATCAATGCCTTCGTATAGGGGTGATACTGATGACGGAAGATTTCATTGGATTCCGCTTTTTCGACCATCTGCCCCAAATACATGACAGTGATGTCGTCAGAGATGTGTTTGACGACGGACAGGTTGTGTGTGATGAACAGATAAGTAAGGCCTCTGTCCTTCTGCAGCTCCATCAGCAGGTTCAGGACCTGCGCCTGGATCGATACGTCCAGCGCGGAAACAGGTTCGTCACAGACGACGAGTTTCGGATCCAGGATCAGAGCACGCGCGATGCCGATACGCTGTCTGCGGCCGCCGTCCAGTTCATGCGGATACAGATTGTAGGTACGGTCTGCCAGGCCGACGATATCCATCATCTCCCGGACTTTCTTTTCCGATTCCTCCTTGGACTTTGTCAGCTTATAATTCTTCAGAGGCTCCGCGATGATATTGCCGACCGTCATACGGGGATTGAGGGATGCGTAGGGATCCTGGAAGATGATCTGCATATCCTTCCGGAGCGCATGCAGCTTCTGTGCGTTCACTTCGGAGATATCTTCTCCGTTGAACAGGATCTTTCCGCTGGTCCGTTCATGCAGATGGAGGATCACCCGGCCCAGCGTGGACTTGCCGCAGCCGGATTCCCCGACGATGCCCAGGGTCTTTCCTTCTTCCACAGAAAACGTGACCCCGTCAACAGCGTGCAGGAGGCCGCTTTTCGTGTTGAAATATTTTGTTAATTCCTCAACTCTTAAAATTTCAGCCATTGCTATGCCTCCCTGTCAAATTCACCCACATGGATGCACCTAACGGAATGTGTATCGGACAAGGCGGTCATTTCCACCTCGTTCTCGCAGCATTCCGGCGTACAGTATGGGCAGCGGGGATTGAATTTGCAGCCCTTCGGAAGATTGGAAGGATCGGGGACGAGCCCTTTGATCACCTTCAGTTCCGAGGTCTCATGCTCAATATCGGGCAGTGAGTTGAACAGCCCGATCGTGTAAGGATGCTGTTTGTTCGTGTAGATATCCTTTAAGGTGCCGGATTCTATGATCTGGCCGGCATATACGACGGCTACCTTGTTGCAGATCTTGGCGACAACGCCCAGATCGTGCGTGATCAGGATCATGGACGTCTGATATTGCGTCCTCAGAGCCTTCATCAACTGCAGGACCTGCGCCTGGATGGTGACGTCCAGCGCCGTCGTCGGTTCGTCGGCGATGAGCAGTTCCGGGCTGCAGGCCAGCGCAATCGCGATGATGACGCGCTGCTTCATTCCTCCGGAAAACTGGTGGGGATAATCGTCATACCGTTCCTTTGGAATGCCCACCTGCTCCAGCATCTCTTCCGCGCGGCTTCTCGCTTCGGCCTTGGAGACATTGTTATGGAGCAGGACGACTTCCCGGATCTGATCGCCCACCGGCATGACCGGGTTCAAAGAAGTCATGGGATCCTGGAAGATCATGGAGATCTTTCCGCCGCGGATCTCGCGCATCTTCTTTTCCGGATACTCCAGAAGGTTCTCACCCTCGAATTCGATCGTTCCGGAGGTGATCTCCCCCGGCGGGTCGGGGACGAGCCCCATGATGCCCAGAGCCGTCGTAGTCTTGCCGGCACCGGTCTCGCCTACCAAGCCGATGCTTTCGCCCTTATCCAGCGAGAAGGAGATGCCGTTGACAGCCAGGACCGTTTCCTCTTCTGTTACATAGCGGATGCTGAGATCCTTGATATCGAGTATTTTTTCAGACATGCCGGACCTCCTTACTTCTTCAGACGCGGGTCTAAGCTGTCGCGAAGACCGTCACCTACAACGTTCAGCGCATATACGACGACCATGATCGCAAGGCCCGGGATGACTGTCAGCCACCAGCACTGACGGATATATTTGCGTCCGGCAGAGAGCATGGCGCCCCACTCCGGTTTCGGAGCCTGGATGCCGAAGCCCAGGAAGCTGAGGGCGGATGCGGAGATGATCGCCCTGGCCATGGACAAGGTCGCCTGAACGATCAGGGGAGCCAGCGAATTCGGGATGATGTGTCTGACGATGACGTTGAAGTCGCTTCCGCCGATCGCCCTGGCGGCTTCTACGTATTCCTGGCCGCGCGTGCTCAGAACGGATGCCCGTACGACTCTTGCGAACTGAGGCGTCGAGGACAGGCCGACTGCCAGCATCAGATTGAACAGGCTGGAGCCCAGCGCCGCCACGATGCACATGGCGAGAAGCATCTGCGGGATAGCCATGAACAGATCCATGGTGCGCATGATGATATTGTCCAGTTTTGGATAAAACGCCGCCAACACGCCCAGAATACCGCCGGCGATGATGGATATCGTGACAGCCAGGAAACCGATCATCAGCGAATAACGGCTTCCGTGGATGATCCTGCTGAGAACGTCCCGTCCCAGATTGTCCGTACCGAAGGGATATTCACGGCAAGGAGCGATCTTCGTGTGCGCCGCGTCCTGGTCATCGTAGCCATAGGGGGCGATCATAGGCGCAAACACGGCGATGATAATGAAAATGCATAATACGATCAAGCCGATCACAGCATTGCGGTTCTTTTTGAACTGATGCCAAACTTCTCCGACCATGGAGTGATGCTGATTCTTATCTCTGGTCTTCTTAGCCATTGGAGACCTCCGCGGCCTTAGCCAGTTTCTTCGGGTTCAGTTTGACGCCCGCACTCTCGTACATCGTTTTCATGCGGGGGTCAATGAATGTATAGATGATGTCTACGATCAAATTGAGGATGGCAGACACGAAAGCGATCAGGATCACGCAGCCCTGAACGGCGGCATAGTCTCTGGCGGTCATGGAGTCCACCAGATATCTTCCGACGCCGGAGATGCTGAAAATCACTTCGGTCACGATGGAGTCCGCCAGCAGAGCGGACAGCTGCAGACCGATGACGGTGATGATCGGGATCATGGCGTTATGCAGAGCGTGGCGGATCACGATGGTCGAAAACTTCTGCCCCTTCGCCTTTGCCGTACGGATATAATCCTGCCGCATGACTTCCAGCATCGAACTGCGTGTTGTCCGCATGATCGTTGCGGAGGAGTTGACCCCCAGAGCGACGACAGGCATGATCATCTGCTGCCATGTCCCGTAACCGGAGGGCGGCAGCCAGTTCAAAATGACGGAGAACAAGAGGATCAGCATCAACCCCTGCCAGAACATCGGCATCGAGATGCCGAACAACGCGACGCCCGTCGAGAGCGTATCCCAGATACTGTTCTGATACAAAGCAGAGATGATGCCGAAAAATATTCCCAGAATGATACCCAGAATGATCGCGTACGCCGAGATGTGCAGCGTCACTTTGAATTTCGTGACCAGTTCATTGATGACAGGGGTCCTGGTCTTGTAGGATTTTCCCAGATCCCCTTTGCAAAGACCCGTTACCAGGCGGACCAAACGATCAAAATAGGTGCCGTCGAGTCCCATATCCTTGTTGAATGCCTCGATCGCTTCCGGAGACGCATTGTCTCCCAACGCCTGCAGAGCCGGATCACCGGGAGAAAAGTACAGGATCGTAAAGACGATGATCGCGACACCAAAAAGCACCGGGATGATCCACAACAGCCTCTTGATGATGAACTTTAACATAGTATCCTCCGATCTGGGGCGTAGAACCAGGCCCACAGAGGGTATAAAAACGGGGAGGAAGACGGAGAACATAGGTGTTTCCGTGGTTCCTCCCCGTTCTCGTTTACTTATCGATCAGAATGCTTTTTAAGACAGGATGCACACATTAGAAATGTACATACTTCAGCAGCGGGGACTGATAGGCGCCGTTTACGAAGCCTTCCAGACCGTTGACATAGCAGTGTACGTCTTCCTGCTGATAGATAGGAATGATGGCTACGTCTTCCAGAGCCTTGAGCTGGACCTTGGCGTTCAGCTCGCTTCTCTTCGCGGGATCACCCTCTCTTGCAGCGTCTTCGATCAGCTGGTCCATTTCAGGATCGCTGTATCCCATGATGTTGCGGTTGGTGTTGTCCTTGCTCCAGAAGTAGCGGTTTGCGTAGTCGATGTCGCCGTTCGTTGCGGCAATACCCCAGGTGTAGATATCGAAATCGTGTTCGACCTTCAGCTTCTGGTTGTTGGTAGCGCCGTCCAGGGAGATGAGTTCAACGGTAACGCCGATCTTTTCGAAAGCGTTCTTGAAGAATTCACCGTAAGCCATACGGACGGAGTTGTCGCCGGTGTTGTAGCGGCAGGAGAACCCATCGGGATAGCCGGCTTCCGCGAGCAGCTTCTTCGCTTCTTCAACGTTGTAAGCGTACATCGGGTAATCTACGTGCCAGGGAGAATCGCTCTTTGCGATGGAGTCCGTGATGTTGTCCGGCAGGAGTCCTACGGGAGGACGGCCAACGCCGTCCATGCAGACGGACCATGCAGACTGCAGATCCATAGCCATGGCTAAAGCCTTGCGGACGCGTACATCCTGGAAGATCTCTTCTCTCTGGTTGAAGCTCAGATAGGAGTTATCGTTCGTGAATTCTCTGAAGAGAACGACGTCGGGGTTGGATTCAGCAGAATCGATATCCACACCGGTGATCTCATAAGCGATATCCGCGTGTCCGGTCTCCACTTCGATGTAGCGGTTGCCGTCTTCGGGGATGACCTTGAAGTTGACCTCGCTGATAGCGGGCATTCCTGCGACGTGATATTCGTCAAACTTCTCGAGGGTCACGTGGTCGCCGGAGACCCAATCGCCCCACTGGAAGGCGCCGGTTCCGATGTCCATGGCGTTCCAGTCGCCGTTAGCTTCTTCATATCCTTCCTTGTCGAACATGACAGCGGTCGGATAGGACAGGTTTGCGATAACGGGCATGTAGGTCTCTTCCATGACGATGACGAACGTCGTATCGTCTACGGCATAGCTCTTGGCCAGATCCATCTTTTCCGTAACGCTGTTGTTGCTGGATTCGGAGATCTTCTGCAGGGAGAACAGGCAGTCTTCCGCGGTCAGGTCGCCGCCATTGTGGGTTTTGACGCCGCTCTTGATATGAACGGTCAGTTCAGTGTAATCGTCGTTCCATTCCCAGCTTTCAGCCAGCAGCGGCTTCATTTCGCTTTCGGGAACCGTACGCTCGATCAGGGTCTCGTAAACGTTGGCCTTGATCTTGATCGTGGCATTCGTGGTGCTGCCGTTGATCGGATCCTTATCGACCATGTCCTGCTTGTGAGCGATCGTCAGCGTATCCTTGACAGCGGTCTCGCCGCCTTCGGTGCTTTCGCCGCCATCTGTAGCCGGCTCAGTACCTCCGCCGCTCGTGCATGCAGCGAGAGCGAAGATCATGGAAAGAGCAAGCAGTAATGCGATGATCTTTTTCATTTTTTCCTCCTTTGTATTATCTGTACGGGGACGATCCCCGTCACAACCTTAAAATGCTTCGTACGAGATCAGCTGGTCCAGTTCCTTCTTGACCTTCCGGGGAGAAGGATCGTCGCCATAGCCGATCACTGCCATACAGGGAATCCTGCATTCACAGGGAACGTTCAGTATCTTTTTGACAGCAGTCTCTTCAAACGCGCATACGATGCAGCTGTCCAGGCCCTGGTCTGCAGCGGCTAGGATCGCGTATCCAAGCGCGAGATACATGTCCGCCGTATATCCGTATTGCCCGCAGGGCATCACGAAATCCAATGCGTCTGTGGCGACGAAAGCCAGCAGGGTATCTGCTTCTTCCACCATCGGCTGCGTGTTCGCCTGTTCATGGATCGCCTTTTTCACAGCGGGATCCCGGACGACGATGCACCGGATGTTCTGATCGTTGTGTCTGGAAGGAACGAGTCTGACGCTTTCCAGAACCGCATTCAGTTTTTCGGGTTCAACGGCTTTTGACGTATAATGACGGACGCTTCTGCGCTCACGCATCGCCTGCATCGTTTCCATAGAGTCCTCCTATTTCACCATCTCGCGGATCTCTGCCGCGGTTTTGCCCGCAAAGCCCAGTTTTTCCGCAGTCCTGCCATCAGAAGCGAAGTCTCTGCCGCAGATGATGCTTGCCAGCGTGATGAAAGCATCCATGATCGGGGTCTTGACCCCGAGAGCCTTCCCGACCGACGCCAGGGGCACCAAGCCGTTCATCGTATCTTCCACCAGGAACCTGTGCTTTGTCGAAGTGGGGTTCTTCAGGCCCTTATAGGGTTCGATGCTCTGGATCAGGTCGTAGAAGGAATCCTTCGGCTCCAGCTTATACATTTTGACCAGCGCTTCCGCTTCCGGGAGCACGTCCAGACCGAGAGCTCTGCAGACGGCGACCCTTTCCTTGTCGCAAGCCTCGATGATCTCCGCGACATGGGGCGTGATGCCTTCCATGTAGTAATCGTAGGGTTCGCCCAGATCCATTTTGTTGATGTTCATCACGGTGGGAAGCGGATGGAGCATCGCGCCGCCGCCTTCAAAACCGGTCTCCAGAACGCTGTCCACAGCGCGGAGCATGGGGAACACCGGCCCCAGAACGTCCATAACGCGGGACGTATCCGAAGCGGGGAATGCGGACAGTTTTACGGAAGACTTCAGGCCGGTATGCAGCGGTTTACCCACTTCATAGCATCTGCAGGCATAGAGCAGGTCTCCCGTTTCCGCGATCAGGATATCCTTGCCGCAGCCGTTCTCTCCGCGAAGGATCCCCGCAACCTCCAGGGCTCCGCCGCAGTGACCGGGCGTCAGGATGAACAACTCTCCGTCATGGAGATAAGGGGCGCAGTCTCTTGCCAGCTGCGCATGAGCATCTGTCGTCGTAACGACCATGATGATATCTACATCCGTAACAGCCTCTTCAAGCTGGTCGGTGATCAGGTCAGGAGTTCCGCATGCCTCGATCTTCCCGGATACGGTGATCGTCTTCATGGACTTCAACGCGGCGATCTTTTCCCGGTCGATATCGTACAGCTTGACCGGATAGCCCTGTTCTGAAAGGATAGCAGCCATGGACTGACCGCCTGCGCCTGCTCCTAAAACAGCAAATCTCAACATGGATCGTTCCTCCTGTTACAGAAAAGATTCTAAAAAGGATATGATATTATCTACAATTGTTATTTATATTGTATATTATTTGCGAAAGGTGCAGTTATGCCTTATAATTGGTACTAATTATAAGACATTGATATAACTTATTCGGAAGGGTTACCCTTTGGGGGACGTATTCAGTATTTATTGAGGTCTTTACCATGACATTCCAACAATTGGCTTATGCGCTGGAAGTGGCCAGATGCACGTCTATCAACAAGGCTGCTGACCAGCTTTATACCCATCAGAGCAACGTTAGCAACGTCATCAAGCAGTTGGAGGATGAGCTGGGCGTCCAAATTTTTCTGCGCAGCAAAAAAGGTATCGTTGTAACAGAAGAAGGCCGTGAATTCTTATCATACGCGGAAGATATCGTCAGCAGAAAAGCATATATCGAAGAACTGTACCAGGCGCGTCTGAGTAAAGAGCGCCTCTATCTAAACGTGTCGTCCATGCGGGCGTTTCTGCTGAGCATACCATTCATCCATATACAGCATGATCTGTACCGATTTTCGGATCAATCGGTCTATCTGCGGCTGAAAAAGCAGCCGCTTCCCGTCGTATTGAAGGATGTCGAAGAAAACAGGTCATCCCTAGGCATCGTCTTCGTGCTGAAGGAAAACAGAAAACGTCTGATGCATCAATGCAAAGTCGCGAATCTGATCTGCACGAAACTGGGCGAAAGCCGCATCTGTGTCGTATTGAAGCCTGACCATCCCGTCCTGAAGGAGATCGATCCCTTAGATCACATCACGGAGTATCCCTATGTGATCCTTGAGGAGAAGGAGAACTTCGGCGCCTTTTACGATGAATCCTCCCGGTCGATCCGGCAGATCTTCAAAAATGTACCAAAGTGCGTAATCTCCGTCAACGACAGCCAGGCTGAGCACGAGATCGTCCATGAGACCAATGCGTTTTTCATCAGTTCCATGCCTTGGCAGCACGATGAGCATTACCACTTCGTCTCTCTTCCCCTGCCCGGAGATGACAACATCTTGGAGCATTACTATCTAAAGCGCAGCGACCTGGACCTGCCGTACATGGCCTCTCTATTTGAAAAAGAACTGAAAAACATGTTCGCGAAGGATTTCCTATAGCTGTTTTATAAGAAAAGACCGAGATCGCCGAACCTGTCAGCGATCTCGGTTATTTTATTTATTCTGTTGTTTCGTGCGCGGATCAGGTTCTGTAGATTCTCAAAGGTTCCCGAACCGTGTTCCATGTCCAGGAGGACGAAATCTTAGCCGGCATAGCCTGCCGCCTCCACAAAGGCGGGGGCTGCCGTGATCATAAAGGGTCCGAAGACGCCCTTTTCCGTTTCCAGGCCGACACAGAATTGCTTAACGTTTTCCAGAGAGGAGATCCTGATGTCGATCACGGTACAATTCTTTTCTCTTCTAATCTATTACTCCAGCCTATTTCGCCGCCTTCGCAGCCTTCACCGCTTCGATCAGCATCGGGGTCACCTTGAACAGGTCGCCGCAGATACCGTAATCCGCAATATCGAAGATCGGAGCGCCTTCGTTCTTGTTGACCGCAACGATGCACTCGGATTCCTTCATGCCGGCCTGATGCTGGATGGAACCGGAGATGCCCAGCGCCACATACACCTTCGGATGCACGGTCTTGCCGGTCTGCCCCACCTGATGGTCGGACGTCAGCCAGCCGGAATCGATGGCCACGCGGGAGCCGCCCACGACGCCGCCGAGCACGTCTGCCAGCTCTTCCGCAAGTTTGATGCCACCTTCCACATCGGTGGAAATACCGCGGCCGACGGATACGACGTAGTCCGCGCCGACCAGATCGACCAGCTTCTTCGCGGCCTTGACGACTTCCAGGACTTCCGTCGCCAGGTCGTCTTCCGACAGTTCCACAGAAAATCTCGTTACGCTGATGGCCTTTGCTTTCGCTTCGTCATACGCAGCCTTCTTCAGCACGCCCGGACGCACCGTCGCCATGGCGGGACGGAAACGCGGGCAGATGATGGACGCCATCAGGTTGCCGCCGAAGGCGGGACGGGTCATCTTCAGATCCCTGGAGATATCGTGATCTTTGCCAAGCACCTTCGCCGTGCCCAGACCGTCGATGCGCTCTGCGGGCAGCGTGGACGCTTCGTGCAGGAACGCCTTATAGAGATCCAGGTCGATGTCCAGGTGCGTGCAGTCCGCGCACAGACCCGTGTGCAGCCTGGCTGCGCAGCGGGGACCCAGATCGCGGCCGATGTTGGTCGCGCCGATCAGAAAGACTTCCGGCTTCATCCAGGAGATCGTGTCGCAGATCACCTTCGCGTAGGCATCGGTGGTATAAGTCTTCAGCAGGGGGTGTTCGCAGAGGATCACTTCGTCCGCGCCGTAGCCGCCCAGATCCTTTGCCAGCCCGTCGACGTTCTCGCCCAGCAGCAGGCCGCAGAGCTTGACGCCCAACTGGTCAGCCAGTTTTCTGCCTTCGGAGATGAGTTCGTAGGTCGTGGGCATCATCTGTCCGCCGCGCTGCTCGCAGAAGACCCAGATATTCTTGAATTCCTCCAGGTTCGTGCTGTCGTAATCCGGATTGGATAAGATCATATTCATGTCCGTTTCCTCCCTTCTCTATAGATAATGCTTTTCCGCCAGAATGGAAG
Source organism: Bacillota bacterium (assembly GCA_017557505.1). GTDB lineage: Bacteria > Bacillota > Clostridia > Peptostreptococcales > Anaerovoracaceae > RUG11894. The sequence continues at coordinate 14,209 of JAFYYP010000002.1, read as the reverse complement.
CCAGTTTCTCGCAAGTCGCCATATTGTTTCCTTCGAGCATCCGGCCGGCGCCTTTCTGCGGCGGCGTAAAGGAGGTAAGGATATTGGTCGGTGACCCGGACAGGCCGATCGTGCTCTTGTCGATCAGGGCATTGTCCTTCAGCGCTTCGTAATCCAGCACAGTCATGGGCCTTTGCCAGGCGCCGAAGATGCCGGCAACGCTCATATAGCGCGGCGTATTCAGTTCCTTAATGCAGGTGATAAGGCAAGGCGTCTTGACTTTGATGGTCATGTAGCCGTCTTCCAGCATGCGCCTTACCGTAACCGTATTACCGTCTTTATGGATGTCCGCCGCATAGGTCACCTGGGGAATGTGCAGTTTTTCCGCGATCTGCGGGCCCACCTGGGCGGTATCGCCGTCGATGGCCTGCCGGCCGCAGAAGAGGATGTCGTCTTCTTCGATGCCTATGGTATCCAGCGCGGCGGCCAGGATCTGAGACGTCGCGTAGGTGTCGGAGCCGCCGAATTCACGGCCGGATACGAGGTACGACCCGTCGCAGCCCATGGCCATGAGCTCTCTCAGCATGCTCTCCGCCGGGGGCGGTCCCATCGTGACCGCATAGACCGGACAGCCGGTCTCGTCCTTCAGCTTCAGCGCGGCTTCCACCGCGTTCATATCGTCGGGGTTGATGATGGTCTGCATGGAAGCGCGGTTCAGCGTCCCGTCGGGGTTGACCGCGATCTTGCCAGAGGTGTCCGGAACCTGCTTGACGCATACGAGTATCTTCATGTTCTTTCTCCTCCTTTCCTACAGTCCGATGTTGTTGGAGATGACAACGCGCTGGATCTCGGACGTTCCTTCGTAGATCTCCGTGATCTTGGCGTCGCGCATCATGCGTTCCATGGGATAGTCCTGCGTGTAGCCGTAGCCGCCGAACATCTGAAGCGCCTTCGTCGTCGTCTTCATGGCGTGTTCGGAGCACCAGAGCTTGGCGATGGCAGCTTCCTTGGTATAGGGCTGGCCTGCCGCCTTGCGTGCTGCCGCCTGATAGGTCAGCAGACGGCCGGCTTCGTTGCCCATCTCCATGTCCGCCAGCACGAACTGGGTGTTCTGGAACTTGCTGATGGGACGGCCGAACTGTTCTCTCGTCTTGACGTAGGCCTTCGCCTCGTCCATCGCGCCTTCCGCGATGCCTAGCGCCTGGGCCGCGATGCCGATGCGTCCGCCGTCCAGCGTCTGCATGGCGATCTTGAAGCCCTTGCCTTCCTGGCCCAGCAGGTTCTCTTTGGGAACGATGCAGTCCTGGAATACGATCTCCGCCGTCGGGGACCCGTGCAGGCCCATCTTCTGTTCGTGCTTGCCCACGGAGAAGCCGGGGAAGCTGCTCTCCACGATGAACGCGGAGATGCCGCGGGTGCCCTTGCTCTTGTCCGTCATGGCGAAGACCACGAAGACTTCCGCTACGTAGCCGTTTGTAATGAAGACCTTGGAACCGTTCAGTACGTAGTGGTCCCCTTCGAGTTTCGCTTCCGTCGTGCCCTTGGAGGCGTCGGAGCCCGCGTTGGGCTCGGTCAGGCAGAACGCGCCGACCTTGCGGCCTGTCGTGAGCATGGGAAGATACTTCGCCTTCTGCTCATCCGTTCCGTGCATCAGGATAGGGTCGCAGCAAAGTCCGTTGTGCGTCGCCACGATATCGCCGGTAGAGGCGCACTGCTTGCTGAGTTCCTCGATGCAGATCGCAGAAGCCAGCGGATCAGCTCCTACGCCGCCGTATTCTTTGGGAACGCAGATGCCCATCACCCCAAGTTCGAACAGCTTGTCGATGTTCTCTTTGGGGTAGGTGCACGTGCGGTCCGTTTCGGCCGCGATCGGTTTCACTTCATTTTCGGTGAACTCTGCCATCATCTTGCGAAGCAGCTGGTATTCACGGCTCAGATTGAAATCCATGTCGTATTGTCTCCTTTTTCAGTTATTCTTCCGCCATCTTGACGTATTTGGCATAGCGGGCCTTCGCCTGCTCGTAGAACTTTTCATACAGGTCGTCCGCATACTCGGGGAAGTTGTTCTTCAGGGAAGCATAGCGGTTCTCGCCCTGCAGATACGCCGCGATCTTGCTGCTGTCGGGCGCCGGGGAATCCAGCTGGAAGGGATTCTTGCCTTCGGCTGCTCTGCGCGGATCGTAGCGGTACAGATGCCAGTAGCCGCACTCGACGGCTCTCTTCATCTCATCCTGTGTCGTGCTCATGCCGGCTTTGATGCCGTGTTCGAGGCACGGGCAGTAGGCGATGATGATCGCGGGGCCCGGGAAGCTTTCCGCTTCGCGCATGGCCTTGAGAGTCTGCGCCTGGTCGTAGCCCATGGCGACCTGCGCTACGTAAACGTATCCGTAGGTCATGAGGATGGCGCCGAGATCTTTCTTGGCGACCTGCTTGCCGCCGGCGGAGAACTTCGCGACAGCCGACGTATTCGTCGCCTTGGACGACTGGCCGCCGGTGTTGGAATAGACTTCCGTATCGAGCACCAGCAGGTTGACGTCGCGGTTCTGCGCCATCACGTGGTCGATGCCGCCGAAGCCGATGTCATAGGCCCAGCCGTCGCCGCCGATGGCCCAGATGGACTTCTTGGACAGGTATTCCTTATTCTCGAGAACGTACTTCGCATCTTCATTCTCACAGCCTTCGAGCGCTGCCAGCAGCGCGTCGGTGACCGCTCTGGTCTTTTCCTTATCGTCCCAGCCGCTCAGGTAGTCGCCGCATGCGGCAGCCGCGATGCCGGCGTCTTTCAGCGCCTGTACGTGCAGCAGCAGTTCCTTGCGGATGGAATCCTGCGCGTGGAAGAAGCCGTAGGCGAATTCCGCGTTGTCTTCGAACAGGGAGTGTTCCCAGGCCGGGCCTCTGCCCTGCGAGTCTTTGCAGTACGGCAGGATCGGGGCGCCGCCGGAATAGGCGGAGGAGCACCCTGCTGCGTTGCCTGCATACATCCGGTCTCCGACCAGCTGAGACAGCAGCTTCAGGTAGGTCGTCTCCGCACAGCCTGCGCAGGCGGCGGAGAACTGGAAGTACGGCTTGGAGAACTGGATGGACTTGACGTTCTTATCGCTGATGACGTCCTTCTTCAGATAGGCTTCGTTCATGGCGACTTCGTCGAAGTTCTGCTGTTCGCCCTTCATCTCCTCGAACGGCTTCATGACGAGAGCGCCCTTTTCCTTCGCCGGGCACACCGTCAGGCATACGCCGCAGCCGAGGCAGTCGTACGGCGAGACCTGCATGCGGAAACCGTAAGCGGGCACGTCTTTTCCTAGACCCTTGGCAGGAACGGTAACAAAGCTTTCGGGAACGCCGTTCTTCTCTTCTTCGGAGAGCAGAACGGGACGGATCGCCGCGTGCGGGCAAGCCATGGCGCAGCGGTTGCACTGGATGCAGGCTTCGCCGTTCCATTCGGGAACGCTGACCGCGACGCCGCGCTTGGAATAAGCGGAAGTGCCGTTCTCCCAGGTGCCGTCCAGCACGCCGTGTTTCTTGAACACGGATACGGGCAGACCGTTGCCTTTCTGACGGTCACAGGGAAGAACGATATCCTTGACGAATTCCGTCGTCTTTCTTTCGGGTTCAGGCACGTCGGGAGCCGTCGCCCAGGACGCGGGGATCTCCACTTTTACTGCCGCATCGACGCCCATCTCCACAGCCTTGTCGTTCAGATCCACGATCTTCTGACCGGCTTTCTTGAAGTAAGAGTCGTAATTGTTCTTTTTCATGTCCTCGACGGCGGTCTCCAGAGGGATGACCTTCGTGAGCGCGAAGAACGCAGCCTGCAGGATGTTGTTCGTACGGTTGCCGAGACCGATCTCCCGGGCGATCTTGCCGGCGTCGATGATGTAGAACTGCGCATGCTTGTTCGCCAGGTCTCTCTTCATCTTGCCGGTCAGGTGCTCTTCCAGTTCGTCCGCGCTCCACGGGCAGTTGAGCAGGAAGATGCCGCCGTCTTTCAGATCCCCGGTCGTATCGTATTTCTTGACGTAAGTCGGCGCGTGGACCGCGACGAAGTCCGCCTGGTTCACCGAATAGGTGGAACGGATGGGTTCGTCACCGAAGCGCAGGTGGGACTGGGTCAGTCCGCCGGACTTCATGGAATCGTAGGAGAAATACGCCTGCGCGTACTTGCCCGCGACGAGGCCGATCGTCGTGATCGCGTTCTTGTTGGCGCCGACCGTGCCGTCGCCTCCCAGACCCCAGATCTTGCAGGAGATCAGGCCGGGATTGGGCATCTCGACTTCTTTATAATCCAGGGAAGTATAGGTGACGTCGTCCACGATGCCGATCGTGAAGTTGTTCTTCGGCTCCTCCTTCAGAAGATTGTCGAACACCGCGATGAACATGCCGGGGGTCGCATCCTTGGAGGACAGGCCGTAGCGGCCGCCGACCACGCGGATATTTCCTCTGCCCGCCTGATTCAGCGCCGTGACCACGTCCAGATACAGAGGCTCGCCCACAGAACCGGTCTCCTTGGAGCGGTCCAGAACAGCGATCTTCTTGACGGTCCCGGGGATCGTAGCGGCAAAGTGTTTGACAGAGAAAGGTCTGTATAAATGCACCTGCAGGACGCCGGTCTTGCGGCCGGAAGCGTTCAGGTAATCGACAGTCTCTTTGATCGCTTCGGAAGCGGAACACATGACGACGATCATCTCGGTGGCGTCGGGGGCGCCATAATAATTGAACAGTTTATAGTCGCGGCCGGTCAGTTTGGAGATCTCGTCCATGTAGTGCTGCACGATGTCGGGTACAGCATCTGCCTTTTCGTTGGCGCCTTCCTTGCACTGGAAGTAGACATCCGGATTGACGTTGTTGCCGCGGTTGGAGGGATGTTCGGGGTTGAGAGAATTCCTGCGGAAAGCTTTCAGGGCATCTTTGTCCAGCAGGCTTTCCAGGTCCTTGTAGTCCAGCGCCTCGATGCGCTGCATCTCGTGAGAAGTGCGGAAACCGTCGAAGCAGTGCATGAAGGCGTACTTCGCCTTGATGGCGGACAGATGCACGACAGCTGCCAAATCCATGCATTCCTGCGGAGAGGAGGACATCAGCATGGCGTAGCCAGTCGTGCGGCAGGTCATGAAGTCCGTATGATCGCCGAAGATGGAATGATGATTGGAGGTGACGACGCGGGACGCGATGTGCATGACCGACGGCAGGAACTGGCCGCCCATGGCGTACATCGCCGGGATCATCAGCATCAGACCCTGGGAAGAGGTGAAGGTGGTCGTCAGCGCACCTGCCTGCAGGGACCCGTGACAGGTGCCTGCGGCGCCGGCTTCGGACTGCATCTGGATGACGTCCACAGGCGTTCCGAACAGATTCTTCTTGCCCTTCGCGGACCATTCGTCCACTTTTTCCGCCATCGGAGACGACGGAGTGATGGGATAGATCGCGGCAACTTCCGTAAACGCATAGGCCACATGCGCCGCAGCGGTGTTGCCGTCCATCACGACGTAATTCTTTTTTGAGCTGCTCATTTTGTTTCTCCTTACAAATTTTCGTATTGTGAAAATATTTTCTGTAATTCGGTAATTTCTTAGGTTCATTATAGCACCTTGACACCCTGTGTCAATTTCTATTTTGTGAGAATGAATTTCACAATATGATATTGTAAACCTTTATTCTTTATGCTATGATGAGCAAGATTTCACGATACGAAAACGGAGAGAACGAAATGGCTGAAAAGAAACACCCCGTCCAATCCATAGACAGAGTATTCGATATTCTGGAAGTTTTATCTTCTATACCCCAGGGCATGGCATTGTCCGATATCAGCGAGGCGGTCGGCCTGCACGTCAGCACGACGCACAGGCTGCTCGCTGCCCTCACCTCGCGCGGTTATGTGCGAAAAGATGCCGGTACCGGCAAATACCGCCTCACCCTGCGGCTATTCGAGATCTCCCAGCGGGTCTCGACCGTCCTGGATCTGCTGCCGGTCTCCGAGCATTATCTGGAAGAACTGGCCAATCTGTCGGGCGAAGCGGTCCATCTGGTGGAGCGCAGCGGCAGCGAAGTCGTCTATTTATATAAGTTTGAACCTTACAGCAACCCGGTGAACATCTCCTCTTCCGTCGGCCGGCACAATCCCATGTACTGCACCGGTGTCGGCAAAAGCATTCTCGCCTGTCTGCCCGAAGACGAGGTAAAAGCCGTATGGGATGCGACCGACGTACAGAAGTTTACAGAAAAGACGCTTACGACACTCGGGGCACTGCAGGCGGATCTGGGAAAGACCCGTGAACGCGGCTATGCCATAGACGACGAAGAGCATGACCCAAACGTGCGCTGCGTTGCCGCCCCCATTTTCAACTGGAAAGACGAACCCGTAGCAGCCATCAGCATCTCGGCCCCCTCTTCGCGCTTTACGGAGGAGACTATTCAGAAACTGGCGCCGAAAGTGATCGCGGCAGCCAAAGAGATCAGCGGCCTGCTGGGCAAAGTCCCGGAGGAAAAAGCGGAGCCTGCAGCCCGGTAAAATCGGCCGAATACAATACAAAAACGCGGAATCGAATCATTTATCGTTTCCGCGTTTTATTCTGCTCTACGGGGCGATTTTTGCCCTTCTAGGCGGTCTTGGGAGGCTCACTCTCCGGAAGCCTCGGCGCCACGAAGAACTGGACGACCGACATGGCCGCGCAGGTCCAGAATACGCTCTGCGGGCCGAAGTGCGCCCACATGATGCCGAACACCGGTGACAGCGAGATCGCCATCAGATGGTCGATAGCCTGACCGACGGAAAGCGTGGCGGCGATATCCTGCTCATCCTTCGCCATTCTGCGCATGGCGAAATTGTGGAAGAACTCGAAGAACTTCGTCAGATCCGCGAGCACGAACAGGCCGATAGAGAAATACAGCACCATGTTCGTCAGCAGCAGGCTGCCTTCCGCGAAGCCTTTCGCAACGAAGCCGTAGACCGTGAAGATCACGAGCATGTACACGCCTTCGAAAATGATCGCCCTCTTCTGGCCCATACGGTCCAGCAGTTTACCCATCTGCGGCGATACGAAAATGCCGATGATGGCGGAAATGATCAGCAGAATGGCTGTAAAGTCCGCTTTTTTGGAGAGCAGCTGTGTGAACATCCACAGCGCGAACACCATGCGGATGCGCTTCTGGATGCCGTAGGCAAACGTCAGCAGATAGTAGTTCGTGAATTCCTTCTTAACGACCAGTTTGCCTTTTTCCCGCCTGGGCATCCAGTTCATGTCCTTTTCGATGAGGCCGAACAGCACGAATTCGATGAGGCAGGCAGCTGCGCCGAAAATGAACGGCCGCCGGATGTTCGCCGTAAAGTCGAAGAAACCGTTGCGGAAGAACACGAGCACGCACGTCGCGGCCACGAAATACGAGACCTGCGCCACGGAACGGATCCGGCCGAGCGTCTGACCCACGTTGTCCGTTTCACCCGCGAGGGCGAGGCCGATGGAACCTTCCATCGGATAGTACGTGTGGCTGCTGAACGAGAACATCAGCAGGAACACCATCATGGTCCAGAACGGCGTGGGCAGAAAGCCCATGAGCGACAGCGCGATGGCGCCCAGGATCAGGGCGTATCGCGACAAGCGCACGTCCGAGAACGCCGCCAGGGCAGGCAGGTAGAACATGCAGAACACGCCCGGAGACTCTCTTGGGGTCTCGATCCAGCCGCGCACCTGGTCGCTCACGTTATACGCGTCTTTAAAGAAATTCGAAAAGATGTTCAGGCTGAAGCCTTCCACGATGCCATAACAGAATACACACGCCAGAAAGATGCGGAATGTGCGCCTGAACTGCTCTTCGCTCTGAAAATGTTTCATAATACCGCTTTAGAGCTTCCCTTCTCTCATGTACTTGTTGTTGATGCCGTCGATGCTGTTGAATTCCCCGGACGCTCGCTCGCCGATGCCCGCCGGGCAATCCTTGACCGCGTCGATGTATTCCTGTTCGTCGATCTCGACGATCTTGCGGTCGCGCATGATGACCTTGCCGGCGACGACGCTGTGGGTCACTTCCTCGCCTCTTGCGGAGTAGACGAAGTTCGTGACGAGGTTGCGCATCGGATAGGTGTAGACCGGCAGCATGCTCGGGAAGTTCAGGGATACCGCGATGAAGTCCGCGCTCTTGCCCTCTTCGAGGGATCCGCAGACGTCGTCCACGCCGATGGCTTTCGCGCCTTCGATCGTAGCCATGCGCAGCGCTCTCCAGGCCGGCATGATCTCGGGGTTCTGATACTTGATCTTGTTGAACAGGCAGACGTTCTTCATCTCGTGGATGATGTTGTGGCAGTTGTTGCCCGGTGCCTGATCGGAACCGAGACCGCACATGCCGCCCGCTTCCTGGAACACGACGGACGGGCAGACGATGCCGTCGATGATGCCGATGGAAGCCGGGTTGACGACCATGCCCGCGCCGCTCTTGGCGATGATGCGGGTCTCGTCGTCGTTGCAGTCAGTTAGGTGGACCGCGATCAGGTCCTTATCGAGTATGCCGAGTTCCTGCAGGAACTGCGTCGGGCGCTTGCCGTATCTCTGGACGATCTGGTACGTCTCTCTGTCGCCCTGCTGTACGTGCAGATGCATCTTCGTATGTCTTTCCTTGACGGCTTTCTGCGCTTTGAGCAGCATCTCGGGGCTCATGAAATCGGCGCCCTGCGGACCGAACAGGATGCGGATGTTGCCCTTGCCGTGCCAGCGGTCGAAGCACGCGATATTCTCGTTCATCTCGCGCTCGCCCATCTCGTCGTCGAACTCATACAGTTCGCCGGGATAGTAGACCTTTCTCTTGGCCGCTCTGAACATCGGAGCCAGGTTGCCTCTCGCGCCGATCTTCGTGATGAACTCCGCGCAGCTGTCCACTTCGACGTTGTAGTCGCCCAGGCAGGTCGTGCCGGCCTTAATGGCCTCGATGATGGCCACGCGGCTGCCCTTGACCTTGTCTTCGGGCGTCGCTGCGTTCACGAACGGCTGCAGCGCCAGCATCATCCAGTTGTTGGAGTCCTGCGCCAGGCCTCTCAGGACGTTGTCCAGCGTATGCATGTGCGCGTCGATCAGTCCCGGGAAGATGACATGGTCCTTCAGGTCCAGAACCTCATCCGCACTGTACTCGCTGTCTACTGTTGCTGCATCGGCAAAGCCCTCGATCTTGCCCGCGTTCACGATCATCGCCACGCCGGTCTTGTAGCCTACGCCGTCCCCTTCCATCGTGTAGAAATGGGGAGCCTTTACGATCATGTCAACTTTTCTCATAAATATACCTCCGCTTGAAAAAGCAAGTTTTATCCTCAAATCCACTTTAACATATTGAATTATCAAAAGCAACGGAGCACATGAAAAAGCAGAGACCCTTACCGGATCTCTGCTTTCTTTTGGTGGGCTGTATTGGACTCGAACCAACGGCCTCTTGCATGTGACGCAAGCGCTCTAACCAACTGAGCTAACAGCCCGCGTACGCCCTATTTCCTGCTCTTTCTCGATGCCTTTTCCTTTGCCAGCATCTCGGCGCGTTCTTTTCTCGCCTGTTCGTTGCGCCAGGCGCGCGTACCCCTGACGACCTCGTACTTCGAACGGTTGACGTTCTTCAAACTGTAGGCCGTTGCGGCGATCGTAAAGATGTTCGGCAATGCGAACCAGACGTTCTTGTATGCCATGATCACGTAGATCAGGCCGAGCAGCATGACCGCGATGACGATGCAGTGGTAAATGATGAAGTTCTTCTTGTCGGCCTCCGCCTTGCGGATGATGATAAAACCGGCTGAAGACGCCGCGAGGAAGATCGCGGTAAGGACGATGACCAGGGAGATCGTATTGATGACGCCCGTCATGCCCAGAAGCCCGTCAGGATAGCGGAATCCCATGAGCGCTCCCGCGATGCCTGTTCCCAGCTGCATCACGAACAGAAACGCTACCAGAGAGAAGAAGAAAGCGTAGATATTGATTGTGCGCTGTCCTTTTTTACCTGCCATCAAATGCTCCTTCGCTTCGAATCACTTACCCGAATATTATATAGGCAAGCATGAAAAAAAACAACCCCAACTTAGCAAAGAGGGACGCAAGAGGAGGGTTCCCGACTGTGAGGCAATCTTCCTTGCCGAACAGCGGGAATCCTCTCTTGCGGCCCTTTTCATCAGTCTTTGCTGGGCAGCATACTCGCGACCGCAGTCACGAAATTGCTCATGGGCATGGTCTGCAGAATGACGTTGCCCGGGCCGGTAACGACCGTATTGAACAGGCCCTCGCCGCCGAACAGGATGTTCTTGGCGCCTTTGACCCGCTGGATGTCGATGGAGACACTGCTGTCCACCATCGCGACGTTGCCGGTGTCCACGATCAGTCTCTGCCCTGCTTCCAGCCTGTATTCGACAGCGCTGCCGTCGATCTCGATGAATGCCAGGCCTCTGCCGGACAGCTTCTGCATGATGAAGCCTTCGCCGCCGAAGAAACCGGTCAGAGCCTTGTTCTGGAAGAATACGGACAGCTGCACGCCGTCAGTCGCCGCAAGGAATGCGGACTTCTGGCAGACGACAGGCTTGTCCGGCGTGATCTCGATCGCGCGGATGGAGCCGGGGAAGCTGGAACCGAATGCGATCAGTCCCGGGCCGCCCTGCGCGGTATAGATGTTCTGGAAGATGTTCTCGCCGGAGAACAGACGGCCGAAGGCCTTTCCGACTCCGCCGGCCGACGTTTCCATCTGCATGTTCGGGCTCATCCATACCATGGAACCGCTCTCGGTGATCATCTTTTCGCCCGCTTCCAGCGTGCAGATGACGACGGGCATGGGTTCGCCCTTGACTTCGTATTTCATTCTCGCCTCCTGTTTGAAAAAGTGACCCGCCCAAGGGACGGGTCACTCAAGTCGCTGTTACACGTCAGCCTGGTTCAGAATTACTGAGCGGGCTGTGCGTACTGCATGAAGAAGTAGCCCATGGGGGTGTAGCCCATGTTCGTGATTCCGTGAGCGCAGTACATATTGGTGTAATAGTAAACGGGCATGACGGGGAAGCCGCCTTCGCTGAACAGAGTTTCTTCTGCTTTGTACAGCATAGCGTCTCTGTCTGCGCCGGCTGCGATGGCCTTCGCGCCTGCGATGGCTGCATCGTAGTTGGCGTCGCTGTACAGACCGTAGTTGTAAGCGTTGCCGGTAACGAGCAGTTCGAGGTAGGTGATCGGGTCGTTGTAGTCAGCGATCCAGCCCAGTCTTGCAACACCGAAGTTGTGTTCGCCCAGACCGTTGGTGTAGGTAGCCCATTCCTGGTTCTCCAGGGTGATGTTCATGCCCAGAACCGTCTGCCAGTCGTGGCCGCAAGCTTCTGCGATAGCCTTGTGGGTATCGGAGGTGTTGAAGTTGTAAACGATGGTGGTGTTGGCATCCCATTCGCCGGCTTCGACAGCTTCGTCATACAGCTGCTTGGCCAGTTCGCACTTGCCTGCATAGGTGGTCAGGTCTGCGTCGGGATACTGCTGAGACAGCCAGTTGTAGATCGCGCCGAGTTCGGAAACGCCATAGGCGAAGTCCTTGCCGGTGGAGTCGAGGATACCGCTGGCAACGAAGCCGGTAGCAGGCATCTGTCCTCCCTGGGTGACGTTCTTGACGATGTGATCTCTGTCAACAGAGATGGTCATCGCAGCACGTACTTTCCAGCTGGGGATCTTGTCGCAGTTCAGGTACAGATAGTAAGTACCTACGTACGGGTTGATGAAGCAATCGCCGGAAGCTGTCAGGCTCTCGATCATGTCGGTCGGGAAGCTCTCGATGAAGTCGTACTCGCCGTTCTGATAAGAGGACAGGATCGCGGTCTCGGAGTCGGACAGGTGCCATACGATCTCATCCGGTCCCAGGTTGGCAGCATCATAGTACTGATCGTTGGGAACCATCTTAATGTAGGAGTCGTGTACCCACTCGGAGATGATGTACGGACCGTTGACAACGATATTCGCGGGATCGGTCCAGTTGTCGTTGCCTTCCACAACATCTTCACGCAGCGGCATCAGGGATGCGAATGCGCACATTTCGATGAAGTAGGGGCAGGGAGATTCCAGAGTGATCTCCAGGGTCTTGTCGTCGATCGCCTTGATGCCCAGTTCGGAAGGATCCATGGAACCTTCTTCATAGATGGCGTAAGCGTTCTTGACGATGCCGTCCAGGAAGTAGCCGTAGTCAGCCGCGGTCTCGGGGTTGACCAGTCTTCTCCAGGAATAGACCCAGTCGTTCGCGGTGACGGGCTGGCCATCGGACCAGAAGATGTCGTCGCGAAGCTTGAAGGTGTAGACCATTTCGTCATCGGAAACGGTGTAGGATGCAGCCTGGCCGGGGACGACTTCCGTCATGTACATGTTGGGGTCCTCAGCGGGATGCTCGGAGATCTGCTGATACTTCATCAGGTTCTCGAACATGTGCTGCACGTAGGTGGAGCCGTCAACGGAGCTGATGGTGCTGACGTCGATGGTCTCGGGTTCTGACGCGATGCAGGCGTTCAGGACGAAAGTGTCCGATTCGGCTGCGGGTTCTTCGGTCGGAGTCGGCTCAGCGGGAGCGGGCTCGTTGGAAGAAGAGCAGGCAGCCATGGTGAATACCATGCACAGTGCCAGAAGCAAAGCAATGATTTTCTTCATGTTTTCCTCCTGTTTTAAAAAACTTTTTTCATGAAAAAACCTTTTTAATATACACATCCGGGCGGGGCCGGTCGGTATCGTTTTTTCAGCGACCTAAATATTATAAACCAATCGCTAACTATTTTCAAGCAAATGACACGCGGCATAATGGCCGGGGCCGTATTCCTTGAGTTTCGGGAATTCCTGCTTGCACCGTTCCGTCGCGTACGGGCAGCGCGTGTGGAAGCGGCAGCCGCTCGGCGGATTGATCGGGCTGGGGATCTCCCCTTCCAGCAGCTGTCTCTGACGGCTGCGGGTCTTGACCGGGTCGGGGATGGGCACAGCCGACAGCAGCGTCTTCGTGTACGGATGGATGGGATGGTTGCAGAGCTCGTAGCTCTCGCCCAGTTCCACCATGCTTCCGAGGTACATGACGCCGATGCGGTTGGAGATGTGCCGTACGACCGAGATATCGTGAGCGATGAACAGATATGTCAGGCCTTTCTGCTCCTGCAGGTCTTCGAGCATGTTGATGACCTGCGACTGGATGGAAACGTCGAGCGCGGAAATAGGCTCGTCGCAGACGATGAACTGCGGTTCCACGGCCAGCGCTCTCGCGATGCCGATCCTCTGCTGCTGTCCGCCGGAGAACTCGTGCGGGAACCGGTTCGAATGCTCGGTGTTCAGGCCGACTTCGTCCAGCAGCTGGTTGATGCGTTCGCGTCTTTCGGTCTTGCCCTGATACAGTCCGTGGATGTCCAGCGCTTCGCCGACGATCTCGCCGACGGTCATGCGCGGGTCGAGCGACGCGGACGGATCCTGGAAGATGATCTGCATCTTGCGGCGGTAAGGCAGCATAGGTACGGCGATCTTCTTTTCGGAGTCGTAGATCGGCTCGCCGTCGAACACGATGCGGCCGCTCGTGGGCTCGTACAGACGGATGGTCGTTCTGCCCAGTGTCGTCTTGCCGCAGCCGGATTCGCCGACCAGGCCCAGTGTCTCGCCTTCATAGATGAAGTAATCGACGGACTCCACGGCCTGGACGTACTGCTTCCTGCCGAAGCCCGCCTTGACCGGGAAATATTTCTTTAAGTTTTCGATCTCGAGGAGTTTCTTGCGTTCGTCCATGGTTATGCCTCCTCTTTCTTCAGCGCGCCGTCCATGAAGTGGAGCCAGCAGGCCGAAATGTGGCCGTTTCCGAGGTCCGCGTAAGGCGGCTTCTTCGACAGGCAGATCTTGCGGCAGTCCTTGCAGCGCGGACCGAAGTTGCAGCCCTGGGGCGGATCCAGCAGGTCGATGGGCGTGCCCTCGATCGGGATGAGCCTCTCATGGCCGTCTTCGTCCAGACGCGGCATGGAAGCCAGCAGCGCCTTCGTATACGGGTGCTGCGGGTCGTAGAAGATATCGTTGACGTCGCCCTGCTCCACGATCTTGCCCGCGTACATGACGGACACCTTGTCGCAGATCTCGGCGACGACGCCGAGGTTGTGCGTGATGAAGATGATGGACGTGTTGACGCGCTTCTGGATGTCCTTCATGACGTCCAGGATCTGCGCCTGGATGGTCACGTCCAGAGCGGTCGTCGGTTCGTCCGCGATCAGCAGTTTGGGCTCGCTGATCAGGGCCATGGCGATCAC
>JAFYYP010000023.1 GCA_017557505.1 Bacillota bacterium | reverse complement strand
GCCTCCGGAGAAGCCGCCGCCGGAAGAACCGCCTCCGCCGCCCGAAGACCAGCCGCCCCCGCTGCCGGAGAAACTGGAAGAGGTCGTCTTCGGCATCGCATGGCTGATCCCTTCGGACACAGACCTGTTGAAGTCATTGCAGAACGTCTGGGGCGAATAGAAATAGCCAGTCGAACCCTCGAACCATCCGGGCGCCTCGATGCCGAGCACTTCGAAGTTCCTCGCCCAACGGTCCGTCAAGCCGAACACGTAGGCATACGGCAGGATCTTATAGAAATAGTCAGGGTCGTCCTCGACGAGTTTTTCGATGCGGTCCAGCTCCGCCTTCTTGATGAACGAGCGGAATCCTTTGAGCTTGCCCATCCTGTCGACGCGGTAATCGGACGGCCGCAGCATGAACTTAACGCAGAGGAAGATGACGAGTGCGCAGAGCAAGAACTCCCCGCCCAGGCTGTCAGCCAGGCTATCCGTGATCTTGAACAGGCCGAAACTGAAGACGGTCACGAGGAAGAGTACGAGGCCGATCAGACAGCCCGTGCGCTTTGCGGTCTCGCTTTCCGGATCGATGAAGTCCTTATCGCCGGTAAAGTAGTCCTGCAATTCTTCTTCGGCCTCCATATAGGCCGTGCCGAACGAGCTGGGCATGCTTTCGAGATGCACCTTGTCTCCGCCCTTAAAGATGCCGTCAAAGAACGTCTTCTGGTACGTCGGCGCGCCGTCGGGCACGTCCTGCAGCTTGTACAGCGTGATCTTGTACGGGTCCTTGCCGCGCGTCTTCGCATCTTCGTTCTCGACCGCGCGGATCTTCAGCCAGCCCTGGCTCGCGAACCACATCACGAGCGAGACCATGTCCTTTTTCTGCAGTTTTTTATCGTACAGATAGCCGACTTCCGCTGAAGACATGCCGTCCGGCGGGTAGAATTCCACGGTTTTGACAGGACGAGGATCTCTGCCGTAGCGCAGGAACAGGGAGATGACCGCGAACGTACCGGCGCCGATGGCCGCCATGAGGCCGTAGATCCACGGCGCATCGCTCTTGGCGCCCTTCCAGTAGCCCTGCGGCAGTTTGATGCGCGCGGTCACGCCTTCGCCGGATTCGATGGGCCCAGTCATATGACCCTCGACCGTATTGCCTGTCACCGTATAGACCGCCCGCGACGTATCGCCTGATGCGATGGCTCCCGCGATGATCTCGACTTCGCTCCCATCGAACGCTTTGGGCATATTGATAGTAAAGGAGAAATCCTCTACGTCCGTCTGCCAGTACATGGGCATGATGTTCCAGTACAGCTGATCCATGTAGTCGAGGCTGTCCGCGTACATAATGACGTCATATTCCAGCTTGTACGTGTGCGGACCTGTATACGTGACGTCGGCAGAGCCGATGCGGATGGAAACGTAGTCCGTCTCGGTCGATTTCTTGATCTCCTCGCCCTCGCATTTGAAATGCTTCAGCTTGTACAGCATATCCGTTTCGACCAGTTCGCCGTCCTTGACGAACCAGCACTTGTCGAGCGTCCAGATATCGCGGTAGATACCGTGGGCCTCCGTCAGGAAGTTGACCTTTATGGTCTCCGTCACGTGCATCGAAGAATTCTCCTGCACGTCCAGCGTCGTGTGGTAGCTGTCGGTCGTGTAGCTGATCGCGAAAGCCGGCGCTGCCGCCGAAACGATCAAAAACAAGCAAAAAAGGCACGCTAAAACGTGCCTTTGCATGCTTTTCGTTTTGTATTTCCGTTCAAAACGCAGCATATGTTATCTCCTTACCAGCGAATAGGCGTCTTACCGGCCTGCCGCAGCAGGTCGTTCGCCTGCCGGAAATGACCGCAGCCGAAGAATCCGTTATATGCCGACAGCGGGCTCGGGTGCGCCGCCTGCAGGCAGGTATGCTGCGGGTTCGTGATAAGAGCAGCCTTATCTCTCGCATTGCGGCCCCACAGCAGGAAAATGACGGGGTCTTCCCTTTCGTTCAGCAGTTCGATGACCCTGTCCGTCAGGATCTCCCAGCCCTTGCCTTTATGCGAATTCGCAGCGTGCGCACGCACGGTGAGCACCGCGTTCAGCAGCAGCACGCCCTGCTCTGCCCACTTCTGCAGATAGCCGTCTTCGGGGATGGGCCAGCCGGGATACTCCGCGGCGATCTCCTTATACATGTTCTGCAGGGACGGGGGCACCGGCACGCCGGGCTTGACCGAAAAGCACATGCCGTGCGCCTGCCCGGGTTCATGATACGGATCCTGCCCGAGAATGACGATCTTCACGTCTTCGTAGGCCGTCGCCTTCAGAGCGTTGAAGATGTCGTGCATGTCCGGATAGATGACCCGCGTCGAATACTCTGTTTTCAGGAATTCGCGCAGCTGCAGGTAATAGTCCTTCGTGAATTCGTCTTTCAGTTTTTCGTCCCACGAATTGCCGATATGGACCATGGACTACTCCTCGGGGAGGCCTCTCTGCTCCGCCGGCAGACCGTGTTCTTCCGCCATGTCGAGAATGAAGTCGCGCATGTCTTCCCAGACCTTTTCTTTTCCGATCTCGTTCAGGATCTCGTGGCGCATGTCTTCGTACAGCAGCAGGTTGACGTCCGTGCAGCCGGCTGCCTGCAGCTTTTCGTAGGTCTCCGCGGGTCCCTTGCCCATGTCGCCCACGGGGTCGCAGGCGCCGGACGTGATCAGCAGAGTCTGATCCTTGGGCACCTTCCCGTACCAGCTGTCCGCCGTGATGTAGCGGATGAGCGCGAACAGATCCAGGTAGCCGCCCAGCGTGAACGGGAAGCCGCACATCGGGTCCTTTTCGTAAGCGCGGTACAGTTCCTTGTCGCGGGAAAGCCAGGCGACCGGACTCTTTTCCGCCGCGAACGGCTTCGCGTACGGACCCATCGCAAGGCCGGTGATCAGGTTGCTCGTCTTCTTTTCGCCCTTGATGCCGAGCAGGAGGCTCGTGAGCCCTGCGCCCGCGCCGAGCGCCTTGTTCGTGCCGCACGTGCCCATGACGATGCAGCCGTCCACGTCCGCAGCCTTCGCGTACATGGCCAGCCAGGCACGCAGGATGAACGAACCCATGCTGTGGCCCAGGATGACGTAAGGCGTATCCGGGAACTGCTCGCGCATCAGATTGCGCAGCTTCTCTTCGTCGTCCACGAGATGCTTCCAGCCGTCGGTGTGGCCGAAATAGCCGTAATCCTTGGGATCCGCGCTCGTGCCGTGACCGATGTGGTCGTCGCCGACGACGAGGATGCCCTGGTCCGCCAGCCACTGCGCGAAACCGCCGTAACGGCCGACGTATTCGCTCATGCCGTGGATGATCTGCAGGATCGCGACAGGCTTTTCCTTATATTCTGCCGCTTCGGGTCTCCAGATATAATACTGGATGGTGCTTTGCTTGTCAGAACTCTTAAAACTGTAGTTTTCCATCAGATATCATACTCCTCCAGCAGCTTGTTCTTCAGTTCCCAAAGTTTCGGGGACAGGTCGACGTAGTATCTGTGCGGGTTCTCGAAACGCAGGACTTCCTCCCAGACGTGGGCGACGCTGTCGGCGCAGTGCGCCTTGACGTCCTTCAGTTCCGGAACATCGTAGACCAGCTTGCCGCCCTTGAAAATGGGAACGAGAAGTTCCTTAACGTCGAAGTCGCTGTCCAGATATTTGATCATGCGCGGCGACTGCGGATCGACCACGGTATAGCTGCCCGGGGTCGGCGCCGGTTCGTCCGCCAGCGTGATGACGTCCGCGAACGCGGTGTTGTCCGTCTTGTCGAACAGACGGTACACGCGCTTGTAGCCCGGGTTCGTCACCTTTTCGACGTTCTCGGACACCTTGATCTTCGGGATGATCCTGCCCTTCTTCTCGACGGCCGCCAGCTTGTACACGCCGCCCAGCACGGGTTCCGCCTTGGACGTGATCAGCCGCTCGCCGACGCCGAAACTGTCGATGAACGCGCCCTGGCGCAGCACGTCGTCGATGATGTACTCGTCCAGGGAGTTCGAAATGACGATCTTCGCGTCGGGATGGCCCGCGTCGTCCAGCATCTTTCTGGCCTTCTTCGTCAGGTAGGCGATGTCGCCGGAGTCGATGCGGATGCCCTTCTTGTTGGGTTTGAGCTCGTCGAAGATGCGGATGGCGTTGGGAACGCCGCTCTTCAGCACGTCGTAGGTATCGACCAGCAGCGTGCAGTTGTCGGGATAGTGCTTCGCATACGCGGTGAACGCCTCGTATTCGGTGTCGAACAGCTGCACCCAGGAGTGCGCCATGGTGCCGAGAGCGGGGATGCCGTACTCGGGTTCACAGATCGCGCAGGCCGTACCCGCGCAGCCGCCGATGTAGGCGGACCGGGCGCCGAGGATGGCCGCATCCGCGCCGTGGGCTCTGCGGGAACCGAACTCCATGATGGCTCTGCCTTCCGCCGCGCGCACGATGCGGTTCGCCTTCGTGGCGATGAGGCTCTGGTGCGAGATGAGCAGCAGCGCCATGGTCTCGATGAACTGCGCCTGGATCGCGGGTCCGCGGACCACGACGATGGGTTCGTACGGGAACACCGGCGTGCCTTCGGGGACCGCCCAGACGTCGCAGGCGAATTCGAAGTGGCGCAGATAGTCGAGGAAGCCGTCGTCGAAGCCCTTCTTCTTCAGGAAGGCCAGGTCGTCTTCCGTGAACTTGATGTTCTTCAGATAGTCGATCAGGGATTCGAGGCCTGCCGCGACGACGTAGCCGCCGTTCTCGGGATTTCTGCGGTAAAACAGATCGAAGTACACGATCTGATCGCCCATCCCTTCCAGGAAATAGCCGTTTGCCATGGTCAGCTCGTAAAAGTCGGTGAGCATGGTGAGGTTCTGCTTGTCCATAAGGTCCTCCTAAAGCATTTTCTTCAGATACTGGCCGGTATACGAACCCGCCACTTTCGCGACCTCTTCGGGCGTGCCTTTGGCCACGATGCGGCCGCCGCGCTCTCCCCCGTCGGGTCCCAGATCTATGATATAGTCCGCAGTTTTGATGACGTCCAGGTTGTGTTCGATGACCACTACGGTGTTGCCCTGATCCACCAGGGCCTGCAGCACGTCGATCAGCTTCTCCACGTCCGCGAAATGCAGGCCCGTCGTGGGCTCGTCGAGGATGTAGAGCGTGCTGCCCGTGCTCCTGCGCGACAGCTCCGTCGCGAGCTTGATGCGCTGCGCTTCGCCGCCGGACAGCTGGGTGGAAGGCTGGCCGAGCTTGATGTAGCCGAGCCCGACCTCGTGCAGCGTGCGGATGTAGCGGTTGATGCCCGGGATGTTCTTGAAGAAATCCAGCGCCTCGTCCACGCTCATATCCAGCACTTCGTAGATGTTCTTGCCCTTGTATTTGACTTCCAGCGTCTCGCGGTTGTAGCGCCTGCCGTGGCAGACTTCGCAGGGCACGTAGACGTCGGGCAGGAAGTTCATCTCTATCTTGATTATACCATCTCCCTGGCAGGCTTCACAGCGTCCGCCCTTGACGTTGAAAGAAAATCTTCCGGGCTGGTAGCCGCGCATCTTCGCCTCGTTCGTCTGCGCGAACAGGCTGCGGATGGGGGTGAACACGCCGGTGTACGTCGCGGGGTTGGACCGCGGGGTCCTGCCGATGGGCGACTGGTCGATGTCGATGACCTTGTCGATGTATTCGATGCCCAGGACTTCCTTATGCTTGCCGGGCTTATCCTTCGCCTTGTACATCTTCTCCGCAAGAGCCTTGTACAGGATCTCGTTGATCAGGGAGGACTTGCCGCTGCCGGATACGCCTGTGACGCAGGTGAACGTGCCGAGCGGGATATCGACGTCGATGTTTTTCAGATTGTTGGCCGCAGCGCCTTTCACGGTGATCCTGTTGCCGCTGCCGGGCCGCCTCTCCTTGGGTACCTTGATCTGCCTCTTGCCGGACAGATACTGGCCCGTGATGGATTCCTCGCAGTTCTTGACGTCCTCGAGGCTGCCCTGCACGACGAGATAACCTCCCGCCACGCCGGCACCCGGGCCGATGTCGATGATCTGGTCCGCCCGTTCCATGGTCTCCTGGTCGTGCTCGACGACGATCAGGGTGTTGCCGAGATCCGTCAGATCGCGCAGGGCGTCCAGCAGTTTGCCGTTGTCCTTCTGGTGCAGGCCGATGGAAGGCTCGTCCAGGATGTACATGACCCCGACCAGCGACGACCCTATCTGGGTCGCGAGGCGGATGCGCTGCGATTCGCCGCCGGACAGCGTGGCCGAAGCCCGCGCCAGCGTCAGGTAATCGAGACCGACCTCGATCAGGAACGACAGCCGCGCCTTGATCTCCTTCAGGATGAGCCGCGCGATGGAATACTGCTTTTCGGTCAGCTTCTCCGGCAGCTTCTCCGTGAACGCGAGCGCGTCGCGGATGGACATCTCCGTAAAGTCGATGATATTGATATCCCCCACGGTGACTGCAAGCATTTCAGGCTTGAGACGCTTGCCCTTGCATTCGTCGCAGAGGTTGATGGACATGAAGCTTTCGATGCGCTGGCGTATCGTCTCGGTCTGGGTGTAGCCCAGGCGGTTTTCGATATTGTGGCACAGGCCGGACAGCGAGTCGCTGCGGTGCGAGATCGTGCCGTCCCAGCGCTTGTAGTCGTATTCGAACTTGCGTCCGTTCGTGCCGTGCCAGATCTCGTCCTTGAACTTCTCCGGCATATCCTTGTACGGCACGGACGTGTCGCTGCCGTAATTCTTCGCCAGCTGGCGATGCATGGCCTTGTAGATGCCCGGAAATTCGACCATGGCATAGGCGTTCTTGAGCGCGCCGTCGTCGATGGACAGTTCGGGATTTTCCACGACGAGGTCGGGGTCGACGAAGTGGATAAAGCCGAGTCCCTTGCATTTCGGACAGGCGCCGAACGGCGAATTGAACGAGAAGCTGCGCGGTTCGAGCTCCCCGACGGAGATACCGTGATCCGGACAGGCCAGCTTCGTGGAAAACAGCCGCTCTTCTGTCTTATCTGCGGTCTGGATGATCGCGCCTACGAGGCCGTCGCCCTGGGAGACGCACAGCTCCGTGGATTCGGCGATGCGGCTCTCCTGGCCTTCGCGCACGACGATGCGGTCCGCGACGATGTCGATGGAATGCTTGAACGTCTTCTCGAGCTTGATCTCGTCTTCGTTGAGGTTCTTGATCTCTCCGTCCACGCGCACGCGGATGAAGCCTTCGCGCTTGATGCGGTCAAGCACCTTCTCGTGCTGGCCTTTCTTTTCACGGATGACCGGCGCGAGCAGGGTCAGGCGCGCGCCTTCGCCGTAAGCCATGAGCTGCTCGACGATCTGGTCGACGCTCTGGCTCGTGATCTCCTTGCCGCAGACCGGGCAGTGCGGAATGCCGATGCGGGCATACAGAAGACGCAGATAATCGTAGACCTCTGTGACCGTGCCGACGGTCGAACGGGGGTTCTTGGACGTGGTCTTCTGATCGATGGAAATAGCAGGAGACAGGCCTTCGATGGAGTCTACGTCCGGCTTGTCCACCTGGCCGAGGAACTGCCGGGCATAGGCCGATAGGCTTTCCACGTAGCGTCTCTGCCCCTCCGCGTAGATCGTGTCGAACGCCAAAGAGGACTTTCCGCTGCCGGAAAGCCCTGTGACCACGACCATCTTGTCGCGCGGGATGGTGAGGTTGAGATTCTTTAAGTTATGGGCGCGGGCGCCCCGGATGACTAAGTCTTTCTGCATGCTTATATTATAGTCTTCTTTACCGTTTCTGCCAACGCTTCACCCAGGGACTTATGCGCCTCGGGCATCAGGTGCAGGCTGTCGAGCCTGCTGGCCGGCGCTACGGGAGCCGCGTCGAAAAACTGGCAGCCGAGCTTGTCCGCGACCCTGCGGTATTCTTCCGCGAACTGATGGGAACGCGCAATGGCCGACTCGTCGAACGCATAGGAAAACGGCGAGTTTTCGATGCCCGGCCCGATGACCGGCGGGGAGACCAGCACGATCTGCGGCACATAGCCCTGCTTCAGCTGCGTGAACTCCTGGATGGTCTTCACGAGCACCCCTGCCCCGTCCGCGATCTGCGCGGCGGACGCGTGGAAGATATCCTTCAGGTCGTTGCTGCCGAGCATCAGGATGACGAGGTCGATGGGCTTGTGCGAGTTCAGGCAGGGCTTCAGGTAATCAAGGCCGTTCTTCCAGCCTTCCAGAGGATCGTCGAACACCGTCGTGCGGCCGTTGCAGCCCTCTTCGATCACCGTGAACTCCGGCCCGAGCAATTCAGCCAGCACGCCTGTCCAGCGCACGTTCTTCGGGTAGCGGAATCCGTTCGAGGGATCGTATCCGTACGTATTCGAATCTCCGTAACAGAGGATCGTCTTCATGGCAATGCCTTTCTACAGTTTCGCGCGCACTTCGAGCAGCTTGTCGCGCAGGATGGCCGCGCGTTCGAACTGCAGGTCCTTGGCGGCGGCCTTCATTTCCTTTTCGAGCATCTTCGCGTAGTTCATGAGCTCCTTCTTCGTCAGCTCCAGCACGCTCTTGCCCGCGAACGTGTCGAAGTCTTCCTCGACC
Source organism: Bacillota bacterium (assembly GCA_017557505.1). Taxonomy (GTDB): domain Bacteria; phylum Bacillota; class Clostridia; order Peptostreptococcales; family Anaerovoracaceae; genus RUG11894. The sequence continues at coordinate 53,702 of JAFYYP010000023.1, read as the reverse complement.
TTCGTCGTGACCTCGATGACGTCGCGCACCGCCTTCCTGATCGTCTCCGGCGTGATGCCGTGCTCGTCGTTGTATTTCTGCTGAATGCTGCGGCGGCGGTCCGTCTCGTCCAGGGCGGTCCGCATGGCAGGAGAGATGGTGTCCGCGTACATGATGACCCGGCCTTCCGCGTTCCGCGCGGCGCGGCCGATGGTCTGGATCAGCGAAGTCTCCGTACGCAGGAACCCCTCTTTATCCGCGTCCAGGATGGCCACGAGGGCCACTTCCGGCAGGTCGAGGCCCTCTCTCAGCAGGTTGATGCCTACGAGCGTATCGAACACGCCGAGGCGCAGGTCGCGCAGGATCTCGTTGCGTTCGAGCGTATCGACTTCCGAGTGCATGTAGCGCACCTTCAGACCGGCTTTCTTCAGGTAATCCGTCAGATTCTCGGCCATCTTCTTCGTCAGCGTCGTCACGAGCACGCGGTGCCCCTTGTCCACTTCTTTGTGGATCTCGCCGATCAGGTGGTCGATCTGCCCTTCCGTCGGCACGACTTCGATGGGCGGGTCGAGCAGGCCGGTCGGGCGGATGACCTGTTCCGCGGAAATACCGCCGGACACTTCCCTCTCGTAAGCCGCCGGCGTCGCCGAGATGAAGATCGCCTGATTCAGCATCGAATCGAACTCTTCGAAGCGCAGCGGACGGTTGTCGAGAGCGGATGGCAGGCGGAAACCGTAGTCCACGAGCGCTGTCTTTCTCGACCGGTCGCCGTGCGCCATGGCGCGCAGCTGCGGCAGCATGACGTGGCTCTCGTCGATGACTACGAGGAAGTCCTTCGGGAAATAGTCGATCAGCGTGTATGGCTTTGCCCCGGGCGGATTGCCGACGATGTGGCGCGAATAGTTCTCGATGCCCTTGCACGTACCGATCTCGCGCATCATCTCCAGGTCGTAGCGCGTGCGCTGCTCCAGGCGCTGCGCCTCCAGCAGCTTGCCGCGGTCGCGCAGCCAGACGAGACGTTCTTCGAGCTCCTCCTCGATGGTCACGAGTGCGCGGTCCATGTTCTCCTTGGACGTCGCGTAGTGCGATGCCGGAAAAATCGCGATGTGGTTGCGAAGCCCTGTGATCTCGCCGGTCACCGGGTTCATCTCCTTGATGGATTCGACTTCGTCGCCGAACAGTTCGATGCGGACGGCCGATTCGCTGCCCGCCGGGATGATGTCGATGATGTCGCCCCGCACGCGGAACGTGCCGCGCTCGAAGCCGAGGTCGTTGCGCGTATACTGGATGTCCGTCAGCTTGCGCAGGATGTCCGTACGGCTCTTCGTCTGTCCCGGACGCAGCGAGAGCATCTGGTTCTTGTAGTCGAACGGGCTGCCTAAGCCGTAAATGCACGAAACGGACGCCACGATGATGACGTCGCGCCGTTCCACGAGCGAAGCCGTGGCCGAGTAGCGCAGACGGTCGATCTCTTCGTTCACGTCCGAGTCTTTTTCGATATAGGTATCCGTCGAAGGCACGTAAGCCTCCGGCTGGTAATAGTCGTAATAGGAAATAAAATACTCCACCGCGTTGTCCGGGAAGAATTCCTTGAATTCTCCGCAGAGCTGCGCAGCGAGCGTCTTGTTGTGTGAGATCACCAGCGTAGGCCGCTGCACCTGCTGGATCACGTTCGCGATCGTAAAGGTCTTGCCCGATCCGGTGACCCCGAGCAGCGTCTGGTAGCGCTTGCCGGCGTTCAGGCCGTCTACGAGTTTTCTGACAGCTTCGGGCTGGTCTCCCGTCATGCCGAACGGCGCCTTCAGATGAAATCTCTGGTCTTCCATGCTCATGAGATGACCCTCCTAGCCGATGACCTCGTAGATCATGGCCGCGCCGTCCTTCGTCACGTATTCGGGCGTTTCGAGCACGCGGACCTTCATTTCGGAATTGCCGAAACGGATCAGGATCTCGTCGCCCGGCTTGACCTGCGCGGAAGGCTTGGCCGCCTTGCCGTTCAGGAAGATGCGTTCCTCCTGCGCGGCGTCATGCGCGACCGTGCGCCGCTTGATCAGCCTTGAAATTTTCAGGTATTTGTCTATCCTCATCGTTGATAAAAAAAGGGGCAACTTGCCGTTGCCCCTGCAATGAACCTTGTTTCAGACTTATTTCTTGTTGACAGCGTCCTTGAAAGCCTTGCCAGCCTTGAAAACGGGAGCGTTGGAAGCGGGAATCTTAACGGTTTCGCCGGGCTTCTGCGGGTTGCGGCCGGTTCTGGCCTTTCTCTTTCTGGTTTCGAAGGTGCCGAAGCCGATCAGCTGGACCTTGCCGTTCTTCTTGGAGAGTTCCTTTTCAACGACCTTGATGAAAGCGTTAACGGTAGCTTCCGTATCCTTCTTGGTGCACTTTGTTTCCTTTGCGACTGCTTCTACTAACTGAGACTTGTTCATTTTTGTCCTCCTGATTCTTTTGAGCTATAAGTTACAGTTTTGTTTTCGCTTCTTCCCACAGAGTATCCATCTCTGACAGGGTCATGTCTTCCAGACGGCGCCCGAGCACCTTCGCGGAAGACTCGACGTAAGCGAAGCGTTGGATAAACTTATTCGACGTGGCGTTCAGGGCGTCTTCGGGGTCGATCCCCAGAAAACGGGAGATGTTGGTGATCGCGAACAGCAGATCGCCCAGTTCCTCCTTGATGTGCGCCTGATCGCCCTGCTCGTATGCTTCCTTCAGTTCGGCGCTCTCTTCGTCCATCTTCTGGAACGCGCCGCCGACATCCGGCCAATCGAACCCGACCCTTGCTGCCTTCTTCTGCACCTTTTCGCTCCGCAGCAGCGCAGGCAGATGGCGGGGGATCTTCTGCATACTTGCAGTCGTTGAGGTCTCGGACTTCTCGACCTCTTTGATATTTTCCCACAAGTCTAATACGTTGTCAACGCTTAAACCTGCAGAATCCTTTGAATTTTCAAGCTTCGGACCGAAAACGTGCGGGTGGCGGCTGATCATCTTGTCCGCTTCGCGGTTGCAGATGTCGCGAATGCCGAAATTACCCGATTCCGCTGCGATCTGCGCGTGCATCACGACCTGCAGCAGCACGTCGCCGAGCTCTTCAATCAGATTGTCGCGGTCGTGATTCTCGATGGCCTGCACGACTTCGTAAGCCTCTTCCACCATGCCGCGGGTGAGGCTCTCGTGGGTCTGGGCACGGTCCCAGGGGCAGCCGCCCGGCGCCCGCAGGACCTCGATGATCTTCTGCAGCCGCTCGAATGCCTCGAGGTCGGTCTGCGCAGTGTTGAACAGTTCTTCGTACATTTATTTCACAAAACGCCGCAGCAGCGCTGCGATCTTCCTGCCTTTGGGCAGCCTTTCTATCTCTTCGACGGTGATGGCCTTGATCGCAAGGACCAGGACGAAGTATACGACGATGCCGGCACAGACAGAGATGAGCGTATTCACCGCTCCGCCGACGCGCAGATACAGCAGCCGGTACACGACACGCACCGCAAGCCCCATGATGAGCGCGCAAACGGCCGGTTTGACGAACGTCAGCTTGTAATCCACTTCCGTGCCCGTATATTTCTTCATGGCGCGGAAGTCCAGGAACGCCGCGGTAAAGTAAGCCGCGACCGTACTGATGGCGGCGCCGCGCACGTTCAGCGACGGAATGCCGACGAGCACAAACGTGAGCACGATCTTGACGAGCGCGCCGATGCACAGATTTCTGACCGGGATCATCTGCTTGCCGATGCCCTGCAGGATGCCGTTCAGCGCGTGCGCCATGCCCAGGAAGATGACCCCATAGGCCAGGATCTCCAGGCAGCCGCCTGCGGAAGCGGCGCTTTCCTTTACTCTGGGGTAGAACAGCTCCATGATCGGGCGGGACATGACGCTCATGCCCACGGCGCAGGGAATGCTGAGGATGGCCGAATACCGCAGCGCCAGATTGATGTTGTCGTGCATGAAGCCCATCTCTCTGCGCTTGAACGCGGAGGCGACGACGGGCACGATGCTCATGGACACCGCCTGCAGCAGCACCTGCGGGAAGTTCAGCAGCGGGGCCGCCATACCGGTGAGCTGGCCGTACAGCGCCCTGGCCATGTCGGAATCAAAGCCGATGGAGATGAGGCGCGTCTTGACGATGGCCGTATCGATCGTATTGATGACCGGCAGAACTGCGGACCCGATCGTGATGGGCACCGCGATGATGAGGATATCACGGAAAATGCTGCGGACGCTCTCCACGTCTGCGGGCACTTCTTTACCTACTTCCGCAAGGATGCTCTTTCTGCGGTGCAGGTAGAGGAGCCCGATGCCCACGAAACCGAAGAACGCGCCGGCCGTAGCACCGAATGAAGCGCCGGCAGCCGCGATGTTCAGACCTCTGGGCAGCAGCACGATGGCCAGGCCCAGACCGATCGCGACGCGGAACGCCTGCTCCACGACCTGGGAGACCGCTGTGGGGGTCATGTCCTGCAGGCCCTGGAAATAGCCGCGGAACGAGCTCATGAGCGGACAGAAGAACAGCGCTGGCGCAATGGCCTGCATGCAGTAGATCGCTCCGGGCTCCTTGATGGCCCTCGTGATCGCCCCTGCCCCGAAGAACAGGATGGAGCTTGTGACGACGCCCGTGATGAGCAGCAGCCAAAACGATACCTTGAACACGCGGTGTGCCTCGTAACGACGGTCCAGCGCGGTGCGTTCGGCCACCATGCGCGCGATGGCCGTCGGGATGCCTGCGATGGCGAGAGTCAGGAACAGGTTATAGATCGGGTAAGCCGTCTGATAGTATCCCATTCCGTCGTCCGTGATGATATTCGTGAGCGGAATACGGAAAAAGGCCCCGAGCACCTTGATGACGATGCCGGCGAGACCGAGGATGACGGCTCCTTTCAGAAAGCTTTTATTTTTACTGTTCGACTGATCCATAACAATTTAGTATAACACAAAAGAAAGGGCGGTGACCGCCCTTCTTTGCATTTTACAGCGCTGCTTTGATCAACTGCAGCAGTTCTTCGTACGTTTCGCAGGTCGGAAGATCGGGATTCTCGACCTTGACGTTGTCCGGCGCGCGGAACAGGAAGCCCGCCTTGCTCGCACGGATCATGCCGAGATCGTTGTACGAATCGCCGCAGGCGATGGTCTCATAGCCCATGGACTGGAACGCCTTGACGCTCGTCAGCTTGCTCTGCTCACAGCGCATGTTGAAACCGGTGATCTCTCCGTCCGGCGCGACTTCCAGCGTGTTGCACAGCAGGAGAGGACGTCCGAGCTTCTCCATCAGGGGGAAGCCGAACTGTTCGAACGTGTCGCTGAGGATGACCGTCGGAACGATCTGGCGCAGTTCTTCCAGGAATTCTCTCGCGCCTTCCAGCGGCTCGATCTTCGCGATGGTCTCGCGGATCTCCTTCAGTCCGAGACCGTGTTCCTTCAGGATGCCGATGCGCCAGCGCATCAGCTTGTCGTAATCCGGCTCGTCGCGCGTGGTCCTGCGCAGTTCGGGGATGCCGCTCGCTTCGGAAAACGCGATCCAGATCTCGGGTACGACGACCCCTTCCATATCCAAACAAACGATATTCATCTATGATGCCTCCTCTCTGAATGCCAGCATTGTCGTCAGCATGGTCTCTGCCTCCCGGGCCGCAGGCGTCTTGTCCAGCACAAGCGCGATGCGCGGCTCAACGCCGCCGTAGATCGTCAGGCGCAGACCGTAGTCGTCCATCAGCGCCGCGAACAGCTCCGGGTTCAGGCAGTTGTTCTCTTCGAATAATAATACCAGTTTTTTATGCTGCAGCGCAACCTTGGAGATGCCGCAGCGGCTCGCCATGGAGCGGATGAGCGCGATGTCCAGCAGATTTTCCGCAGGACGCGGCAGATCGCCGAAGCGGTCGAGCAGCTCGTCCGTAACTTCGTACTTCTCCTCTTCCGACGTGACCGCCGCGATGCGCTTGTACATCGAAAGCCTCGTAAGCTCGTCCGCCACGTACGTCTCGGGAAGGAACGCCGGGATACCGAGTTCCACGCTCGTATCAGCCTCGGGCTGGATCTCCTCCGGAGCGCCGCCCTGCAGTTCGCGCACGGTCTCTTCGACCAGCTTGCAGTACAATTCGTAACCGACGGACAGCATGTGGCCGGACTGCTCGACGCCGAGGATGTTGCCCGCGCCGCGCAGCTCGAGGTCCCTCATGGCCACGCGGAAGCCCGCGCCGAACTCTGTGAATTCACGGATGGCCCGCAGGCGCTTTTCCGCAACTTCCGACAGCACTTTATCTTTTTTATACACCAGGTACGCGTACGCCATGCGGTTCGAGCGTCCGACCCTGCCGCGCAGCTGGTACAGCTGCGACAGGCCGAAACGGTCTGCGTCCAGGATGATCATGGTGTTGACGTTCGGGATGTCCAGGCCGGATTCGATGATGGTCGTCGCGACGAGCACGTTGTATTCGCCGTCGAGGAACTTCATCATCACGTCCTCGAGCTCTCGCTCGCCCATCTGTCCGTGACCCACGACGACGCTGGCTTCCGGCACGAGTTCGCGGATCTTCCTCGCGGCCGTCTGGATGCCGCTGACCCGGTTGAACACGACGTACACCTGTCCGCCTCTGCCCAGTTCCCTGCGGATGGCGTCGGCGATCATCAGGTCGTCCTGCTCCATGACGTAGGTCTGCACGGGATAGCGGTCCTCGGGCGGCTCCTCGAGCACGGACATGTCGCGCACGCCGATCAGGGACATGTGCAGCGTCCTGGGGATGGGCGTCGCGGAGAGGGTCAGCACGTCCACGTTCGTCTTCAGCTTCTTGATCGCGTCCTTGTGCTCGACGCCGAAGCGCTGTTCCTCGTCCACGACGAGTAAACCGAGATCCTTGAATCTGACGTCGCCCGACAGCAGCCGGTGCGTGCCGACCACGAGGTCGACGTCGCCGGTCGTCAGGCCTTTCAGGACCTGCTCCTGCTGCTTTTCCGTGCGGAAGCGCGACAGCATCTCGACGTTGAACGGATAATCTTTGAAACGCTCCAGGAACGTATGATAGTGCTGGTTCGCGAGGATCGTCGTCGGGACGAGCACGGCGGCCTGCTTGCCTTCCTCCAGGCACTTGAAGATCGCGCGGGCCGCGACTTCCGTCTTGCCGTAGCCAACGTCGCCGCACAGCAGGCGGTCCATGGCGGCAGGAGCCTGCATGTCCTTCTTGATCTCCTCGGCGGCACGCAGTTGATCTGCGGTCTCCTCGTAAGGGAATGCGTCCTCGAACTCTTTCTGCCACGCGGAATCGGGACCGAACGCGAATCCGGGGGTCATCTGGCGCTGCGCGGACAGCTTCAGGAAATCCTCGGCCATATCGCGGATGGCGGCCTTCGCCCTGGCTTTCGTCTTCTGCCAGTCACCGCCCGACAGGCGGTTGATCTTCGGCGCCGTCGCCTCGCTGCCCACGTACTTCTGGATGGAATCCATCTGGTCCACAGGCACGTACAGCACGTCTTCGCCCGCGTAGCGGATCTTCAGGTAGTCGCGCTGGCTGCCGTCTACCGTCAGCTTCTCGATACCGGTGAACCGGCCGACCCCGTGCGCCTCGTGCACGACATAGTCGCCTTTTTTGATGTCCGTGAAGGCCTTTATTTCCCTTCCCTTGGACTTTTTGCGGCGCGCTTGGGATTTTGTATGGACAAAGATGTCTGCTTCGCTTAAATAGAGGATTTTATCGTCGAAGAACTCCGTGCCCTGAGACAGCCTGCCGTAACGGAGCTCGACTTTGCCGTCGAGGCCGGCCCGGCCCAGGAAGTCCTTCAGGTTGCTGATGCGTTCTTCTGAAGAACACGCGATCACGATGCGGTAGCCGTTCTTCGCGTAGCGCTTCAGCTCCTGCTCCAGCAGTTCCATGTGCCCGTTGAACACGGGCGCCTGCTTCGTCGTATAAGAGATGACCTCGTCCAGGCGGTCCGTATAACGGATCTGCTGCGTGAACGGCGTGCAGTAATACACGTCGCAGCGTTCTGCCATCACGGCTGTCTTCTTCAGATCGCCGCGGTCAGGCAGCGAGCGGAAATCCTCGGGCACGCCGAAACAGCGTTCCAGCACCGTGCGCCGGTTCTCCTCCTCTTCCTTGTCGTAAAAGTCCAGGATCTCCTCCATGCGCGAAGGATCGTCTACGAACAGGAAAGCAGGATCTTTCATGTAATCCCAGGCGAGGCCGGGCTGTTCGTAAAAATAAGAGATGAACCCCTCTAAGTACTGGTAGTTCATGCCCTCTTCGACGCATTCGATCAAATAGTCGCGCCGCTCCCTCAGCTTGTCGAGCTGCTCCTGGGAAAGCGGTCTGCGCATGGAACGCGCGTAAGCGGCCGTGATGTTCTTCAGTCCGCGGGCAAACGCTTCTTCGTTGCGCACCATCACCTGCGCCGGCCAGATGCGGATCTGCTCCAGCACCTGCTTCGAACGCTGGGTCATGGCATCGTATGAGCGGATGGAATCGACGTCGGTGTCGAAGAATTCGATACGGACCGGGTCTTCCTGACCCGGGATGAATACATCTACGATATCGCCGCGTACAGCAAACTGGCCGGCTGTTTCCGCAGCAGTCTCCCTTTCGTAACCCATGCGCGCCAGTCTTGCGATCAGTTCGTCGCGGCTGAAGGACCCTCCGGTCATTAACACGAGGCTGTCGGCGAAGAACACGTCCGGAGGCGGCAGCTTTTTCAGCGAGCCAAGAACGGGCGCCACGACGATCGCCTTTTCGTCGCTGCCCAGCGCGGCAAGACCGGCGATCTCTTCCTGCAGCTGTGCCGTGGATTTCGCCTCATAACGGAAAGAGGCGCTCTCCACGTCGGGGAGCACCAGGATGCGTGCGTCGGTAAAAAAGGACAGGTCTGAAGCGATCCGCTTCGCCCGGCTGGCGGACGTCGTCAGGATCAGACCCTGTCCGTTTCGTTCCTGTATGAAGTTAGCAGCCAGCGGGGCGATCCGGATCTCCGAGATCCCCGTCAGGTTGATGCGTCTGCCCATCGGCCTCCTCTGTCTTCTGCTTCTTCTTTTTCTTCGGTTTGTGATTGTATTTCTGCATCGCCTCGAGCGGCCCGTTCTCCACCCAGCAGATGATGGCGTCGGCCGCCTTATCGATAGCGTCGGCCAGCGGTTTCTGCTCGTCCTCCGCAGGCTTGCCCGTCACGTAAGACACGAGCGGAATGATATCGCTCTTGCCCGTACCGATGCGGACGCGGGGGAAGTCGTCGAACTGCAGCTGATAGATGATGCTGCGCATGCCGTTATGTGTGCCGGCGCTGCCCTTTTCCCGCAGGCGCAGGTCGCCCACCGGCAGGTCGATATCGTCGTAGACCACGATGAGGTGCTGCGGGTCGACGCCGTAATACGCGACGATCTCCCGCAGCGCTTCGCCGGAGTTGTTCATGTAAGTCTGCGGCTTGACCAGGATCACCTTCTCGGTGCCGATGCGCCCTTCGCCCAGCAGCGAACGGAACTTCAGCTTGCGGATGTCGATGCCGAGTTTATAAGCCAGCACGTCCATCGTCAGGAAGCCCATGTTGTGCCGCGTCTGCGCGTATTCTTTTCCCGGATTGCCCAGGCCGCAAATGATGTACATATTCTATACGGAAAGATTGGAAAGCGGATTATTCGTAAAGATGCGGATGATGGTCTCGGCAAGCAGCGGCGCCACAGACAGCTGCTTGATCTTCGGGATCCGCTTTTCCGGCGGAAGGGGAATGGTGTTCAGGAAGACCATTTCCTCGATCGCGGAATCCTGGATGCGCTGGATGGCGGGGCCGGACAGCACGGCGTGGGTCGCACAGGCCTGCACGCTCAGAGCGCCCATCTTCTTGATGGCGTTCGCGGCGTTGCAGATCGTGCCGGCGGTATCGACCATGTCGTCGACGAGGATGGCGTGCTTGCCGGCGACGTCGCCGATGATGTTCATGATCTCGGACTCGTTCGCTTTGGGTCGTCTCTTATCGATGATGGCGATCGGCGCGTCGAAAGGTTTCGCGAAGCTTCTGGCGCGGGTCACGGAGCCGTGATCCGGAGAAACCACGACGACGTCGTCCCACTTGCCCTCGTACTTCTCCTGGAAGTAACGGGTGAGGATGGGCTTGCCGATCAGATGATCCACGGGGATATTGAAGTAACCCTGGATCTGCGCGGCGTGCAGGTCCATCGTGACGACGCGGTCCGCGCCGGCAGCCGTGATGATGTCGGCGACGAGCTTGGCAGTGATGGGATCTCTGGGCTTGGCCTTGCGGTCCTGACGGGCGTAGCCATAGTACGGGATGACCGCGTTGATGCGGCCGGCGGACGCTCTCCTCATGGCGTCGATCATGATGCACAGCTCCATCAGGTTGTTGTTGACCGGGTTGCAGGTCGGTTGGATGATGTAGACGTCCAGGCCGCGGACGGTCTCCTGAAGGTTGACGTACACTTCGCCGTCGGCGAACGTGGTGACCTCTGCTTTGCCGGGCGTTCTTCCCATGATGCCCGCGATCTCTTCTGCCAGCGCCGGGTTGCCGTTGCCCGCGAAGATCTTGTAATCAGCGAATACTCCGTTATTCATCTTGTGGTCCTTTCTGGCGGCGGTTGCCGTTGTTCATAATCATACACAGTAAGTATATCATTCCGCGTGCGCCGAGAAAAGATGAACAAAAAGAAAAACGGCACGAATGCCGTTTTATCTTTGATGGGTCCTTTTTTAGAACGCCGGCGTTTCTTCCGGCTCTTTCGCCGGGATCTCGCCTGCCACTTCTTCGTACTTCGCGAAGATCGCATCGGAGATGCGCTTTCTCGTCTCGGCCTTCAGGGGATGCGCGACGTCTTTATAGACTTCGCCGACCTTTTTGTTCGGCATGGCTACGAAATATCCCTTGTCGCCTTCGACGATCTTGATGTCGTGGACGACGAATTCGTCGTCGAATGTAACGGAAGCAACGGCCTTCATCTTGCCGCCGTTGTCCATCGTGCGGATGCGTACATCTGTGATCTGCATACACACACCAACCTTTCCTGTTATAAGTTCTGAATTGAATACACAAGCCCGTCCTTTGGGTCCGGGCACAACCCTATTATACGACTACTTTCCTGCTTTTTCAAGAATCAGCTCGCCGACCTTGTAGATATCGCCGGCACCCATGGTGATGACGATGTCTCCGGGGCTCGTATTGTTGCACACGAATTCGGCCATCGCGTCGAAATCGGGCAGGAAATAGACGTCTTTGTCCGGATGCTTGATCTTGATCTCATCCATGAGTTTCTTCGAGGACATCTTGTAGATGTTCTTCTCTCTGGCCGCGTAGATCTCCGCCAGGATGATGACGTCCGCGTTCTCGAACGCGTCCGCGAACTGGTCGAACAGCGCCATCGTGCGGGTGTACGTATGCGGCTGGAACAGGCACCACGTCTTCTTGTGCGACAGGTTTCTGGCCGCCGCCAGCGTCGCGCGGATCTCAGCCGGGTGATGGGCGTAGTCGTCGATCACGGTGACCCCGTCAGCCGTCTTGCCGATGACGTCGAAGCGGCGCTTCGTACCGGTGAAGTTCTCGAGCGTCTGCTCGATGACGTCGAGATCGACGCCCAGCGTCATGCAGGTCGCCGTCGCAGCAAGGCTGTTCGCCACGTTGTGCTCGCCGGGCACCGCCAGCTCCATGCGGCGCAGGAACTCGCCCTTGTGGTACAGGTCGTAGCTCGGCATGCCGAAATCGTTGAACCTGATGGCCTTGGCGTAGTAATCGCTCGCCTCGTTGAAGCCGAACGTGATGACCCGGCACGGCAGGTTCTCCGTGACGGATTTGACAAAGGGGTTGGCGTCGAACGCGACGACGAAGCCGTTTTCAGGAACCTTCTCCGCAAACTTGCCGAAGGACTCCGTGATGTGGTTGATATCCTTGAAGTAATCGAGGTGATCGGAATCGATGTTCAGGATGATCTCGACCCAGGGCCGCAGCGACAGGAAGCTGTCCATGTATTCGCAGGCTTCCGTCACAAAGTATTCGCTCGTACCGACCTTGACGTTGCCGTGGAACTGGTTGAGGATACCCCCGACCAGGACCGTCGGCGAATAGTTGGCTGCTTCGAGGATCAGGCTGACCATGGACGTGGTCGTCGTCTTTCCGTGCGTACCGGAAACGGCTACGGAGATCTCGTAGTCCGCCATGATGGCGCCGAGCGCCTCTGCCCGGCTGATGATGGGGATGCCGCGCCGTCTGGCTTCCGCCAGTTCGGGGTTCTCCATGGAGACTGCCGCAGAAAACACGAGCAGGTCCGTATCGCCCAGGTTGTCGGCGTTATGGCCGATGAACACCTGAGCGCCCTGCTGTTCCAGCATCTCCGTCACAGCGCTCTCTTTCATGTCGGAACCGGATACCCGGTAACCCCTGCTCAGCAGGATCTCCGCGATCCCGGACAGGCCGATGCCGCCGATGCCGACGCAATGCACGTGCTTATAGTTCTTCAGATCCATTGTTCTTTCTCCGATCTTCTTGTTCGAACTGTTCTATTTTCTACCGCGAATCGTTTCGCGCACAAAGTCTTTCATATCTTCTCTGGCGATGGCGCCGCTGTGCAGGATGGGTCTGCTCCGCAGGTCCTTCAGACCGTAGGGGACCCTGACGCCGCTGGCTTTGCTGAGCGCGTCGATGGCCGCAAACTCGTCTTCCGCTGCCGGAAGGCCGATCGCGCCGCTGACCGCTGCGGCGAACTTGTACGGGCTGGCCGTGGAAGCGATGACCGCAGGCGTATCGTCGTCGGTCTCCTTCACGTAGTCGCGCCAGACCTTGTAACCGACCGCTGTGTGCGTATCCATCAGATAATGGTCTGACTTGTAGATGTCGCCGATGGCCTCGAGGATCTCTTCTTCGGTCGCAAAGCCCGCCGCAAACTCCGACAGGCCTGCCTTGATGGCATCTGTCGCCTCGTAACACTTGTCCGCCGCCAGCTTGTCCATCATGCCGCGCACCGCCGCGTCGTCGCAGCCGCCCAGATGGTACAGCAGCCGTTCCAGATTGCTGGAGATGATGATGTCCATGGACGGGGAATTCGTCACGTAGAACGCTCTGCGCGCGTCGTACACGCCGGTCTTGAAGAAGTCCGTCAGCACGTTGTTCTTGTTGGACCCGCAGATCAGCTTATTGACGGGCACGCCCATCTGCTTCGCATAATAGGCGCTCAGGATGTTGCCGAAGTTGCCGGACGGCACGCAGATATTGATGGGCTTTCCTGCTTCGACTCTGCCCTTCTTCACCATCTGCGCATAAGCCCAGACGTAGTAGGCGACCTGCGGCAGCAGACGGCCGACGTTCATGGAGTTTGCCGCGGAGAAGCGGTAACCGATGGCACCCATCTCCTCGCCGAACGGCTTGTCGTTCAGGATGGCCTTCTGCGTCGTCTGCGCGTCGTCGAAGTTGCCGAAAATGCTCGTCACATAGGTGTTGGAGCCGGTCGCGGTGCGCATCTGCTGTTCCTGCACCGGGCTGACCGCATGATCCGGGAAGAACACGATGATGCAGGTGCCGGGCACGTCTTCGAAGCCCTTCAGCGCCGCCATGCCCGTGTCGCCGGATGTGGAGACCAGGATGCAGACGGTCTTGTCTTCGTGTTCCTTGGCCAGCGCCGTCGTCATCAGGTAGGGCATCAGCGCCAGCGCCATATCTTTGAAGGCTGCCGTCGGTCCGTGATACAGTTCCAGGAAATCCGCGCCGCCGGCGTGCACCAGGGGAACCACGTCGTCCGCTTCGAACTTGTCCGTATAGGCGCCGTCGATGCAGGCTTTCAGCTCTTCTTCGGTGAACTCGCCCAGATACGGCCGCAGCACTTCTGTCGCCAGCGTCTTGTAGTCCATGGCGGCATATTCCGCCCAGGACTTGTCCAGCTGCGGGAATTCTATGGGCACGTACAGTCCCTTATCGGACGCGATGCCCTGGATGACGGCGCCGGAAAGATTCTTCTCCGGGGCCTGTCCTCTCGTACTCTTGAAAATCATTTGTGCCTCCTCTGTCTGTTCTACTCCAGCGCGGCTTCCGCTCTGTCGAGTCTTGCAAATACCTGCTCCTTACCCATGATCTGCTGGATGGTCCACAGATCGGGGCTGTTGCTTCTGCCGGTGAGCGCGATGCGGATGCAGTTGGACACGTGTCCGACGTGACCCTTGTACGCCTCCGGATTCTTCTTGTAATCCTTGGGTTTGACCGCATAGCCGAGATCTGCCGTGATGGTGCGGATCTTCTCGAACCACGCGGAATTGTCGTCTTCTTCGCTGTAGCCTTCCTTGTATCTTCTGAAGATCTCACGGATATCGTCCGCGCTGCATTCCGCAGGCATTTCTGCCTCGGGAACGAACGTCGCGTCGAAGAAATAGCTGATGAACTGGAAGATCTGCTGCGCGAAGATCAGGTCTTTTCTCGGCTTTTCGCCGCCGCGGTCGATGTCGAAGATCTTCTTTGTCTTTTCGGGATCAGCAGACAGCAGCGCCGCCTTTTCCGGCGCGAATTCGTTCGCCCACGCCAACTCGAAATCGTAGATCTCCTGCGCACTCTTTTTTGCCAGAACGTCTTTAGAGATATCGTTCAGCTTGCTGAGGTCGAACAGCGTGCCGGAACTGCTCATCTTGGACGCTTCGAACGGGAAGTCCTCGAGCGCCGCGTCCGGATTGGCCATGCGCCATTCCTCGTAGTCGGAATTCAGGATGGTCATCAGATACTCGCGCACCGCTTCGGGGAAGTAGCCCAGTTCTTTATAGTAGCCGAGGCCGAGCTCGGGATCCTTGCGCTTGGACAGCTTGCGCTTCGTGCCGGTCGTCTCGTCGACCTTCATCAGCACGGTGTTGTGACAATAGACGGGCAGCTCCCAGCCAAGCTTGTCGAACAGCTCGACGTGGATGGGCAGCGACCCGATCCATTCCTCGCCTCTCACCACGTGCGTCGTGCGCATCAGGTGATCGTCCACGACGTGCGCAAAATGATATGTCGGCAGGCCGGTCTTCTTCAGGATGACCACGTCCTGCTCGTTCTCGGGCATGGAGATGTCGCCGCGGATGGCGTCGAACACGTGGAAATACTTCGAAGGATCGCCGGTGGAGCGCAGGCGGAACACAGGCTCTTCGCCTGCCGCCAGTCTCGCTTCGACCTCCTCGTAGGACAGGTCGCGGTGCTTTGCGTATTCGCCGTAGATGCCCGGATTCAGTTTGTTCGCTTCCTGATAGGCGCGGATCTCGGCGATCTCCTCTTCGCTCATGAAGCAGGGATACGCCTTGCCCTCGGAGATGAGCTTCTTGACGAAGGTCTTGTAGATCGCGCTGCGGTCGCTCTGCCAGTAGGGACCGTAATCGCCCTTCTCGCCGTCTTCCGTCGCGCCTTCGTCGAAGCGGATGCCGAAATAGTCCAGCGCGTCGATCAGCATGGGGACAGCGCCTTCAACTTCGCGCTTGTCGTCCGTGTCTTCGATGCGCAGGAAGCACACGCCGCCGCTGCGGTGTGCCAGGCGTTCGTCCGTGAGCGCGCCGTACAGATTGCCCAGGTGGATGAATCCGGTCGGGCTGGGACCCATACGGGTCACTTTTGCGCCTTCGGGAAGATCTCTCGCGGGATATTTCGCCTCGAGTTCTTCCGCCGTTGTATGAATGTCGGGGAACAGCAGTTCCGCCAGCTTGGGATAGTCCATCGTTTTCAAACCTTTCTGCAGTTCATACTTAACCAATTTATTTTATCAAAAAAAAAGGCGTTTGTAACTATGCAACTCTCTGAAAAAAGTTTCAAAAAATGTTGGACAAGAACAGAGATCCTGTGTATAATGTTTTCTGTTCTCAATTGAATACGGTGCCTTGGTCAAGTGGTCAAGACGCTAGCCTCTCACGCTGGAATCAGGGGTTCGACTCCCCTAGGCACTACCAACAAAAAAACAGACGGATCGGGTCCGTCTGTTTTTCTTTATGTATCAGGTTCTCCCGGGCTATTCTCCCCCGTGTTCTTTCTTCCAATCCTTGATCTGCTGCAGGCGCTCCTTGAAACGCCCTTCATTGCCCTGTTCGGTCGGCCGGTAATACTCGCGGCCCACCAGCGAATCGGGCAGGCACTGCAGCGTCGTCAGGCGGTCTTCATAATCGTGCGCATACATGTAGCCTTTTCCGTAGTCCAGTTCCTTCATCAGCTTCGTGGGCGCGTTGCGGATCTGCAGCGGCACGGGCTCGTCGATCTGCGACAGCGCGTCCTGCTTCGCTTCCATGTAGGCGACATCTATCGCGTTCGACTTCGGCACGATGGACAGATAGACCACCGCTTCCGTCAGATGCACGCTGCATTCAGGCATGCCGATAAAGTGGCAGGCCTGATAGGCAGCTACGGCGAGTTCGAGCGCTCTCGGGTCCGCCAGGCCGACATCTTCGCTCGCGAAACGCACGACGCGGCGAGCGATGTACAGCGGATCCTCGCCGGATTCCAGCATACGGGCCAGCCAGTAGACGGCCGCGTCCGGATCGGAATTGCGCATGGATTTGTGCAGCGCGGAGATCAGGTTGTAGTGTTCCTCGCCGGATTTATCGTACAGCAGCGACTTGCGCGACGTGCACTGCTCCAGCACCTCCTTCGTGACCCTGACAGCCTCCGGGTGCTCGTCGGTCCCGGCGGGTTCGCCGTTCAGCACGGCCATCTCCAGCGTGGACAGCGCGGTGCGGGCATCTCCGTTCGAGAACTTCGCGATCAGGTTCAGGATGCCTTCTTCGACCTCGACCTTCTGGTTGCCGAAGCCCTTCGGACTGTCGAGCGCACGCTGCAGCAGAGTCACCATATCGTCTTCCGTGAGGGCCTTCAGCACGAACACCTTACAGCGCGACAGAATAGCCCCGTTCACTTCGAACGAGGGGTTCTCCGTCGTCGCGCCGATCAGGATGATGGAACCCTTCTCGACGAACGGCAGAAATGCGTCCTGCTGCGCTTTGTTGAAGCGGTGGATCTCATCGACGAACAGGATGGTCTTCTCGCCGAAGCGGCGGCTTTCGTCCGCGGCTTTCATCACTTCCTTGATCTCGCGAATGCCGCTCGTGACCGCGGAATAGTTGACGAATCTCGCCTTCGTATGGTTCGCGATCACGTTCGCCAGCGTCGTCTTGCCGACGCCCGGCGGGCCCCAGAAGATCATGGACGACACGGCGTCCTGTTCGATGATGCGGCGCAGCACCCTGCCTTCGCCGAGCAGATGCTGCTGCCCGACGATCTCGTCGATCGTCTGCGGCCGCATTCTTGCCGGCAGCGGCTGTGGCAGGTCGTTTTCAAATAAAGTCAGCTGGTCTTTGTTCATGAAAAGCACCTTGCAGATAAGAACAATTGTTCTGTAATATCATACCACATCCGGCGCCGTAATTCAATCACTGCAATTGACAAACGCGGCGCGAAGGGTCAAACTGAAGACAGCAGAGAAAGGAGATACGGCAATGAACGAAGTCTATGAATTCCTGAAGAAGTGTGGCACCTATTACCTGGCGACCATGGACGGCGATCAGCCCCGCGTACGCCCGTTCGGTACCGTGGATATTTTCGATGGCTACCTGACCATCCAGACCGGCAAGAGTAAGGACGTTTCCAAGCAGATGGAAGCCAATCCGAAGATCGAGATCTGTGCGTTCGACGGAGACGCCTGGCTGCGCCTGTCCGGCAAAGCGGTCCTGGACGACAGCATCGAAGCCGTCGACCACATGCTGAACAGCTATCCCCACCTGAGAGCGATGTATGCGCCGGGAGACGGCAACGCGACGGTCTTTAAGATCACAGAAGCGAAGGCGACGTTCGCGTCGTTCACCGCTCCGCCCAAAACGGTCGAATTCTAAAGCGTACAATAAAAGACGGCCGTCCTCCGGCCGTCTTTTTGCGTGCAGAAAGAATCTTTACATGTGTCCCGCCGTAAAGTACACGAAATACGTGTTCCCTTCTTCGGTCTCATCCGCGAAATCGTCGATCGCGGAGATGGAAAAGTCCTGGTAACCTTCCGGCACTTCGTAGACGAGTTCGCCGCTTCTCTTCTCACCGACTTTGAGTTCGTACTCATACGGCAGCTGTTCGTCGCAGAGCGTGCCACGGTCTTCGTATGTGTCGGGGTCACAGGTGATCGGCCAGGCAAAGGCATCGTCCGCATCGTCGCCCCACTGCGCCTGGAAGTCCAGGTCACTCATGGGGATGGTGCTGTTCATGCTGTTCTTGAGATCGATCTTGACCACGAGCAGTTCGTTGCCGTCCTCCGGCGTATACCCGTAATAATCCGGACACAGATACGCTTCTGTGATCTTGAAATCATAGAAGTAAGTTCTGATCGTCTCACCGATCCGTCCGTCGAAAACGCCGCCGTCCACAGGTTCCTTAATGGTCTCCTCGGGCTGTTGCGGTTCGTTGGAAGCGCCGCCGGACGAGCAGGCAGTCAGCAGACTGATAGCGAGCAGCAGAGACAGTAAAACTACGAGCAGTTTTTTCATAGTATCCCCCTGTTTCTACAGTTCTTTCTTCCACAGTCCGTGGAGATTGCAGTACGCGTAGACCGCGACGGGCTTGGCGCCGCAGAGGGCAAAGCATGCTTTCGGTTCGTCGCCGGGCTTGAACGCAATGCGCGCGCCGCCCTTATCGGTTTCCAGATAGACCCATTCGATGTAGTGTTCTTCTGCCATGGGATGGATCACGCTGCCGACCTGGACCTTGACGATATCTTCCTCGACTGTAACGTCGGGGATATGCTTCTCGAAGCTGGCCTCGACCGTGTTGGCTTCCAGATGATCCATGGGTTTGCCGCAGCAGACCACGGGCACGCCGCTGTCATGGATCTTGCCGATGATGTTGCCGCATACGCTGCACTTATAGAATTTGCTCATGATACCCTCCTAATAGTTCTCACAATTGACTTCGAAATACGCCTGCGGATGCGCGCAGACGGGGCAGACTTCCGGAGCCTTCTCGCCCACCATGATGTGGCCGCAGTTTCTGCACTCCCACACCTTGACGCTGCTCTTTTCGAAGACCTGCTTTGTCTCCACGTTCTTCAGCAGCGCTCTGTAGCGCTCTTCGTGATGCTTTTCGATAGCTGCCACGCCGCGGAATTTAGCTGCCAGTTCGGCAAAGCCTTCTTCCTCCGCCACCTTCGCGAAGCCTTCGTACATGTCGGTCCATTCGTAGTTCTCGCCGTCGGCTGCGTCCGCCAGATTTTCTGCTGTAGATCCGATACCGTTCAGTTCCTTGAACCAGAGCTTCGCATGCTCTTTCTCGTTCTCCGCCGTCTTCAGGAACAGCGCGGAGATCTGCTCGAAGCCCTCTTTCTTGGCCTTCGACGCGTAGTACGTATACTTATTTCTCGCCTGGGATTCTCCCGCGAACGCTGCCAACAGATTCTGCTCGGTCTTGCTGCCGGAATAGGGATTGTTCTTGCCGCTCATTGTATGCCTCCTTTACGACTCGTTGACCAGCTTGCCGGTCATATGCTCGGGTTTGACCGCGAACAGCAGCGTGCCGCCCGCAGCCTTCATTTCTTTGGCGATATAGGCCTCGTCGTCCGTGAACTTGTGGGACAGATCGGTCATGATGCGGACGATGGTATCCGTATCCTCGATGAACTCCACCTTGCCGAACACGACGACGCTCTTGATGTTGAGCGCCCAGTCGCCTTCCTTGACAAAGCCTTCGTCGTAGCAAACGAAACAGACCTTATCGTGTTTCTTCATGGCGTCCACTTTATGGCCGCTCTTGTTGCTGTGGAAGTACAGTTTGCCGTCTTCTTCGCAGTAATAGTGGTTCGTCGGCGTACCGTAGGGGTAATCGTCATCGCCCAGGACGCAAAGGATGCCGCGCTTTTGCTCCTTCAGGATGCGGATGCATTCTTCTTCGGAGATCTGCTGCTTTGCCCTGGGTTTTGCCATAGGTCTGAACATATCTCGTACCTCCTTGCCTGCTTCTATTATATCGGATAAAATGTATTTGTACCAACATTAAGCAAAAAGGAGGCTATCAGATATGAGAAAGAATTTCGGCATGCAGCCCTGGACTTTCCCCCAGGTCGTGTTTATCATCGGTTCCTATGACGAAAACGGCGTACCCGACGCCATGAACGCAGCCTGGTGCGGCATGGGATGCGACGACGAGATCGTGATGTGCATTTCCGCGGGTCACAAGACGACGAAGAATATTCTCGCAAATAAAGACTTTACCGTCAGTTTCGCTACAAAGGATCAGCTCGTGGCGAGCGATTTCGTCGGCGTCGTTTCCGGCAACGATGACCCGGACAAGATCGCCAAGACCGGCTGGACGGTCGAAAAGGCGGAGAATGTGAACGCGCCGCTCTTCAAGGAACTCCCGATGACGCTGGAATGCAGGATGAGAGAGTACGATGAACAGTATGCGTACATGTACGGCAAGATCGTCAACGTGTCGGTCGACGAATCCGTTCTGACGGACGATAAGCCCGACCCGGACAAGATGGGCCTGATCGCGTTCGACCAGGTGCACGGCAAGTACCGCATAGTGGGCGAAGTCGTCGGCAACGCGTTCGAAGCGGGGTTCGAACTGAACAAGTAGAATAGAAGAACGGAGGCAAATGCCTCCGTTTTTTTATTGTCTTTTTCTCAATTCTTTTCTTACTCTCCGCCAGTCCGGATATACGCGCTCCACGTGCGTCCAGAACGCCTTGCTGTGGCCGTTCACCCATAAGTGGCACAGCTCGTGGACGACGACGTAATCCAGACACTCTTGCGGCAGATCCAATAATTTCAGATTGAAGTTCAGGTGGCCGGTCCGCGTGTTGCACGAGCCCCAGCGCGTCTTCATGTCGCGGACGGAAAAGCCGCTCGCGCGCCTGCCGACCAAGGGCTGCCAGCGCTCGAGCGATGCCGCGCATTTGGCCCGGAACGCTCTGCGATCCGCCGCGGAAAACGTCCGCACAGGCTGAGAAGCCTTCTGCTTCTCATTCGCCAGAGCCTTTTCGATCCATGCCTCCCGTCCGCGTACGAAGCCAACGATCGCAAGGTCGGACGTAAAGCGGGGCGCCGAGACCTTCAGCCAACCGGTCTGCTGATCGACGCGCAGGTACATATTCTTGATGCTCTTGCGCTGCACGAGGACAGTCCGCCCGTCCACGGTCAGCACGCTTTCCCTCGGCTTCATCCGGGTGCTCCTTTCGCCTCCTGTTTGGAGTTCCAGATGCCGTACAGGGTCACGGAAACGAGTACGATGATGCCGCCCAGCGCAAACAGGGGCGTGATCATCTCGCCGTAGAACAGCGCTACCCAGACGGGATTCATCACCGGTTCTATGCCGGTCAGCAGACTTGCCGTGACCGGAGATGTCGTCAGCAGGCCGATGGACAGGAAGATATAGGCAAGGCCCATCTGGAACACGCCGAGCACGATCAACGCGGCCCAGGACTTCGTGTCCAGGATGGAAAAATCCGCCTTCAGCAGCCAGGGAAGTTCGAAAACGCCCGAGGCAAGCTGTCCGATCACAGCGGAACTCATCGGGTCGGAATCCTCATGGGAATTGCCCATGAACACGCCGCTGTACGTGACGCCGGAGAGCAGTCCCAGCACATTGCCCAGCGTACGGCCGCCCGCCAGCCCTTCGTAGAAGCAGATGCCGATACCCGCAAATACGACAAGACAGGCGATAATATCGCCGCGCCTCGGCTTTTTATGGAACAGCAAAACGCCGAAGATCATCGTCCAGATAGGTACGGTGAACTGCATGACGATGGCGGCTCCTGCCGTCGTCAGCTTGACTGCAAGCGCATAAATCGTCGTCGTTGCGATCATGGCGGCGGACGTGATCAGGATGTGTTTATTCACGTGGATCTTGCGGTGCGTCAGGCGCATGAACGCATAGATCGTCAGGCCGGAAAGCAGGCAACGGAAGCTGTTGATGGCCAGAGAACCCCAGGGCACGGTCTTCAGGCACAGGCCGCCGACGGAAAACAGAAGGCCGCACAGAAAGACGTAAAGCGTGCCGCGGTTGAACTTCTTTTCTGTCATAGGCGGAACTCCTCCGAGCGGTAGTCTCTCATCTTGTTGGCTTCTTCTGCCAGCTTCGCGAAGCGGTGGTTGAGGCCGGACTTTTTTAAAGGCGGTTCGAACAGTTCAGCGAGGTCTGCCAGCGACAGCTCAGGATGCTGTTTTCTCATCAGGGCAGTCTCCTGCAGGTGGGCAGGCAGAGCCCCAAGTCCCTTCGTCTCCTCAATGACCCGGATATCGGCCAATTGCTTCTGCGCCGCGCTGACCTGTTTGTCGACGTTCGCGCTCTCGCAGTTCGCGATGCGGTTCGTCTTATTCAAATTCTCCTTCATGAGGCGCACTTCCTGGAACGCAAAGTACGAAGACGTCGCGCCGATGACGTTCAGAAAATCGCCGATCTGTTCGCTTTCCTTCAGGTAAACGATGTATTTGTTGCGCCGCTTGCTGATCTTGCTGCGCAGGCCGAAGCTGTTGACTGTGCGCCGCACGTCCTGCGCCATGTATTCCGACCCGCAGACGAGCTCCATGTGGTAGCCCTTGCGCGGATCCGAAACGGAGCCGCAGGCCAGAAACGCGCCGCGCAGCGCAGACTTTTTGCAGCAGCGCCTGCGCACGATGCCGGCGTCGAACCCATCCGTGATATAGTTGCTGCCCTCTTTGACGCCGAGGATGCCCACTTCGCGCAGGATCTGCTCGGAATTCATATCCGGAGTAACGGTGAGCTCATAGATGCGGCCCTTCGCCAGCGGCGTCGGTTCGCCAAGGGAAAGCGCGGTCTTCGCTCCGAAATACTCCTTGATGAGACGGATGAACAGACGGGCCGCCGCGGCGTTGTCCGTCGTCACCTTGATGGCCATCCGTCCGCTGACCAGCTTGATGCTCCCTGCGAAACGCAAAAAGCCGGCGATCTCCGCCAGCTGGCAGCACTTCTTCTCCGGCACTGTTCTCGTCAATTCATTTTTGATATCGGAAGCGAAAGACATACTAGGATTATAGCATAAAGAAAGGCGCTTTATGCGCCTTTCTAATACAATACCTTGCTCAGGAATTCCGCGGTTCTGGGGTTCTGAGGGTGGTTGAAGACTTCCTCCGGCGTCCCCTCCTCCGCGATGATGCCGCCGTCCATGAACAGCACTCTGTCGGACACTTCGCGGCAGAAACCCATCTCGTGGGTCACGATGACGGACGTCATGCCGGACTTCACGAGCCCCTTGATGACATCGAGCACTTCGCCGACCATCTCGGGGTCGAGCGCGGACGTCGGTTCGTCGAACAGCATCACGTCGGGTTCCATAGCCAGCGCGCGCACGATGGCAAGCCTCTGCTTCTGGCCGCCGGACAGCCTGCCCGGATGCTCGCTCCACTTGTCGTACAATCCAACGCGCTGCAGCAGCTCTTTGGCCAGTTCGTCTGCCTCCGCCTGCGTCCTCTTTTTGGTCAGTACAGGCGCTAATGTGATGTTTTCCGCTACAGAGAGGTGAGGAAACACGTTGAAGTGCTGGAACACCATGCCCATCTTCTGGCGGTGCAGGTTGATATCCACGTCTTCGGCCGTGATGTCCACGCCTTCGAAATAGATGTGTCCTTTTTCAGGGATCTCCAGCATGTTCAGGCAGCGCAGGAACGTGCTCTTACCGCCGCCGGACGGGCCGATGATGGACACGACTTCACCTTTTTTGATGTGCTCGCTTACGCCTTTGAGCACGTGCAGCGGCTCCGCCTGCCCTTCTATGATAAAGCTCTTATGCAGATCTACGGTCTTAATCACTGGTGCGCAGCCTCCTCTCCATGCGGCCGACCAGACGGTTGAGGATCACGGTCATCACATAGTATATCACGGCGACGATGAAAAGGCACTCCATGGTCAGGAACGTGTTGCCCTTGACGATCAGATAGCTCGTCATGACCTCGCCGACAAAGAACGTGGACGCCAGAGACGTGTCCTTCGTGATCGTGATGAACTCGTTGCCCAGCGCCGGCAGGATGTTCTTGATGGCCTGCGGCAGGACGATCTTCATCATGGTCTGACGGCCGTTCAGGCCAAGACTTCTGGCAGCCTCTGTCTGCCCCTTATCGACCGCCTGGATGCCCGAACGGAACACCTCCGACACGTAGCAGGCGCTGTTGATCGTAAAACCGATCAGTACGCTGACGAACGTCGGGATGGACGGGAAGAGCCGCGGAAGCCCGAAATAGAATACGTACAGCTGCAGCAGCATGGGTGTGCCGCGGATGATCTCAGTCAGATTGAGGGAGATGGCGTTTAAGACCTTGCTTTTTGACATACGGGCAAGACAGATGAATACGCCCAGAATGGCGCCGAAAAAGACGGTGATCGTCGTCAGAATCAGCGTGTAGCCGACTCCCTTGACGAGGAACACCTTCCAGTACTTGGCCATGATCTTAGCAACGTTCGAGAAAAATTCCACTGATCTACTCCTGAATTGTTCTTTACCGAAGAGAAGCGGGCTGCTTGAGGAGGAGGCAGCCCGCCCGTTGATTAAGGTTCAGTTTGTTGGGATGGATAAGCTTAGTAGCTGACTTCCTCAGCCGTATCGATGCCTGCGAGCGCTTCCGCTTCGGCATACCACTCGCCGTAGTAGCCCGCGTCGTAAGCCTTGGCCAGGATCTCGTTGACCTTTTCGAGCAGCGCGTCGTTGCCCTTGGTCATCATGATGACGTTGTTTTCGGCCTCTTCCGAGACTTCGAATTCGAAGCCGCTCATGGCGACTGCGCTGTTGTTGGCGATGATCGCTTCGCCGTTGCCGTATGCGACCGCGACTGCGTCTACGATGCCGGCACGCAGCGATTCGACTGCGGTGCCCAGATCGGAATAAACGACGATCTCCGTATCGGAGGGCAGCTGGGACGTGCACAGGTTATACTGCAGGGACGCGCTCTGCGCTGCGACCTTCTTGCCGCTGTAATCTTCGGCCTTTGTCCACTTGCCCGCATTCTCGGCCAGAACGATGATGGTCTGTTCGGTCTCATTGTCGCCGGCGTAGTAGTAATCGGACAGCGCGAAGTTCTCAGCACGCTCGTCCGTGTAGGAGAAGCCGGAGATGGACATGTCGACGGAGTGCGTCTGGACTGCCGCCTGGCAGGCGTCGAAGCTCATGGGTTCGATGACCAGCTCGCATTCCATCTCTTCCGCGATGAACTTCGCCAGCATGACGTCGAAACCTACGTACTGTTCCTGACCGGATTTCGAGGTGTCGACGAATTCCATCGGCGCAAAGTCCGGGGAGATGGCCACGGACAGCTTGCCCGGGGTCAGTGTGAGGGATGCTTCACCTGCTTCTTCGCCACCGCCGCCACCGCTGCCGGAAGAGCAGGCTGCCAGTGAGAACATGAGAAGTACTACCATTACGATCGCTGCAAATTTTTTCATTTTATTTCTCCTTCTATACGATTTGTTTTCCTTCTGTGTAATAGGTGTTTTTCTTCAGCTGATGTGTATATTATAATGCATAAAAATGAATAGTCAAGGGGTTGATTTGCATAATTTCGTATTTTTTGGCGTTTTTGCAAAGTTTTTATGCAATCACAAGCGAAAGAAAACCCCGGAGGAGATCCTCCGGGGCATCATGTCTTATGAAACTGTATGCTTACGCTTCCAGCGGCTTCAGGCCGAGGATCTCTCTGGCTTCTGCCGGGGTGGCGACTTCGCGGTTCATCAGCTTGGCCATCTGGACGACTCTTTCGACCATCTCGCCGTTGGACTTGGCCAGGACGCCCTTGGACATATAGACGTTGTCCTCGAAACCGACTCTGACGTGGCCGCCCATCGCGATGGTGGCAGCGGCGATGTCCCAGGAGGTGCGGCCGATGCCGGTCGCGGTCCAGGTGCAGCCTGCGGGAATGGACGTGGCCATGAAGACCAGGTCGCGGACGGTAGCGGTCATCTGAACGCCCAGAACGAAATCGAAGTGGATCGGATAGTCGATGTGACCCTTCTTTGCGGCCTTCAGAGCCAGGTCGATCATGCCCTTGTCGAAGACTTCACACTCGGGCTTGATGCCTCTTTCCTTCATGATGTCACCGAAGTTGTTGATGGTGTTATCGGTATTGATGAAGATCTCGTCTCCGCCGAAGTTGCAGGTACCGCAGTCAAGCGTGGCCATTTCCGGGGTCGGAACGATCTCGGTGGACTGCAGTCTTTCGAGGTCGGTCATACCGACAGCGCCGCCGGTGGAGGGCTGGATGATGACGTCGGGGCATACCTTGCGGATGGCGTCGACGCATTCCTGGAATCTACCCTTGTCCTGGGTCGGGGTGCCGTCGTCCCATCTGACGTGCAGATGGATGAGGGCTGCGCCGGCGTCATAGGCGGACTTCGCTTCGCGGGCGATCTCTTCTACGGTGTAAGGAACGGCAGGATTGTTCTCCTTGGTGACTTCCGCGCCGCAGATGCAGCAGGAGATGATCAGTTTGTCCATAGTTTTTACTCCTTTTTATATCATAGATAAATAGAACAATGATAGAAATTATGTCAGTAAATGCGAGGAGCCAATATTCATAAGCGAGGAAATCGCTAACGCGTGAGCGAAGCGAACAAAGTGTTGACGAGCGTTGAATATTGGTCCGAGCACTAACTCACTAAATCTAATTTTATCACAGATCGCGATGGATGACCATCACGTGTTTGCCCAGTTCGCGGAAGTGTTCTGCTACTTCGTTGACGCATGCAACGCTCCTGTGCTGGCCGCCCGTGCAGCCGATCGCGATGGTCAGGCTGTATTTGCCTTCCTTCGTGTAGCCGGGGATCGTGTCGATCGCGAGGCCGACGACACGGGCCACGAAGTCCTTCGCCAGTTCGTTCTTCATGACGTAGTTGCGCACTTTCTGGTTGTTGCCGGTAAGCTTTTTCAGACTGGCCAGATAGAACGGGTTCGGCAGGAAACGCGCGTCGAGCACCCAGTCCGCTTCCTGCGGGATGCCGTGCTTGAAGCCGAAGCTCTCTACCGTGATCGCGAAGCTGTCCACGCGCTCGCCGGGGTTCAGCAGCTGCTTGATCTCCTCGTTCAGATCGGCCGTTTTGAAGCTGGACGTATCGATGATGTACGACGCCTGCTTGCGGATGTCGGCCAGCTTTTCACGTTCGCTCTGGATGCCCTTCTGGATGTTTGTCTTGTCCATCGGGTGGCTGCGGCGCGTCTCCTTGTAGCGGCGCACGAGCGTACGGTCCGAGGCTTCCAGGAACATGATCTTGTATTCCGTCCCCTCTTTGCGCAGATTTTCCAGACAATCCTTCAGGTCCTCGAAGAAGTTCCTCTGACGGATATCCACGACGAACGCGGCCTTGTCGATGTCTGCGGAACCGTTTTCCGCGAGGCTCAGAAATTCGCGGATCAGCCGCGGCGGCATGTTGTCGATGCAGTAGTAGCCCAGGTCTTCCATGCAGTTGACTGCCTGGGATTTGCCTGCGCCGGATAATCCTGTGATGATGATGACTTCCATGCCCTACTCCTGTCTCAGATTCACGATGCGTTTCAGATCGAGCCCTGCTTCGACGGCTCTGCGCAGCGCCTCTTCGTATTTACCGACGTCTCCCGGCACGTGCGCGTCGCTGCCGATGATGAACGTAACGTCGTATTTCGCCGCCTGCTTGATACCCTCGACCGTCAGGCAGCCGTGGCGGTTGTTGATCTCCATCCATGTGCCGCTCTTTTCGCAGGCTTTCGCGATGGCGGGGATATCGAAATCCGCTTTCGCACCGGGATGGCTCAAAATGCGGATCTTGTTGTTTTCCAGGGCTTTTACCACAAGCATCGTGTTGTAATCCCGCTGCCGCGCGGCAGAAAGACCCGTGTGGCTGAACACGAAACCTGTCGCGTGCATCAATCCTGCCCGCACCGGTGCTTTGCCGATCGTGCCGAAATGATAACCCGCGATGACGAAATCCAGCTCCGCGAGCTGCTCAGAGGTCATGTCGAGCTGCCCGTCCGGGTTGATGATGTTCGCTTCCACGCCGATGAGCACGGCCGGCCCGCCTTCTTTCGAGGCGCGCATCGCCAGCGCCCGCGCTTTCAGTTTCATTTCGGGGATCTTCTCCGGTTTCAGGCCGAAGCCGATGTGACCCGGCCCGTGATCGGAGATGCCGAGCGTCTCGAGGCCTGCCGCCTTGGCCGCCACCCAGTTATCCTCGATGTCTCCTTTGCCGTGGCTGTACACGGTATGCGTATGCAGATCGAAGCGCAGTTTACTCTCCAACGATCCTTACCTCCGGTTCGAGCATCACGCCGAACTTGTCCATCACCGTTTCCTGTACGACGCGCATCAGGTCGATGACGTCGGACGCCGTCGCGCCGCCGTTATTCACGAGGAAGCCCGCGTGCATGGGACTTACCTGAGCTCCGCCGACCTGCAGGCCTTTCAAGCCCGCGTCTTCGATCAGCTTGCCGGCAAAATACCCTTCCGGGCGCTTGAAAAAGCTGCCCGCAGAGGGCAGGTGCACCGGCTGTTTGCTGTTGCGCCTCTGGTTATAGTCGCGCATCGTCTCCTCGATCTCGCTGCGAAGGCCCGGCCTCAAGAATAATTTTACCCCCAGGATCGTCTCGCCGTTTTCCATAAAGATGCTGTGCCGGTAACCAAGGCCGCAGTCTTCCGCCTTGCGGTCCTTCATCATGCCGTGTCCGTTAACGGACGCCACGGACAGCAGCACGTCCTTCATCTCTCCGCCGTAAGCGCCTGCGTTCATGAAGACCGCGCCGCCCAGCGATCCGGGGATGCCGCAGGCGAATTCAAGGCCGGAAAGCCCTTCCGCCGCCGCCATCTTCGACAGTTTCGCCAGGCTGATGCCGGGCTCCGCGAACACGGTCTGACCCTCGAAACGCACGCGGTCCAGACCCTCCCCGATGCGGATGACGACGCCGTGATAGCCGCCGTCTTTAAACAGCACGTTGCTGCCGTTGCCAAGAAGCATGAACGGCACGCCTTGCGAACGCACCAGATCGAGCACGTTCATGAGTTCGCCCAGACTGCCCGGGGTCACAAAAAGGTCCGCTGCGCCACCGCAGCGGAAACTCGTATGAAGATCCATGGGTTCGTATTCGAACACGCGGTCTTCGTCGGTATAGTTCAGTAAAAGATCTTTGATCTCAGGGATATTCATTCTTCAGCCTCGCGGTACACCTGGATGACGGTCTCCAGCCGGTTGACCAGGCTGCGGTAATGCATGCTGCAGAACGGCTCTTCGTTGCCGTCATTGATGCAGGAAGACATCAGCCTGCGGTATTCGTCCTCGCTCACCGGATACGAAGGCAGAGGAATGCCCGCTTCCAGCAGCGCGTATGCAGCCGCCAGCAGCGCCATCGTGATGGAATCCTGGCCGTACGCATAGATATTGATGATGCCCATCTGCAGCTCTGCGGCCTTCAGCGCGCCGTCCTGCACGGTATCCATCGCCTTGAGCAGGCGGTCCATGCGTTCGGAGATCTCGTTGAAATGGCAGGGGATAAAGCCGATGTCGTACACGACGGCATTATCCTTTCTGTGGACGGGTCCGTCCGGTTCCAGCAGGTCCTGATACCAGCCGTCCAGCATCCTTGTGTTCAGCGTCGCCTGCATCTCGACGCAGCTGATCATATCGCGATACACGTCTCTCAGACGGAAACAGAACCCGTACAGATCGATGTTGACGTTTTCGAGGATCTGTCCGGACAGGATGTTCACGAGCGTCTTTTTTTCGATACGGACGCCCCGCTGGCACAGCACGGTATAGAGAAGCATCCAGAGATTGGAGTCCTCCAGCCATTTGCGCGCCTCGGGAACGACCGGCCCTAAAGTCCGGTATTCCTTGAATTTTTCCTGAAACAGATCCTTCATGGTTTTATGATAAACAAAAAAAGGCCGAAGCGCAAGGCTTCGGCCTTTCGGGGAATCTGCTTTTTATCTCGCGTTGTACTTCGCGATGCCCATGCCGAGCAGCTGGATCGCTCTCTTCAGGTCGTCGCAGTTCAGGATGTACGCGATACGCATCTCGTCGATGCCTGCGCCCGGGGTCTTGTAGAAGCCGCCGGCCGGAGCGTACATGACCGTCTCGTTGTTGTCGTTGAACTCGGTCAGCAGCCAGATCAGGAACTTCTCCGAATCGTCGACGGGCATCTTGACCATCATATAGAACGCGCCCTGCGGTTCTTTGCAGACGATGCCGGGGATCTTCATCAGTTCGGAGTAAACGGTGTCTCTTCTCTTCTTGTACTCTTCGTTGACGTCCTTGAAGTACTGCGGATCGACGTCGTACAGGGAAGCGGATGCCAGCTGGTCCAGCGTGGGAACGGACAGTCTGGCCTGCAGGAGCTTCATGAATTCGGCCTGGAATTCCTTGTTCTTGCAGACGACGGAACCGACTCTTGCGCCGCAGGCGGAGAATCTCTTGGAGACGGAGTCGATGATGATCAGTCTGTCCCAGATGTCCTCCATGGTGCCCATGGTAGCCAGCGCCTCGCCGTTGTAGGTGAATTCTCTGTAAACTTCGTCGGCGATGATCCACAGATCGTGCTTCTTTGCGAAGTCAGCGATCAGTCTGCGCTCATCCGCGGTCAGAACGACGCCGGTCGGGTTGCCGGGGTTCGTGAACATGATGGCGCGGGTATTCGGGGTAACTGCCGCTTCGAGGCGGTCCAGATCCGCATAGTGATAGCCTTCTTCCGCGGTGGTCGGGATGGCTACGATATCTGCGCCGGTATTGTAGATAAAGGTCTTGTAGTTGGGATAGAAGGGTTCCGGGATCAGGATCTCGTCGCCGTCATCCAGGATAACTTCCATCGAGAAAGTAATGGCTTCGCTGCCGCCGGCCGTGATGACCACGTCGCCGGGATCGATCTGCATGCCGATGCTTCTGTAGTAATCCTCGACCTTCTTGATGGTCACAGGGATACCCGGGGAAGGTGCGTACTCCAGAACGGGTGCGCTGAAGTTGCGGACCGTCTCGAAATAAGACTCGGGGGTCTTGATGTCGGGCTGGCCGATGTTCAGATGATAGATCTTGATTCCCTTCTTCTGGCATTCTACCTGGTACGGATAGAACTTGCGGATCGGGGAAAGACCGCATCTCTGGATCTTGCTGGAAAATTTCATATTCGTCCTCCTCAAACTCCGCGCAGCTGCGCGGCATATCATCCATTTGGATATAGTATATCACATCTGCCGCGGAATTGTTTTCCATTTAACAATATTCAGCGCAGCATGGCTTCAATAATTTCTGTCTCCTCTTCCGACAGCGGAGCGTCTCCCAGCCTTCTGCGGCTCAGCGCTTCCCGTACTAGCTTGTGACCCTTCCGGTCGACCTTATACAGGGACATGCACAGCGCGCCCAGGATGCTGACGATGCCGGGCAGCAGGACGAAGCAGATTGCAAGCATTTTCAGCGATGCATCGTTCTGCACAGCCGCGCTGCCGTCGAAACCCGTGCTGTCTAAAAGCAGAGTCAGGACGCGCACGGTGAGCGAGACCGAGATGCCGCACAGGAAGCTCTGCAGGCCGACGATGTTGCCTTCCCGCCTCCTGCCGCTGCAGTATTCGTCGAGATCCGCCACGTCGTACAGATTCGTGGAGAACAGCTGCCAGAAACCGTGCGTGCCGATGGAATGCGCGAGCACGTAGAGCAGCAGCAGAGGCACGCTGCGGATACCGATCAGATACAGTACGATGCCGGCGATCCCGTAGACGACCGACGTCATCATCGTCATGTTGCGTTTGCCGAACTTCAGAGCGATGCCTGTGACCACGGGAATGACGGCAAATCCCAGGATCGTATTGAACGTATAGGCCAGACTCGTGACCGCCTCGTGATTGCCGCCGATGCAGTACGTGATGAAGAACACCATGGAGCTGGAATAGATCGTGTAGCAGAAATTCAGGGTGAATTTCGTCTCGATCAGCCGGCGGTAAGGTTTGATGTGCAGCAGTTCCTTATAGTCGCTGAGCATCTCGCGCCAGCTCTGGGACTTCGTGTCGACGACGCCGAGCTTTTCCCTGCCGCGCGTCTCATTCCAGCAGAACAGGATGCCGCAGAACACGATCGTGCTCATGCCGGCCGCAAAAGCGGACCAGGAATGGGACGGTGTCATGCCGCGGCTCTGCAGCCACTTGATGACGGGCAGAGGCATGGCAAGACAGGCGAACGTGCCGAGATTCGTGATGAACGATACGACGGAATTCATCTTGATGGAATCGTCGTATCCTTCCGAGATATCCGCGCCGAAAGCGGTCTGGGACACGTAATACAGAATGAAGAAAGAATAGAACAGCAGCCCCATGGCCGTGTAATAGACGACTTTCTGCCCGTCGCTGCCGCCGACTGTGAGGAACAGCAGGAAAAAGATGAGCGGCAGGACAAAGGCCGAAAACAGCAGGACGGGGCGTCTTCTGCCGTATCTGCATTTCAGTCCGTCCGTAATGCGGCCGACGAAAAGAGAGCCGACGGCGTCCGCCAGCACGATGATGCTGCCGATGGTCCCGGCGTCTTTCGGACTCAGGCCTGCCGGACCGGTGAGAAAGACGAGCAGATACGTGGTGATGAACTGATAATACAGCGCGTCTCCCAGGAAACCCGTTCCGTATGAAATATATCTGCGCAGGGCGCTTGTCTTCTTCTGTTCTGCCATTACCGGAACATGCCCTCGATCCTTGCCGTTTCCTCTTCCGTCATCTCTTCCATGCCCTGATGACGCCGGTACAGCGCCTCCTTCAGCAGGATGAAATCTTCTTTATTGACCCGGTACAGGAGCATGAACACTCCTGCCATCAGCGCACCGGCTGCGGGGAGCCACAGGAACATGACCTTCAGCATGCGCAGCGCCGTTTCGCTCTGCACGGCTGCCGTAGCGGAAAAGCCGGAGACGGTCAGCAGGATGCTCAGGATCTTCAGGTCGAGCGACGTGAAGCAGGTATTGATAAAGCTCTGCAGCGCCATGATGTTGCCCTCGCGGCGCACGCCGAAGCGGTATTCGTCCAGGTCGGAGATGTCGTACAGATTCGTGTTGCAGATCTGCCAGAAACTCGCCTGTCCGAAAATGTATACAACGACGTACAGAATGAGCAGCGTTCTGGAACGGACGCCGGTGAGCGCCAGCAGCACGCTCAAGACTGCCGTGACGAATTCCGCATAAGCCATGTACTTGCGCTTGCCGATCTTCAAACTCATGCCGGCGATAAACGGCAGCAGAACGAGGCTCAGTATGTTGGAAAGCAGATAGATGACAGACGAGAAACGAGTATCGATCTGCAGCACGTACTGCATGTAGAAGATGAGCGTGCCCGTAAAGAACGCGTACGCGAGGCCGCTCGCGATCTTGGACGCGATGATCTTGCGGTACGGACTGAGCGTCAGCAGCTGGCGGCAGTCCGTTAAAAAGCCTTTCAGCCCCTGGGATTCCGGCTCTTCGAAGACCGGCCGTTCACAGCCTCTTGTCGCGCGCCAGCATAATAGGCTGCACGCCATGACGAGCGCCGCCAGAAGCGCCGCAAACAGCGCCCAGGCGTTTTTATCTTCCATGCCGCGAGCCGTCAGCGCGCCTATGGCCGTCAGCGGGAGCGCCGTACCAAGCACCGCGCCGCCCAAGGTGAACAGTCTGGTATAACTGTTCAGCAGGATACGGTCTTCATAGTCCGTCGCCACGTCCGCACCGAGCGCCACGTAGCACACGAAAAAGACCGCATACCCGATCCAGAACACGAAACCCCACAGCATGTAATACCAGAACTTCGCGGTATCGCTGCCGCCTGCCGTGCGGAACATCATCGCGAACGCCAGGGGCATTACGAAGGAAACGGCAAGCAAAAAGGGCCGCCTCCTGCCGAAGCGGCTCCTTAAATTGTCGGACCATTTGCCCACAAAAAGACTGAACACGGCGTCCGCCATGATCGTGAGCGAAGAGATCGTACCGGCTGCCGCAGGGGTCAATCCCACGACGCCGGTCAGAAAGACGATCTGGAACGTTGCGATGAATTGGTAAAAGCACGGGTCCGGCAGATAGCCTGCCCCGTAGCACAGTTTTGTTCTCAGATCCTTCTTTCCGGTCTCCATAAAGTGATATTATTTCTTTTTCGCGATCAGGAGGCCTCCTGCAACGATGACGCAGACAGCAAACAGGATGCGCACATCGAAGTATGGCAGAAAGACTCTGATGAGCACGAAGATGCCGATCAGGATCAGGATGAGACCCAATACCGTACGCGTATGATCGCCGTTTCCGGACGTCTGGCCGCTGACTTTCTGCGCGTTCTGACGGGGCTGCTGATAGGTTTCATAGGCCTGATAGGACCTTTTCGCCTGAGGCTCCCCGGGCGCAGGTGCGGCTTTCGGCTCGGTCTTGGGTTCCGCCTTCGGCTCTGCTTTGGGTTCTTCCTTCAGGGCTCCGGCTGCTGCGCCGCGCGTTTCCTGCGTTTCGCGTTCCCTTGCCCAGGCTGCGCTGACAGGGTCAGCCGGCTCTGCCGCTTCGACCGGTTCCGCGGCCGGCTCCGCTGCAGGCACTTCCTGCGGCACCGCGCTGCGGGTGACTTCCTGCGGCATGGGTTCCTGATAAGACGCACGGTTGACGTACGTCGTGCCGCCTGCGTTATAGGCGCCGGGCTGGGCAGGCTGTTCGTAAACCTGGGGACCGCCGTCTTCCGGCCGTTTGGGCATGATCAGTGCCGCAATGATGTAAAACAGCAGTCCTGCGCCGAATGCCAGCGTAAACAGGACCAGCACGAGCCGGACGATCAGAGAATCGATCCCGAAATACTCGGCGATGCCCCCGCATACGCCGAAGATCGCTTTGTCCGTAGAGGACTTGTAAAGTCTTTTGTACTCCATTTCCAATCCTTTCTTTCCCTTTTAAATATTGATACGGCTTACTCCCCCGCCTCTTCCGTACGGTTGCCGTAATCGATGAAACTGATGTCGTAATCGACGTTCCCCTTGATGCCCTCGATCTCCCCGGTGCTGCTGTACTGCCAGATCTGGAACGCGTACGGGAAGAACGGCTTGTGGAAGTACTGGGCAAACCACTTGTCGTACTCCGTGATCCGCGAGATATCGAGTTTCTCGATGAACCAGCGGATGTTGCAGTACAGCATGGGCGTGTAGCCGTTCTCCTTGATTGTCTCGCAGAAGGCGATGGCGTGGTCGGTGCGCTGCTGCTGGGTCAGGTCCGCCGTTCTGGCCGTCGCGCTGGCCGCGTCTTCGATGTCGAGCACGATGGGCCACGTGACGTTGTACGGACGGATGTTCTCCATGACGAACTGCGCTTCTTCCACTGCTTCCTCCACGCTGACGGCCTGGGTCACGAAGTAGACGCCGACCGCGATGTTGTTGCTGAGCGCGCCCTGGATGTTCTGCTCGAAGCGGTCGTCGCGGACGAGCAGTCCGCTCTCATAGCCGCGGTAACCGAGCCGGATGAAAACGAACTTGACGCCGGAAGCGGCCACTTTGTCCCATTCGATGTCGCCCTGGTACGTGGATACGTCGATCCCCTTGATGGAGACCGTTTCTCCGTCCACGACATATTTCACCTCGCGGGGTGATTCGTTCACCTCCACCAGATTGTTCCAATCGTAATCGGATTGGGGCAGACTGCGGTCGATCGGCGCATACTGGAACACGCCTCCCGCAGAGCGGTATACGATCAGATTCGGCAACATATCCTGCAGCAGTTCCCACATGGAAGAATCGGTATTGGCGAATTCCTTGAGCTGTCCGAGCGTAATGGATACGACCTCGTCTTCGGGATCGGTCTCTTCCTGCGGAACGGGCTCTTCGGAGGCGCCGTTATCGGGTTTTGTGCAGCCGCATGCCAGCGCGACGATGAGCGCGAGGCAGAGGCTGAAAATCATAATCTTCTTCATGGCGTAATTGTACCATACCCGGACAAAAAAAACAGGCCCTGCAGGGCCTGTCACACAAAATTAACAATCCCGTCACACGTTAGTCAACATAGACGACGAAATCCTCTTTCCTGGGCTTCGGCTGGGGTTCTTCCCCGTCCGCATAGCCAAGGATGCAGTAGCCGATACCCTCGTAGCTCTCGGGCAAGCCCCAGGCGGTCGCCATCGCCCTGCCTTCGGGGCTGTCGAACGTCTGACGGGCTCTGTGGATCCAGCAGGACGCCACGCCGAGCGCATGGGCCGCATTCATCAGGTTGCCCATGGCAAGCGCGCCGTCTTCGACCCAGGTGCCGCTGGCTGCGCTGTTGGCGAACACCGCGATCACGTCAGGCGCACCGTAGAACGGATCGCCGTTTGACCCCATGATCTCCGCGTTCATGGCAGACAGCTTATCGCGCACTGCCTTGTTGCGGATGACGACGAACTTCGTGCACTGCGTGCCCTTGCCGGTCGGCGCGTACTTTCCCGCTTCAAGGATCGCTTCCATCTCTTCTTCCGTGATGTGGTCCGGCTTATACTTTCTGACGCTTCTTCTGGTAAGCAACGTCTTGATGCTTTCGTTCTCCATGGCTTCCTCCTTTACTGCAGCATAATATCCTGAATGACTTTATCCGTTTCGCGCATGCCCTCTGCCGCGACTCTGCCGACGGCGCGTATCGTTTCGTCCGCGTCGGCAAACAGGATGCCGTCGCCTCCGGAAAACCCTGCGCCGGCCTTGACGAGATCGACTGCCAGCAGCATGGACTCGATGCCCATGGCTGCCTTGCCCGCGCAGGCAGGTTTTGCCCCATCGCAGATCATGCCGGGCAGCATGCCCAGGCCGTTGATGACGACGCGGCAGATCTGTTCCGCATCCATGCCTTCCAGGAAGGCGATACCGGCTCCGGCGCCGGACGCTGCGCAAAGGCAGCCGCAATAGGCGCTCATCGTGCCGGTATAAAAACGTTCTTCGATGCCGACGAGATCTGCGACGATCAGCGCGCGCAGCATCTCTTCTTCACTCTTTCCGAGCTCTTTCGCGTACGTGATGACGGGGATGCTCGCGGTCAGGCCCTGATCGCCGCTGCCCGCAATGATGATGATGGGCACCGTACACCCGCCCATGCGGGCGTCGATGCCTGCCGCAGCAGACGCGACCGCCTTCGTACGGATATCCGCAGGACGGCTCTTTAAAATAGTCTTGCCGACGCAGCCGCCCCAGTCGCCTTCGAACCCGGCTTTCGATGCAGCCATATTGTATTCGACCTGGCGTTTCAGGACGTCTTCCACTTCGGAAAGATCGACGGTTTTCGCGAATTCAACGATGTCCGCGACCTTCAGGACGCTCTTGTCGATGCCTCCGCCGGGACTGTCGGACAGTTCCGCCTCTTCCAGGATCGCTCCGTCCTTTTCCAGCAGCACGACGTTGGAATAGCTGCGGGCGATGCGGCACTTCGCGCTGTGACCGCCGCCAAAGACTTCCGCAATGACCTCCAGAGATTCCTTACCGTCAGTCGGCAGAAGGTCGATCTCTGCAGTTTCCATATAATTCAGAATTGCGGGACGCATCTCAGGTGTCAGGGAAGACAGGACTTCCAGCGCCACGGAAGGGTCGCCGCCCACGAGGCCTGCCGCCGCCGCAGCCTTCATGCCGATCAGGCCGCCTGTGCCGGGCACGACCACGCATTTCGCATTCTTAACAAGGTTGCCGCTCACGTACAGGTCCAGCTTTTCGGGCATGCAGCCGAGCGCCTCTTTCGCCTTCGCGCAGCAATACGCGATGACGATGGGATCGGTGCAGCCCATGGCCGGCACGAGTTCGGCATTCAGGATCTTGACGTAAGCGTCGTAAGTACAGCGGTCCATGAACAGTCCTCCTGCTATACGTATGCGGGGTTCGCAGCCTCTTCGCCGCGCAGGATGCGCAGACCGCCGAACGCGAGCGCCTCCATTTCGTTCTCGCCGGGCATGATCACGACGTTGAACGTGTGTTCCAGATGCTCGCGGATGACCCCGGTCAGCATCTTCGAATGGGCGATGCCGCCGGTGAGGATGACCGCGTCCACCGGCTCGGTAAAGCTGCCGGCCATCATGGCCGCGTATTTGGCGACCTGGTAGCCCATGGCGTCATACACGAGCTTCGCGTAGGCGTCGCCTTCGCCGATGCGCCGTTCGACTTCGCGCGCGTTGTGCGTACCGAGCAGATTGACGAGGCCTGCGTCGCCGCGGGTCTTTTTCGTCATCTCTTCGTAGTTGTATTTACCGCTGAAACACAGATCCACGACCTTCTGCACGCTCACCGCGCCGCTCCTTGTCGGAGACATCGGGCCTTCGTCGTCGCGGACGTTGTCGATGATACGTCCGTGGCAGTGGGCCGACACGGTGATGCCGCCGCCCATGTGCGCGACGATCAGGTTCATATCCTCGTATTTTTTGCCCTGCTCCTTCGCGTATTTGATGCTCATGGCACGCGCGTTCAGCACGTGGCACAGGCTGGTGCGCTCCATGTGATCCATGCCCAGGATCTTCGCTTCCGGAATCATCGTCTCAGCGCTGACCGCGTCGTAGATATAGGCCTTGCAGCCCGAAGCCTGCGCGAAATGATAGGCCAGGGCAGCGCCGATGTTGGACACGTGGTCGAACAGCGGATGATCCTTCGCGGAATCCATCAGCGCCTGATTCACCTCATACCCGCCGGTCGCAAGGCGCGCGATGCCGCCGCCTCTTCCCATGACGCAATCGAAGGAGTCAGCCGGAATGCCGGCCTTTTTCAGGGTCTCTGCGATCGCGTCGATGCGGTACTGCAGCTGGTCGTAGGTCGTCGGATAGACCGCGAGCTCTTCGTTCGGATGACTGATATTCTCCAGAAAGACCTGCGTTTCGCCTTCGTAGACGGCGATCTTCGACGAGGTGCTTCCGGGATTGATGACAAGGATCTTTTCCATTATTCCGTGATCTCCTTATAATCTTCCGGTGTATTGACATTCCAAAGCATACGCGGGGCAAAGGACTGGAAGTCTTCCGCCTTTATGACCTTGATCTTCAGCCGCTTTCCGATAGCGTCCTGCACTTTCCTTTCGTCCAGCGCTGCCGCCTCGGTCATCGCGCGCACCGCGTTCTCCGTCCGCAGCAGCAGCGGGAACGTCTGCAGGCGCCCTTCCGACTCGAACATGCACGCGTCCGCGTCCTCCTTCGGATAGCTCAGGAACAGGCGCAGCAGCTTGTCTGTCAGCAGCGGCATGTCGCAGGTCAGGAACAGCGTCCATGGCTGGCGGCTGGCCTGCAGGCAGCGGGTGATGCCTTCCAGAGGTCCCACGTCCGCGCGTTCGTCGCGGATCACCTCGAAGCCGGGAAACTCCGCGCTGTCGTCAGCGGAGATCGAGATCATGCGCTGCGGCATGGCGGCGATAAGGGCTGTGGAAGCCTCCAGCATCGTGCGCCCGTCCACTTCCATCTGACGTTTATCCTGGTGCATGCGGGACGACTGTCCGCCGGCCAGGACCGCGCCGGCCGTCGTGAAATAGGCAGCCATGTACAGAGCCATGCCGGGATGGTTCTTTAATCCGTACCGGTCTTCGACTTCCTTCGCCGCGGGAGGAACGGCCTTCGCCAGCGTCTCCGGCTGCCAGTTCAGGAAATTGGCGCCGACGCAGATGAAGAGCTTCGCGCTGGCGATGCCCGCCGCAGTATACCCTTTGGGATACAGGGCAATCTCGCAGGCGATCCTTGCGATGTCCTCTTCTGCGGATCCCGGGCAGCAGTGTTCCAGATCCAGGCAGAGAAGCTTTTCTCCCTGCAGCACAAAATCCCGGAAACTTGTCGTACCGATCGAGATGTTTGTCGCCTCGCGATAACGGCGGTACCAGGAAAAGAACAGCTCAAAACACGCAGCCTGCTTTTCCGGATCCGCTCCGGCCTCCTGAAAGACCTCATAGAAATTCCGGCCTTCTTCGTACTGCGTTTCGATGACCCCGTCCTGCGCCGACAGCATCGTCGGCACAAGACCGGTTCCTTTTAATTTTTCATAAATGCCCTGCTCCCGGACGAACCCCATGCGGGAGGCGAACGTCTTGATGACCCGCTCTCCGCGCCGTTCGACCCGGTTGCCGGAGCTCCCCTTTTCAGTCAAGGGGTTCTCCTTCGCTGTCGAACATGGGCAGCTTTTCCAGATAAATGATGTCGTCCCTGTCGGCAGCTTCGCCTTCAGCCAGGATAGTCATGCGGCCGCAGACCGTACCGCCGGCCGCCTCGACCAGCGCTTCGATCGCGCGCAGGGACTCGCCTGTGGAGATGACGTCGTCCACGACGAGGATCTTCTTGCCCTTCATGAGAGCGGCATCCGCACCGTCCAGATACAGCGTCTGCTGGAAACGCGTCGTGATGGAATTGACCGTCACGTGGAACACGTCTCTCATGTAGACCTTCTCCGCTTTTCTGGCCAGGATGTACTTCTTCTCGCCGGCCTGGCGCGCCATCTCGTGGATGAGGGGGATACCCTTCGCTTCGGCCGTGATCATGTAATCGTGCTCGGGCATCTGTTTGACCAGTTCGCCGGCTGCGGCGACCGTCAGTTCAGGATCGCCGAAAATGACGAACCCCGCGATGCACAGATCCTGGGTGAGCTTGCAGATGGGCAGCTTCCTCGTGAGGCCTGCGATCTGCATTTCGTAGAATTCTTTCATGGGATACCTCGCTTCCCTACTCCGCCTGATGCGCCAGAGCCTGCTCCAGGGCGATCGCCAGCTGATCTCCGCAGGACGTGGATTTGTAGCCGCAGGTGTTGCCCTTCAGGATATCGATGATCTCCTGCGCTTCATGACCCTCCACGAGCTTGCCGATGGCCTTCAGATTGCCGTCGCAGCCGCGCACAAAAGATACGTCGCGGACGATGCCGTCCGTCAGATCGAAGTTGATCTGCGTGGAGCACGTACCGGATGTTTTAAAGGTGTACTTCATTCTCTTTTCTCGCTTTCTTCTCTCAAATCTGCCTGCTTTTTCAGCACAAAAAGTATACTACAAACAGAAAGCAAAATAAACTGCTTGCTTTTTGGCGGGCGGTGTTATAATATATTCAGGCGAACTGAATCAGGGCAAAGAGTTTAGCACGGACGATTGACCGAGTGGCTAAGGAGCTCGCCTGGAAAGCGAGTAGGGCTGAAAGGCCTCGTGGGTTCGAGTCCCATGTCGTCCGCCAAAAGAGAGAGGTGAGCACGAATACCGTACGGCGAATGCTTAAGCGGGGGTGCAGCCTCTCTCTTATTTTATGCTTTCTTTTTTGTTATATGGATGATGTCATATAACCACAATGTCCCGTTGCTCTCTGTTCTTACAAGCAAATCTGCATAATACAGTTTATATCCTACATGTTTATATTCTCCAAATTGTTGGACGTATTTTGGTAAGGCAAACTTTGTTTTGTATATAGCCCAGCCAAGGTAAGCATCTTTCAAATGCTTGTCTTTTTCATTTGTAACGATTTTTTTACAGCCTGCTATTCTGATTATTTCAGGAATACCCTGTATCGCATTGGCTTTTGCGCGCTTTTCTTCTTTCCATAGATGTGCTGTATATTCGGAACCTACATATTCATCCGGAAAATCGTTTCCAACATAAATCACCTCACTTGTTTCAAGAATTTCATAACACTCACCAACATATTGTTTTGGATACTCTTCAATCTCATCCCATTCATCCCAGGCCTTTCCCCTGAATCTAATATCGTTGATGATAACGATGCTGCTTCCGTCAATATCATTAGCAATGCTGACATTTCTTTCGCTTTTCTCATCCATGGCTTACGTTTCAAATAGTCCCCCATACGATTCCGGCGTCAACTCAACTTTTTCATACCGTATTATTGACCCATCGTTAACATCTAATCGTTTTGCCATCTGTTCTCTCGCATATTTGGCACCCATCTGCCAAAAGTCAAGATCAACGTGAATCTCTTCCATACGGACATGAAATACCTTACCGTTATCGTATCTCAGAACGCTCCATTCTGTTTGGCTGCCATCCACTGCATAAAGAAGTGAACCGTGTACTTCATAGCCCTTCGGCTCAAAAAACTTTTCGAAGATGTACTCCATCCATCGATCATGCTCAAAGTATTTGACCCCATAACATTCTAACCGCCCTTCATCGTTGATGAACCAGGGATCGATATAATTTGCTTTGGGATTTGCCGGAAAACTGACTTCCTTGGAAAAGATTCGATAACTTTCTTTGTCTTCTTTTGTGATGGGAGGCTCAATCGTCAATGACCCCCGAAATGATAACCAACAACCCATAGTTTTCTCCTTTCAAACACATTAAGACTTAATATGGAGAGAAGATATCAGATTATGGGCGTATTATCAATATTTACCATTTTTAAAGTGGTATGCCCTATGTCGTCCGCCAAGAAAAAACGGCCCATTCCGGGTCGTTTTTCGTGCTCTTTTTTAATAGTCTTTGCCTGTAAAGTTGAGCCGGAATACCGGCTGGACGCT
The DNA here is from genome assembly GCA_017557505.1 of Bacillota bacterium. Classification (GTDB taxonomy): domain Bacteria; phylum Bacillota; class Clostridia; order Peptostreptococcales; family Anaerovoracaceae; genus RUG11894. Next base: position 11,452 of record JAFYYP010000023.1, on the reverse strand, counting down.
TCCGACCACGTTACCGTGGTCGTTGATGACAGGCAGCTCGATGAACTGCCGCAGCGCATCTTTTTCCTCATCCGACAGCAGGCCCAGCTGATCCAGCACGCTCATCACAGCCGGATACAGCGGCCTCATCATGTTACCGTCCTCGATCTTGACGGCGATGCCGAGGTCTTTGCCCCGAACGCCGATACAGTAGACCGCTTCCGCGCCGAGCTTGCCTACGAACCGTCCGTGTGTCGCGCGGAGGAATTCCGTGCAGAATCCGCCGGGTCCCGCGAGCATGTCGGGTTCCGCGTTCATGGCGTCCGCGAAGATCTTTGCTCCATTGCGGTACTTTTCGGGGAGATTTTCCGGCGTCGAAAATCTCGCGTAGGCTTTTGCCATGTTGCGCAGCGGCATGCCGTGGACCGGCACGCTGCAGCCGTCGATTCCGATCGCGATCTCTTCCGCCGGAATGTCCGCGACTTCTGAGACGATCTTCAGAACGTCTTTCTGCACCGGATGATCCGGCCGGTAATACCCTTCCTTCGGATATCCGCTCGCGATGCAGTCCGAAAGGAATCCGCAGTGCTTGCCCGAACAGTCCGAATTGTACGGCTTCAGCACGTGATGCTCTTTAAGCTGCTGCTCGTAATAGGCAGGACGGATGGAATACGGCGTCCCCGTATGAAGGTCGTCCAGCTTGCAGCCGATCTTGCCGAGCAGCCCGAGGATAACCTCTTGATGCATCGGTTCACCGTAGTGCGACGAACACATGATGGCGTATTCTTTTTCCGTGAAATCCCACTTTTCCGCAGATCCCGAACAAAAGCGGTTCAGCGCCTGGACGGGTTTGCAGGCGGACCGGATATACGTGACGAATTCCGGGTCTCCCATATATGCGATCAACTCGCCCCTGCCGTTGCATACGGCTACGTCGCCGTAATGACGGGACTCCACGATCGGCCCTCTTGTGACCTCCACCAGGATCTCAGCCATGGTCTTGCCTCCTTTTATCTTTCTCTCGCCTCTTCGACGAGTTCTTCTATCGTCGGATACAGCGTACCGACCCAGGCGCTTCCGTCTTCCATGACTGCAGCGGCTTTGCGGCCGTCCGGCGTGAAGCCTACCGTATCGAACGGACTGCCTTCTTTCGCGTCGAAGCGGTACAGCAGATTGCCGCTTTCCACGGAATACACGAACGCGGTCTGCCTGCCCCGCCCGCTCAGCAGGATGATCTTGGATCCGTCCGGCGAGAATTCGCAGCCCCAGCAGTACCCTTCGCCCATCAGCACGTGCAGGATCTGTCCGCTTTCAAGGTCAAACAGTACGCACCGCGGATCGAAACCGCCGCACGAAGCCATCAGGCTGCCGTAAAACGTCACGTCCGTGACCGAATTGTAGCAGTGCTCGGCCAGGCTCGCCAGATTCTTCACGTTGTCCGGATCGGAGATGTCGAACGTCTCGATGAAGCCGTCGTAATGCGTCTGCGCCGCGTACTTTAAGTCCGGGCTCGTAAACGCCTGCGACTGCCGGTTCGCGTTGCCCGGCGGCGTGGTGTAGTAGTCGCCTACAAAGTGCTGCAGCGTGACCGTGATCATACCTTCCGGTTCGGTAAAGCGCGGGATCTCGAACAGTTCCTCTGAAAAGCTCTTCTCCAGGGTCGCGGTGGAGGCCTCCGGCGTCGTCAGGACGACCGGGCTGCTGCCGTACGTGCCCACGAGTACCTTCGAGGAATCGCTGGAAAAGACCGTGCCGCCCTCTTCGCAGAGCATGTCACCCGTCTGCAGATCGAAAATACCGCTGATGCCGCCGGAAGCGCATACGTACCTGCCGTTCGGAGAAAGGTAGGCTTCCGTCACGACGTTCGAATCCGCTTCTTTTTCCCAGAGGACCGCCCCGCTGTCCACCTCGAGCGCACCGAGATAGGATGACGTCATTACCAGCAGGATGCTGCCGTCTTCATTCAGCACGACGTGTTCCGGCCAGTCGTCCTCCCGTTCCGGCGTCAGGAGCAGCCGGCCCATCTTCGCGTCCCAGGCCGCGCACTGCGTACCCGAAACTGCCGCCAGACGGCTGCCGTCGCCCGAGAAACGCAGTTCATAGTAACCCCGCTGCGGTTCATGCTCCAGAGGGACCTCTTCTTTTCCGTCCAGCGTTACGATGCGCATGCCAGAGCCCCAGCCGTGCGAACCGATCGCGACGCGCTTTTCATCCGGAGAAAGCTCGGCGATCAGCCCCTGCGTATAACTTTCGACCGTACCGTCTCCCCAGGCGAGGATCTCCTCTTCGCTGTTCTTTTCATAGTCCCAGAGTACCAGCACGTCACGCTTGACGATCATCAGGCGTCCGTCCGACAGCGGAAATACTTTCTCCGCAATGTTCCAGGCGGTGCCGTCGGAAGCGTCGTACTGAGCGGCCAGTTCGCCGGTCTGCACGTCGTACAGCGAAACGAACCCGTACCAGGAGTCGACCATGTAGAAATACCGGTCGTCAGCCGTGAAGCCCACGCTGTCCAGCTGGCCGAGATCGCTGCGCGAGACCGTGGACAGGATCTTTCCGGTCGTCGCGTCGATCAGGCAGGCGGAATTCAGGTTCGTGATCCCGAGCAGATACTTATCGTTGTGGGAGAACACGAGCGAATCGAATTGCCGGTTGTCGTTGTCTATCGTAAGGACAGGTTCGAATTCTTCGTTGTACAGCGCGTATTCCAGCGCGGCGCGGAAAGCCGTATCGTTTTTGTCGCCCACGAACTGCCGCACGTCTGCAGCCTCCAGCAGCTGACTCGTCGCCAGCAGTTTGCTGCCCGAGGAGGACGACAGGTTCGCCTGCTCCACGAGAAGCTGCATCTGATTGTCGAGCGCGAGATTCCTCTGTTTCGTGATCTGCACGTTCTTGACGACCGCGTAAGCCAGAAAGCCCGAAAGCAGCGCGAAACAGGCCGCCGCCGTCCCGGCGATGACGCGGTTCCTGCGGCGTCTGGCCCGCTGCCGCAGGTGGTCATAATTGACCCCGAGCATGGGCGCGAGGATACGCAGTTTTTCATTCTTCAGCTTTTTCAGCGATTCGGCCGTCGTGGCCGCCCGCACGTCTGCCGCCAGAGGCTCGAGTTCGACCTGCCTGCCGTCGACCTCAATAAAACGAAGCTGCGGCGGGAAAGCCTCATCCGGCTCCCCTTCTGCCAGGACCGCCAGGATATGGTCTCTCTTGCCCAGTTCGATGAAGTAGTCCAGTTCGGCGTTGCACCATTTGGATTCGAGATAGCGGGGCGAACAGATGACGATCAGCCATTCGGAGTGTTCGAGCGCAACGCGGATGTCGCCGCCGAGATCCTGGGAAAGGGGTAGCTCTTCCTGGTCGCGGAACACGCGCCCCATCCTGGAGATCCCCAGTTTTTCGCGGATATCCTTCGGCACGGAGTACGTCTCGATGGCGGTATGGAGTTTCTTTGCGATCTCCTCGTCCGGCGGCGTGTGCCGGTAGGAAATGAATGCTTTATACTGATAAGTTTCCATAAGCAAAAAAAGCGGCCCGTACCGGGCCGCTGAAAAGGCTATTTCTGAATATCTACGATGCGGGTATATTGCGCGAGCGGGAACATGCCGTCGTGCGCTTCCTCGTTGAAGTACTTGGACATGTCGGACAGCTTCGTGATGCGGTTGACGCCTGCGCGGATCAGCAGTTCGCGGACGCGGGCATCGCCCTGCAGCACGCCTGCCGTATGCAGGTAGCCGTTGTAGGGAGAAAGCACCGAAACGATCTCGTCGCGGGGCAGGCGCTTGACCAGCACGTGGCCGAAGCGGTCGGACGTCTCCAGCGCCTGGTCTTCGCAGGCGGTGATCCGGCACATCGCGGCTTTGTACTCTTTCTCCGTCGGAAGGGTCGCTCTTTCTTCTCTTCTGGCGGCAAAGCGCTTCAGCGTGTCGCGGGTGATCTCGCTCTCGTTGACGTGGTCCGTCTCGAATTCCTTCTCCATGAGCGGCAGGAAGCGTGCGCAGAACTGCTGCTGCAGATCGGGGTCGTCCGTATCCAGATAGATGACCTGGCAGCTGGACGTGAGCAGCTGCTGCGTGCGGAAGATGTGGCGCGCCAGGCCTTCGAGTTCCGAATCGATGTTCCAGTGCAGGAAATCGCCGGTCAGATAGGCGAAGCTCAGCTTGTGGCCCCACTCGATGATCTTCGTATCGGGTTCTGTCAGGCAGCGGATCGCGCGGACCGCATCGTTGCCGCCCCAGACTACGACGGCATTGGACATCTCGGCCAGCGCCTTCAGCGTCTCCACGTCGGAGGACGGGGTGTTGATCAGATAGATATACTCTTCCAGACGGGGCTCGAGATGGATCAGGATGTTGACCAGCTTCTCCGTGAGGCCGCCGTCATGAGAAGGAAGTTTGACGATGTTGATGTTGCCTGTAATGAGGCCTTCCAGCACGGTGAAGACGGGCAGTACGTCCGTATTGCCTGCCGCGATGTGCAGGAGCACGCCCAGAGGCGCTCTCTGACGGGTCAGCTCCGGCGTTTCGGCCAGAGGAGGCAGTTCGTCTTCCAGACGCTTCATCAGCGTTCTGCTGCCCAGCTGTTTTGTCGTGAGGGACAGCCGTTCGGGATAGGCGCCTACGTCGTAGTCACCGAGCAGGTCGACGTATACGCCGCTCTGCATTTCCCGGACAAGGATGTCCACTGCGTCGATCACCACATTGACGGGCAGGGCGGGGCCGTTCAGCGTCTTATGCAGCTTCTTGCGCAGTTCCTTCAGTTCCATGATATCCATCGATCACAAACCTCCTCGATCGTTCGTTTTCGTTAATTATAGTTATTATACTATAAAATCATGCTGTACGCAAAACTGTGTTACAATGAAATCAGCAGAGGATGTACGATGAAGAAGCTGATCGCAGCAGAAACAGTTTTATACCTGGTTTTCATGGGGATGGACCTTTTCAGCGTTGGAAACAGCACGCCGGTGAAGTTCGCCGCCATCCTGCTGCTGGCCCTGTCCGCGCTGGATTTCCGCGAGAAGACCGTCAGCTTCGCGCTGATCCTCACAATGATCGCGGACATATTCCTGCTCGTGCTGGACCGTTGGTACGTTGCCGGCATCGCCTGCTTTCTGGGCGTACAGATCCTGTACGCCGTCCGCCTGCAGGTGAAGGACGGTTCCCGGGCCCGGATCCTGATGTTCCTGCTGCCCATCGCCGCAGGCCTGGCCGTCTATACGAGCTACGGCTTCGGCCTGACGGAGGCGCTTGCCGCTGCCTACATCACTCTGTTCGCCTGCAATCTCGTGCAGGCGGTCGGCTGTGCAAAGCGCGACCCGAAGCGCAAATGGATCCTGTTTGCCGCCGGCCTTGCCCTGTTCTTCTGCTGCGACCTCTGTGTGGGGCTGCACAATATGCCCGGTGCCGGAGGCGAGGCGCTGCAGCGCTTTGCGAACGTTGCAATGTGGGGCTTCTATCTGCCCGGACAGGTGTTGATCCGCACGTCTGCCTATACGAAAAACTGATATGACAAGAAAACCGTTCTCCATTTTCATAGCCATCCTGCTGGCGCTGTTCGCGATCAGCGCGTCCATCGCCGCGCCGATCTGCGTACGTCCGTTTTACTATGCCCACATCGATGCGCTGGATATGCCCGGCAAGACAGGTTGGACGCACGAACAGATCCGGGAGGCATTCGACGACGTTATGGACTTCCTGCTGAAAGGCACGGAATTCAAGACGGGCGAACTCGCCTGGTCCGAATCCGGAAAAAGCCACTTCGCGGACTGCAGATTTCTGTTCCATCTGGACCTGTGGATCTTCGCATTGACCGGCATTGCCCTGCTCATCCTGCTTTTTCTGTACAAGCATAAAAAAACGCAGCCTGCTGCGTTGGCAGGCCGCGGGCCTTCTTTCTGGGCGGCGATAGGCATTATCGCGCTGTTCGGCGGTTTCGGCGCATTTATGGCGAGCGATTTCGACCGCGCCTTCACCGCTTTTCACAAGATCTTTTTCCCGGGCAAGACCAATTGGGTCTTCGACCCCGATACCGACCAGATCATCCGGGTCATGCCGGAAGTCTTTTTCCGCAACTGCGCCATCCTCATAGGAGTTTTACTGGCCGTCTTTGTGATTCTGTATCTTCTTTTAGGCGCTAAAAAGAAAGAATAAAACAGGCGAACAGTTCCCATATTTTAAAGTACGGGCTGAGGAGCCGGGTAAACTAAGCGAGGTCGTCTGCAAGCGCCGGAGCGAAGCGACAGAGCGGGCCGAGCGTGTTTGCCCGGTCCGAAGACCGTCCCCGTATCTTACACAAAAGGATTATAATATCTGCCGCCGTTGACGAAGGAGGTCAGCCAGATCGACACCAGCAGCACCGCCAACCCCAGCAGCATCGCGCCGAAGTCCCAGGCCGTAAACTTGCGGTCCCGGTACCAGGTGCGTTTTTTATTCTTGCCGAAACTGCGCAGCTCCATGGCGTTCGAGATCACTTCGATGCGGTCCATGCTCGAAAGGATCAGCGGCACCAGCGTACCCGAAGTCGTCTTCAGACGCGACCCGAGCGACGCCTTCTTCGACATCTCGACACCCCTCGCCTGCAGCGACAGCGTGATATCGTGGTATTCGCGCTGGATATCCGGAATGTAGCGCAGCGCCAGCGAAACAGAATACGCGATCTTGTAATTCACGCCGATGCGGTTGAGCGACGACGCGAATTCGCTCGGCTCTGTCGTGGTCACGAACAATAGCACGATGGGGATCGTCGCCAGATACTTCAGGAAGACGTTCAGGTGATACAGCAGCTGCTCCCACGTCAGCGTGTAGCGGCCTGCGATGTGCACGATCTCGTGATACGTGCCGTAGATCTCCGTGCCGTGCTGCGGCGAGAACAGGAAGATCAGCACGTTGTTCAGGATGCAGAACGCGAGCGTGAACCACAGCATGAAGCGGATGTCCGCGACGCGGATCTTCGAGATCCTGAACAGGATGACTGCGATCACGAACAGCGCGAACAGGTAGCGCGGATCGAAGCTCGACATCGCGCCGAACGACCACAGCAGCAGGCATACGAGCTTGGAGGCGCCCGTCATGGCGTGCACGGGGGACTTTCTTTCGATGTAATTGAAAATGTTCATCATAAGCCCCGCCTTGCCTTTCTGTCGCACTCGATAAAGCGCGCCGTGAACTCCTTCGCGTCAGAGATGCCGCAAAGGCCGGCGAGATCGTATAAAGACGTTTTCTTTAAGCTGGCTGCCCGGATCAGGTCCGGATCGCTCAGCACGGCCGCCGGCGTATCGTCCGCCAGCAGACGGCCATCCGAAAAGACGAGAGCCCGGTCACAGTACTCCAGCATCAGGTGCATGTCGTGCGTGATAAGCAGCACGGTGACCCCGGAGCGGTTGACCTGCTCCAGGAATTCCATGATCTCCGTGTAGCGGCGGAAATCCTGGCCCGCGGTCGGTTCGTCCAGCATGATCATGTCGGGTTTGAGCGTCAGAATGGACGCGATCGTGACGCGCTTCTTCTGCCCGTAGCTCAGGGCGGAGATCGGCCAGTCCACGAACGGGGACAGGCTGCAGGTCGCCAGCGCCGCGTCGACCGCCTCGTCGATCTCTTCCTGCGGTCTGCCGCGCAGCGAGAGCCCCAGACCGACTTCGTCCTTGATGAACACCTTGGAGATCATCTGGTTCGGGTTCTGCATCACGTAGCCCACGTGCTCCCCGCGCTCCTTGATGCTCAGATCCGCCGCGTTCTCCCCTTTCAGAAGGATCTTGCCTTCCTGCTGTGTCTCGAAACCGCAGATCAGCTTGCACATCGTGGATTTGCCTGCGCCGTTGCGCCCCGCGATGGCCGTCATCTCGCCCTTACGGATCGTGAACGAGATGTCCTCGAGCGCCTTGTGGCCGCCGGAATAGGTAAACGTCACGCCGTCCGCCTCGAGCAGAGGATCTCCGGTCTTCGGTTTTTCCGGGCGGGCTGCCCGGTCGAACCATTCGCATACCTTCTCCTTCTGGGCCTCCGTCAGGGTCAGCGTTTCGATGTGCGCCGGATGCATATCCGGCGATACGGTCAGGCCAGCATATTTCAGCGCTGTGATATACAGCGGTTCGCGGATACCGGTCTTCTGCAGCAGGTCGCTGCACAGCAGCTCTTCCGGCGTGGCGTCCGCGATGATGCGGCCTTCGTCCATCAGGATGACCCGGTCCACGTCGCAGTGCAGCACGTCTTCGAGACGGTGTTCGATGATGATCACCGTCTTGTTGTTGTCTTTCCAGATGCGGTCGATGAGTTCGATAGCGCTTTGGCCTGTCGCAGGATCCAGGTTGGCCAGCGGCTCGTCGAACAGCAGTACGTCCACGTCGTCCACGAGTACGCCTGCGAGCGACACTCTCTGCTTCTGTCCGCCGGACAGTTCGTACGGCGCATGCTCCAGATGTCCGCTGACGTCGACGAGTTCTGCGACGTCCTGCACCCTCTGCTTCATCTCGTCCACAGGAACTTCGTCGTTTTCAAGCGCGAACGCAATGTCTTCGGCCACGGAAAGGCCGACGAACTGCGCGTCGGAATCCTGCAGCACCGTGCCGATCACCTTGGAGCGCGCAAAGATGCCGCTGTCGCGGGCCTCGACGCCCTTGACCTTCAGGCTGCCGGTGTATTCACCCTCATACGAAAACGGCGCCAGTCCGTTGAGGCACGAAGCAAGCGTCGATTTGCCGCAGCCGGAAGGCCCTGCGATGAGGACCTTCTGGCCGGGATAGATATCCAGATCGATATCGTACAGCGTCGGTTCTTTCTGTACGGTATACTTGAATCCGAAGTTTTTAAAGGAAATGATAGGTTCCAACGTTCTTTATTTCTTCTCGAGACTGTCCTTCTTGGGCTTGGCCGCGGAGTAGGCAGCGCACAGGATGGTGCCAACGATGGCGGTGGTCACGATGTTCGCGATCGCTGCGACAGCACCCTGCAGGAATACTTTATTCCAGGGCTCGGCGTACATCACGATGTCGAGCACCGGCGCGATGACGATCCATGCGAGGACATGCCCGATGACCTGATATACGTTGAAGGTCACGATCTTTCTTCTGTCGAACTTCTCAGTCGCCAGTTTGACGTGGTTCTTGCTGACGCCGACGATGAAGCCGAACACGGCAGACGCGATGACCCAGCTCCACCAGATGCCCCAGCCATAGCTGAAGTCGATGAGCGCATGGCCGATGAAGCCTGCCACCAGCGCAACGAACGGGCCGAACGCAGCGCCCATCAGCGCCAGCAGGCCGTACTGCACGGAGATGTTCGTGTTAGGCACCGGGCTGGGGATCGCGACAAAGCGTCCCAGAACAAAGAACAGTGCCGCACCGATGGCGATGGCCACGATGCTCTTTACAGGTGTATTTTTCATTTGGCTCACCCCCTACTTATTCTTCTTCTTTTCCGCCGCAAGCACCTTTTCGATGCGCTCGCGGTCCTTTTCGGAGAGATCTTCGGTCTTTCCGTTGAAGAAATCCTCAATGACGCCGTAATGGACGCCCGATTTATAGTTGATCTTGAACAGGCTTACGTTGTACCGGTCTCTGATCTGGCGCATTTCCTGATTTGTCATGATTTGCTCCCTCCTACTTTCCGGTCTTGCCGCCGGCCTTCTTCTTGATGATCTTGATGGCGCGCTTTGCAGCGTAGGCGCCGATGCCCTTGAACTTGTCCTCTGCCGGGATCATCTTGGAGTAAGCGTCTCCCATGGAGCGGACGAGGTGGATGGCGTCGAACTTGCACTGGACGGTGCACATACCGCAGCCCAGGCACTTGTTGGTATCCACGACGCTGCGTCCGCACTCCAAGCATCTGCTCGCCTCGGACTTGATCTGCTCCTCCGTGAAGTTCAGACGTTCGTCGCTCATCGTGCGGACCTTGGCCGGGTCGAAGCCCTTGCGGGCGCGGGCCGGCTTCTTGAACGCTTCGGGCGGCAGAACGATATCGTCCTTGTCGAGCGCCGTGAAGTGGCGGGTGTTGCGGTGGATGGTGAGGGACTGACCCTCGTTGACGAAGCGGTGCAGCGAAACTGCGCCTTCGCGGCCCATGGCCAGCGCGTCTACGACGAACTTCTGGCCGGAAACGGCGTCGCCGCCGGCGAAGATGTCGGGCTCAGCCGTCTGGTGCGTGACCGGGTCGACGATCGCGGTGCCGTTGCGGTTGAATTCGACCTTCGTGCCCGCGAGCAGTTCTTTCCAGTCGACCTTCTGGCCGATGCAGTACAGAACCGTGGTGCAATCCTGGCTGCAGGTTTCAGAATCGTCGAACTTCGGATCGAAGCGGCCTTCGGCGTTCTTGACGCTGACGCACTTGCGGAAGGAAATGCCGGCGCACTTGCCGTCTTCCGTGCGGATCTCCGTCTGGCCCCAGCCGTCGTGGATGGTGACGCCGTCTGCCTTGCAGAGCTCCTGATCTTCTTCGCCCATCGGCATTTCGTCATAACTCTCGAGGCAGTACAGGTCGACGCTTTCCGCGCCCTGGCGGATAGCCGTACGGGCCACGTCCGCGCCGATGTTGCCGCCGCCGATGACGACGACCTTGCCGGAAAGCGGAGCAGCCGTACCTGCGTTGACCATCTTGATATAGTCGACGCCGGGCATGACGTTTGCCGCGTCTTCGCCCGGGATGCCGAGCTTGCCGCCGTACTGCAGACCGACCGCTACGTAGAATCCCTTGTAGCCTTCGTCTCTCAGCTGCTGGATCGTAACGTCCTTGCCGACTTCCACGCCGCAGCGGAACTGGACACCCATCTCACGCAGGATATCGATCTCCGCGTTGACGATGCTCTTTTCCAGACGGAAGTTGGGAATGCCGGTGACCATCATGCCGCCGGGCACCGCGTCCTTTTCGAACACGACCGGGGAGTAACCCGCGATCGCGAGGAAATACGCGCAGGACAGCCCTGCCGGGCCGGAGCCGATGATGGCGATCTTCTGATCCATGGGTTCTCTCGTGCTGGACATCATGGGCGGCACGTAGCGGTATTCCGCGTTCAGATCCTGCGCCGCGATGAATTCCTTGATGTCATCGATGGCGAGAGCCTCGTCGATCGTTCCTCTCGTGCATTCGTCCTCGCAGTACTTGCGGCAGATCGCGCCGCAGACCGCCGGGAACGGATTGTCGCGCTTGATGAGTTCCAGCGCTTCTCTGTATTTGCCTTCGCTGGCCATCTTGATGTAGCCCTGGATGGCGATGTGCAGCGGGCAGGCCGTCTTGCACGGAGCCGTGCCCGTGGGCCAGGTCTGGATGACGCCGTTCTCGTTCTTGTAATCCCAGTTCCACTTGTCTTCGCCCCAGTTGTTGTCGTCGGGCAGTTCGGCCTTCGGATATTCGACGGGGCCGTGCTTCGTGCACAGCTTCTGGCCGAGCCTGACGGCGCCTGCCGGGTAGACCTCGACGCACTTGCCGCAGGCAACGCACTTCTCGGGGTCAACCTCGGAGATGTACGCGGAACGGGACATGTTCGGCGT
>JAFYYP010000001.1 GCA_017557505.1 Bacillota bacterium | reverse complement strand
GAACAGATCTCCTGCCGCAAGGCTAAGACCCGTGGGAGACTACCACGTTGATAGGTCGGAGGTGTAAGCATGGCGACATGTTGAGCTGACCGATACTAATAGGTCGAACACTTGACCAATGGTTTTTCATAGCATTGTTTAGTTTTGAAGGTACATTCGATATCTTCACAGAAAATCTGGTGACTATAGCATTGGGGTCACACCTGTTCCCATCCCGAACACAGTAGTTAAGCCCTTTAGCGCCGATGATACTTGGTGGGAAGCTGCCTGGGAAAGTAGGACGTCGCCGGTTTTTTGGTCCCATGGTCAAGCGGTTAAGACACGGCCCTTTCACGGCCGTAACCGGGGTTCGATTCCCCGTGGGGCTACCAACTGAGCCGTACGAAAGTGCGGCTCTTTTCATAAGATTTTGAGAGGTCACAGACATGGCAGAACTCACTTTTAAACCTTACGAAGCGGAAGACGCGAAGACATTGCTCAGTCTTTTCTACGAAATGGCTGATTACGAAGGCCTCCTGGACCAGCTGCGCTGTACGGAAGCAAATCTCAAACGCTGGATCCTGGACAAGAAGATGCTGCACATGTATCTGATCTGCGAAGATGGCGTACCCATCGGCTACGTCTGCTGGTATTACAACTTCTCTTCGTTCCTGTGCAAGCCCGGCCTCTATCTGGAGGACTTGTACATCCAGCCCGCGCACCGCGGTAAAGGATATGGCAAGGCAGCCCTGAAAATGCTGGCGAAGACGGCGGTCGGAAACGACTGCGAGCGCTTCGAATGGGTGTGCCTGGACTGGAACGAGAACGCGCTGAAGGTCTACGAAAGCATCGGCGCCAAGCGCACCGGCATGCTGCTGCTGCGCCTGGACGGCGGGAACCTGAAGGAGTTCGCGAAGGAATGACCCTTGCAGGATAAGCGGCTGTGGTGGAACTGGCAGACACGCAGGATTTAGGTTCCTGTGGTTAACCCCGTGCAGGTTCAAGTCCTGTCAGCCGCACCAGATAGGAGAGGACGTTGAAAAACGTCCTTTTTTGCTTGCGGAAAAGGGGTTGACAAATACCCTCCAGGGGTATATAAATATAGAGGAATTAAAATACCCCTATGGGGTATAGGAAGGATAGATAAGAATGGCTGAACAGAAAAGCTGCTGCTGCGCGGAGAAGCGCACGAAGGAACGCGGCGAAAAGGAATACAAGGATCTGATGAACCGCCTCAAGCGCATCGAAGGACAGGTGCGCGGCGTGGAAAAGATGCTCGAAGAAGGCGCATACTGTCCCGAAATCATGGTGCAGATCTCCGCGATCAACAGCGCGCTCAACAGCTTCAACAAAGTGCTGCTGGCGTCTCACATGAAGAGCTGCGTCGTGGAGGACATCCAGGCCGGCAAGGGCGACGAAGCGATCGACGAACTGGCGGCCCTGCTGCAGAAGGTCATGAAGTAGGAGCGGACAGATGGAGCAATATCACGTAACAGGCATGAGCTGCGCCGCCTGCAGCGCGCGGGTGGAGAAAGCCGTCAGCAAAGTGCCGGGTGTCGCAAGCTGTTCGGTCAGTCTGCTGACGAATTCCATGGGCGTGGAAGGCACGGCTTCTCCTGCGGAGATCATCAAAGCAGTGACGGAAGCAGGGTATGGCGCGTCGCTGAAAGGCGCCCGGGCAGGCTCAGCGGGCGACAGACAGGCGCAAGGACCGTCGTACGCTGACGAAGAAGCCCTGAAAGATACGGAGACGCCGAAACTGAAGAAACGGCTCATCCGTTCGGTCGTCGTGCTGCTCGTGCTCATGTACTTTTCCATGGGTCACATGATGTGGGGCTTGCCCGCCCCCGCAGCGTTCGACAACCACGTTTTCTTAGGCACGTTCGAGATGCTGCTGGCCATCGTGTGCCTCGTCATCAACGGCAAGTTCTTCACATCCGGCTTCGGGGCATTGCGGCACGGCGCGCCGAACATGGATACGCTGGTCGCGCTGGGCTCCGCGGCGAGTTTTGGGTATTCTCTCGTCGAACTGTTCGCGATGATCCTCGCGCAGGGAAACGGCGACCACATGCGGGTGATGGAACTCGGCATGAACCTGTACTTCGAGTCCGCGGCCATGATCCCGACGCTCATCACGGTGGGCAAGATGCTCGAAGCGAGGTCCAAGGGCAAGACGACGGACGCGCTCAAAGGTCTGATGAAACTGGCGCCGAAGACTGCTGTGCTTTGGAAGGACGGCAGCGAACAGGAAGTGCCTATCGAAACCGTTCAAGTAGGCGACATCTTCGTCGTGCGCCCGGGCGATTCCGTGCCCGTAGACGGTATCGTGACGGAAGGAACGACAGCCGTCAACGAGTCCGCGCTTACCGGGGAGAGCATACCGGTCGATAAAGAGGAAGGAGACCTCGTGAGCGCTGCGACCGTCAACCAGTCCGGCTACGTTCGCTGCCGCGCGACGAGGGTGGGCGAAGACACGACGCTGGCGCAGATCATCAAGACCGTTTCCGACGCGGCTGCGACGAAAGCACCTCTGGCGCGCATCGCGGATAAGGTGGCCGGTGTATTCGTTCCGGTGGTCATCGGCATCGCGCTTGTGACCCTCGCAGGCTGGCTGCTGGCCAGAAAACCGTTCAGCTTCGCCATCGCCAGAGCGATCACCGTGCTCGTCATCAGCTGCCCCTGCGCGCTCGGGCTTGCGACGCCCGTCGCCATCATGGTCGGCAGCGGCATGGGTGCTAGAAATGGCATCCTGTACAAGACGGCTGCTTCGCTGGAGGCAGCGGGCAGAGCGGTGACGGTCGCGCTGGACAAGACCGGCACGATCACGGAAGGACAGCCGAAGCTGACGGATCTGATCCCGGCGGAGGACGTAACGGAAGACGAACTGCTCGGCAAGGCGGCGGCTCTGGAAAGCCGCAGCGAACATCCGCTGGCGAAAGCCGTACTGGCAGCCTTTGCGGAGCGTTTCGAAGGCTGTGCGATGGATGTAGAGGATTTCGAAGCCCTGCCGGGTAACGGCCTGACGGCAAAACTCGGAGATCGTACGCTCACCGGCGGCAGTTTGAAGTTCCTGGCGGAGCGCACAGGCGTAGACGCAGCGATGCGGCAGAAAGCCGAAGAACTGGCGCAGCAGGGCAAGACGCCTCTGCTGTTCGCAGAAGACGGCAAACTTCTGGGCATCATCGCCGTGGCCGATACGATCAAGGACGATTCGCGCCAGGCTATCGGTGAACTGCAGGGCATGGGGCTCGACGTGGTCATGCTGACAGGGGACAACGAGCGGACCGCAAAGGCCATAGGCGAGCAGGCGGGCGTCGACCGTGTCATCGCGGGCGTGCTGCCTTCGGAAAAGGCGAAGGTGATCGAGGATCTGAAGAAAGACGGCAAGGTGATCATGGTCGGCGACGGCATCAACGACGCGCCTGCCTTGACGACGGCGGATACCGGCATCGCGATCGGTGCCGGTACGGACGTGGCCATCGACGCGGCTGACATCGTTGTGATGAAGAGCCGCCTGACGGACGTTTCCGCGGCGGTACGGCTCAGCCGGGCGGTCATCCGCAATATCCACCAGAACCTGTTCTGGGCGTTTTTCTACAACGCGGTGTGTATTCCGCTGGCCATCGGACTGTACGGCATTACCATGAAACCCATGTATGGCGCTGCGGCCATGAGCCTGTCGAGCTTCTGCGTGTGCATGAACGCGCTGCGGCTGAACCTGGTCGACGTCCACGATGCCTCCAGAGACCGCAAAATCGCCCGCAAACAAGCGCAAAACCGCATGGCGGATAAAGATATCAAAGAAGAGGATAATACGGTGGAAATCGCTGAAATCAAGGAGGAAGGAACGATGACGAAGACACTGACGGTAGAAGGCATGATGTGCATGCACTGCGAAGCGAGAGTAAGAAAAGCGCTCGAGGCGGTCGACGGCGTGGAGAGCGCGGTGGCGAGCCACGAAGCGGGCACGGCGGTCGTGACCCTGAGCAAGGACGTGCCTGACGAAGTCCTGAAGAAGGCAGTCGAAGATCAGGATTATCCGGTAAAGGGTATCGCGTAATTGTAAGCAAAAAAATAGCGGCTGAGGCCCGTTTCGAACCGCTCGTCAAGGGAAGATTGACTCGCTTGTCCGAAAACGGCTCCTCAGCCGCTTTTATATTTGTTTATAACTTCGCGATATAATGCATGCCGCTGTTCTCGATGGCTCCAAAGATGATAGTCTTGCCTTTTTCTTTCAGGCGGCTGAAATAGTCACCTTCGATCCAGACGTCGCCGTCGGGGGTCACGAGAACGCCTTCGTAGTGGAAGTTGTGGTTCGCGGTGCAGCGGCGGACCGCAGGATCGAGTTCGCTCAGATCGTCTTCGCAGTACCAGTACATCGTGCCGTGGCCGCCGAAGACGGTCCTCTTGTCTCTCAGGAAATCGATACTGAAGCGGACAGGCTTGCCTTCGGCCATCATCGTATAGACTCCGGGTCTGCCCTCGACGGGCACGAGCTGTGCGTCGACGCGGTGCATCGCGCGCAGCAGGGGCACTCCTGCTTTCTTGCGGCACACGTAGGTCATGCGGCGGTACCAGGCTTTGGACAGCTGGCTCCAACGGTATTCGCGCGGCCCGGAGGAAAGGTCGAAGCCGCCTGCCGGGTCATTGACGTAAAACACGGTCTCGCCGAGCTCTTTATTGTAATAGTAACCCGTTGCGACGACCAGGTGGCCGTGCGTCGTGACGGTTGCGTTGTCGACCTTGGGCACGTCGAAGTCGTCGCGCCAGCTGTATTTGACGGAAAGGCCGACCGGATTGCCTCTCGAAAGCTCGGCCATCAGATCTTCTTTGCCCATGTAGCAGGCGTAGCTTTCGAATCCGCAGGCGCCGGCGCAGGCGACGGTATAGCTCCAGTTGCCTGTACCGCCGAATCCGTAGTCGCTGCAAAGGAACGTCGTCTCTTCGGGCAGCACGTCCAGCCCCTGATGGCACATCTGCATAGCGATGGACGTCGCGGAACAGATGACCCCGCCGTAAGCCGGATCTCTTCTCTTCTGAGAAACGGCAGGAGTGTCGAGATGGATCTTCTCCGGCTGCTGCTTTACGCCTTCGCGGCAGTCGGGATTGTCGCACTTCTCCTGCCAGTCGGGATCGTCCGTATTCTTCCACGTCGCCGCCAACAGCGTAAGGACGGGCATGTTCGCTGCTCCCTGACGCGCGCGCAGCACGGCTTTCAGCTGGAACGCATCGGCCGTCCTGCCGTCCTTGACGTTCACGGAACTGTCGCCGCCGTCTCTGTATGTATTGGCCCAGACGAGAGGATCTTCCTGGTCGGGACAGGCCCGTTTGACGTGGGATCCCCAGACGCCCCAGCTCATCCAGGAACTCCAGACACCGTCCACCCGCAGGCGGGCGTAGACTTCCGCCTCGGACGCATCCGGGGTCAGCGCGTTCCAGGACGCGACGAGGTCGTTGAACGGTTCCTCGGTCTTGACGGGGTCCGTCAGGAACACGCCTTCCAGCGGACCTGCGAGCACCAGTGCCTTGCGGGCTTCGTCGTAATTCAGATTGCTCTGCCGGCCGCCCTGCAGCCCGGCGTTTCTCCATAATAACGTATTCATAAGAAAACACTCCTGCGCTTATTGTAGCACAGGAGTGTATCCTTTGATGAACTCTTTTTACTCACTCTTCTCCGCTTCGCGCTTGTCCATCTCTTCCAGATACTTGAGGATGACCTGCACGGCTCCGTCGGAGCCCACGTTGTCGGCCCAGATGCAGAGGTGATAGTTGCTAATCATGCCCCAGCGGCGGCCGGTGTAGTGCTCGTAATACTTCTGGCGGTGCTTGTCGATGTCCTTGATGTACTTTTCCATCTGGGCGTCGGTGTAATCCGCCTTTTCCGGCGCGACCTTGTGCTTTCTGGCGATCTTGTACGGCATGCTGGCCGAGACGAAGACGTCCACGCTGCCCATGTCTCTCAGCACGTAGTCCGCGGCTCTGCCCACGATGACGCAGGGACCTTTTTCCGCCAGCGCGCGGATGGTCTTGGACTGTTCGAGGAAGATGGTGTCGGACAGGGAAGGCTGGTAGAAAGCGTTCAGCGTTCTTCTGCCGAACGACGCGGCGTTCACCACCGGAGCTTTTTCTTCGTTGGCCGCCATGAATTCCTCGTTCAGGCCGCCCTGTTCGGACGCCAGGCGCAATAATTCTTTATCGTAGAAGGGAATGCCGAGGATCTCGGACAGCTTGATGCCGATCTCTCTGCCGCCGCTGCCGAACTCTCTCGCGATCGTAATGACGTGTTTTGCTTCCATGGCAGTAATCTCCTTTGATAATTTATTTTATCATATCCGCGTTTCTGTGGTAAACTTTTTCTACGGAGGTATATGGCTATGATCATGTTCAATTGCGATTACAACGAGGGATGCTGCCCGGAGATCATGGAGGAAATGATCCGCACCAATATGGAGCAGCACGCAGGCTACAGCGAAGATGCCATTACGGAAGAGGCGAAAGCGCTCATCAAGAAGGTTTGCGAAAGAGACGACGTAGACGTCCACATCATGGTGGGCGGGACCCAGACCAACATGACGGTGATCTCCGCAGGACTGCGCCCGTACCAGGGCGTCGTGGCGCCTGCGACGGGTCATATCGCGCGGCACGAGACCGGCGCCATCGAGGCGCACGGGCACAAGGTGCTGGCGCTGCCGGAAACGGACGGCAAGATCTCCGCGGAGCAGATCGAGGCGTTCTGCGCGGATCACTATAGAGACGAATCGTTCGAGCACATCGTGCAGCCAGGCATGGTCTACATCTCCAGCCCGACGGAGCTCGGTACAGTCTATAAAAAGGCCGAGATCGAGGCGATCCGCAAGGTATGCGACAAATATAACCTGTACCTGTTCCTGGACGGCGCGCGGCTCGGCTACGGCCTCGCCTGCGACGAAAACGACCTGTCCATCCCGTTCCTGGCGAGCATCTGCGACGTGTTCTACATCGGCGGCACCAAGCAGGGCGCGCTGATGGGCGAAGCCGTGGTGATCGCGAACGACGCCCTGAAGAAGGACTTCCGCTATCTGATCAAGCAGAACGGCGGCATGTTCGCGAAGGGCAGACTGCTCGGCCTGCAGTTCAAGGTGCTGATGCAGAATGACCTGTATATGAAGTATTCGCGCCACGCGATCGCGATGGCGAAGAAGATCATCGAAGGCTTTGCGGAAGCGGGCGTGCAGCGCTATTCCGGCAGCCCGACGAACCAGCAGTTCTTCGTGATGGAGGACGGCAAGGCCCGCAAGCTGGCCGAAACGTACGGTTTCTCCACGGAAGGCTGGACCGACGACACCCACCGCATCGTGCGCTTCTGCACGTCGTGGGCAACAAAGGAAGAGAACGTCGAACAGCTTCTGGCGGATATCAAAGCGTTAGCGTAGGACAGAAATGATCGTAGTAAATGAGCGGGAACAACTCCGCCATCTGGTGGACGCCGATACGCTGGAAAAAGTCGAAAACGCGCGGGACTATGTGATCCGGACAGGCCAGGGCGACATCCTGATGTCCTTCCGCTGGCTGGATCATTCCCTTGTCGTGCTCCATATGACCCCGCAGCAGACCACGCTCTGGACAGAAAGCCCCCAGATACAGACGTTCGCGAACGGGATCTCCGGAACGGGAAAGGAAGAGCTCTTCGAGTTTCTCGTGGCGCTTTCCTCCGACGACGTCAGCCATCTGGACGAACTGGAAGACCGCATCGGCAGTTTTGAAGAAACCCTATTTGAAGAGACCGGCAAGATGAAGGAGAACTTCAAGCGGATCCACCGCTTCCGCAAGGAGGTTTGGGGCTGCAAGCGCTATTTCGAAAAGATGGAGCTCCTGACGGACGAGCTGATGGCGGCGGACGAGTATTTCCTCTTTATCGACAAGAAATACGACAAGCTGCTGAACCAGATCCTGAGGACGCAGGAGTATCTGGATCAGATCCGCCAGTCCTACGAGGCGCAGGTGGACATCGAGCAGAACAGCCTCATGCGGTTCTTCACCGTCGTGACGTCCATCTTCCTGCCCCTCACGCTCATCGCCGGCTGGTACGGCATGAACCTGATCATGCCGGAATTCAAATGGCCGTTCGGCTATCCGTTCGTCATCATCCTGAGCGTGGCGATCGTCGCGTTCATGATCTGGCTTTTCCGCCGGAAAAAGTGGCTGTGACCCGTCCGGGCGCCCGATCGAAAAAGTTCAAAAAACCGCTTGCAGAGATCGGAGTTTTAGCATAGAATAATAGGGCGGTTCGTTATGAGCCGCCAAACCTATGGGCCCTTAGCTCAGCTGGGAGAGCGCAAGGTTCGCAATCTTGAGGCCAGGGGTTCGATCCCCCTAGGGTCCACCAAATCATAAAGCTTGCAACTTCAACGGTTGCGGGCTTTTTCATTGAAATTTCAACGGTTTGCAGCAAAGGAAAGTACGCCGCACACTGCCAAAGATTACCATGGTTTTCGTGCAAAATACGAGGTTTTTGGCAAAAATATGACTCAAAATATGACTCTTATTGAGGGCCCTGAAAAGTTAGTTTTTCAAGGTTTCCTGAGGCTTTTCAGAATAGTAATATGACACTTTTTATATTATGAGTTGGTTATCCAATTATTTTTGTTGATTGCGTCACTTTTGTCTTTCTGAATCGGTTATATTAGAAAGGAGTAAAAGGTTCGTTATTTGGCGTTTAAGGGGGTAACTTTTTTGAAAAAAATGAAAAGTTACCCCCTTAACTTGAGAATGAGCAAGTGCAACAAACTTTTGCGTGACATTTCACCCTCCATTCTCTATGCTGAAAGGGAAGGGAGCTCCTGATGAATGCAGTATCGAAACACCTGAAAGAGGTCCGGCGGGCAAAGGGCATGACCCAGGATCAGTTGGCTGATATGCTGCACGTGACCCGGCAGGCGGTCAGCAGCTGGGAGACCGGCCGCAGCGAACCGGACATCGAGACCCTGCTGGCACTGGCAGATGCATTGGGCACCAATGCGGACGAACTGATCTACGGACCGAAACAGCCAGAATATGCGCGGAAGCAGAAAAAGTATGTGACCTGCTGCTTCGTCTTCGGGGCGATCTGTTTGGCAGGACTCGCAGCCAGGATCTGGCTGCAGCCATGGCTGATCGCGTACAAAGGCCGCACGTTCGATTCCCTGCCATATTTTATCTATCTGATGGCATTGATCCCGCTGTTCTTTGTCGCGGGCGGGGCGCTCTTCGGGTCACTGCTTTCCCTGGGACTCGATCTGCGTCTGAAAAAAAACTGGCGCATCGTCTGCCTGTTCCTCGGTCTGGCCTGCCTTGTGCCAACTTTGGCAACAGCTGCCCAGCTTATCGGTCCACTGAAGGAATCATTTCAACTTTTCTACCCCTTTCTCCGGAACACCGTGGATGCGTTTCATTTTTGGACAAGGTATGCTCCGGCTCTTGGCGGTTTTCTGCTCTTTCTTGGTTTTAACCGCCGCTGAAATGTCGCATTCCGGCTTTTGTTTTCGTTTATATGTAACAGTTCTGTAATGGATATCTGACATAGATTTGATAGACTAAAGGCAAGAGGGGGAAGGGGGTGACCATATAGTGATGAGAAAGTTACAAAAGAGGCGAGTGTCCTGTACCATCATACTATTAATGGGAATAATGTCTATGAGTGTTTCTGTCATAGTTGATTGGGCCCTATTGTTTTGGTTGGGATGCATAATGTTTTTGTGTAGTCTATTGCTTAATTTTATTGTTATACGATGTCCATCATGTCATAGACATTTATTTGGGTATATATTATCAATTAATATGCATCATTGTCCGTATTGTGGAGGGCCGCTAAACTAAATGTTAGCGTCGAGTACAATGAAGGAAATAGGACTGTGAAAGCACCTTTCTATTGAAAAGACAGAAGAACAGAAAAAAGCAGACCATCTCATGAAACAAGAGTTAGAGGAACAGGAACGAATAGCAACGGCCAATGCAGCTTTTGACCAATTATTCCGTGGACCATATAGAAGACATAGTCGGTTTTAGTCTATTTTTCATATCCTATCCGGCTGCTACCATGGCGAACCGTTGAAAGAAACACCTGAAATGGATTTTCTGAAAGAATTCTTCACGGTCAATAAAGACGGCTGTATGGATGCTTATCGGGAGGCATTTTCCTAGGGTGATTATCAGGCGGTGACCGATACGTATCATGCGGGATTGGCGCCTTACTGTGAAGAATCTGCCCTTATTGAGTTGGAAAACGCACAGTATCTGTATCTGTTCGATAAGTCCTGCACAGACTTTTCCGATCAGTGGAAAACGATGGAGCTGAAGGCCACGTATCGGAACGATCAGTGGCAGCATCAGGACTACCGGGTCGTTCTGCGTTATCCTGGAGCGGACTACGATCTTGAGATCACGGGCGCATTCGACCTGGATGCAGCCCGGAAGATCTCTTCGTTTACGATAGAGTATTCTGAGGGCAATGAAAAAGCGGTCGAAGCGCTCTGGCAGCTCCAGCAGGAGTATGACGAAAGCTGTCACAGCGATGGGGAGAGAACCATCATACATACCGCGATCGCTCAGTATATAGGCGATCCGATGTTCTACGCGCACTATGCGGATACGCCGGGTGAGGCGATAGAAATGATATCATCGCTACTGGATAGTAAGCTGGGAAGAGCGAGTAATTAAGAAATATGGATAAAACTATCATTCTAAAAGCAATTAGCATTATCTTGGCAATAATAGCAGTTTTCGCACTCTTTAGCGCTATTACAGTCAAGAGTGTCGGCTTCTTTGATTTAAGCAATATTGTGAGAACCAGCTCCGCTATTGTGGCTTTGGTATGCTTTATACTTGCTTATGTTATATGGCAAAAGGCGAAAGATTAACTGTTTTTACAATAGGGCAAGATATATGGATCCGTTAAATTCTGCTTTGATCGCTGTTCTCTCTGGTGCAGTCGCATTTGCAATAGAATATATTGTCAGCAGAAATGTTCAGAATCGCTTTATCAGAGCGTGTCCGTTAATACTCGTTTTACTGTTGAACATTGCCTTCATTGTTGATTCGATCCGGCTTTATAGTGCGGCAGGGAGCGATTGGGATCGAGACTGGGTATTGCTTGCGGTTCTCATTCTGGGAATAATCCCGATAGGAATTTCTCTCGGCTGGCTGATCGGATGGAGCATGGGGAAAGAAGATCAAAAGGAAGACCGCACAACTGTTGCGAAACGTATTTTAGCAATTGCCGCAGGCCTTCTTCTTGTGATTGGAGTGCTTAATCTAATGCAATAAAATGAACTGATGCATTAAGAGTGTTTTCTATAAATCATCATGACAAACCGTGCCTGAATGCTCATGTACGGTAAGGAAGCAAGCAACCGAAAACAAGAGATAGACCGCCAGCACTACACTATTCCGAACCAAAGACCAAAAGATAAGCATTGT
>JAFYYP010000022.1 GCA_017557505.1 Bacillota bacterium | reverse complement strand
GCTCCTGCTCCGTCTCGTTGATGCCGCCGGCGTTCTCGTAGAGCTTCACCAGGTCCTGCATGTCGTTCGGGGCAAGCGAGAAGATGAAGCTGTACTGGCAGGCGTTGATGATGGCCGTGGATTTGCGCGCGATCTCTTCGGATCCCACGAAGTCCTTGATGTTCTGCGTGATGACGATCTGCATACCGTTGTACTTACGGATGCGCTTCGCCAGCTGGAACATGAAGTCCAGCGCGATCGGGAATTTCGTGTCGATGAAGACGTGCGCTTCGTCGATGACGACCACGATCTTCCGGTTCGCGTGATATTTCGTATTGTAGTCCCTGTTCTTGATGATCTCGTTGTCGATGTACTTCAGGACCATCAGCATCTGGGCGTTCGCGATCGTCTGGTTGCGGTTCGCCAGCATGGACTGGAAGTTGAACACCGTAAAGTTCTCGTCGGTGGTGATGGTGCTCGGGCCGTTCCAGATGTTGGCGTTGCGGCCGCCGGTGGAGAACTTGGAGATGTAGTTCATCAGCGTGCGCAGCAGGTCCCTCGTGAACGGGTTGTCGCTGTTCTGGAACTCCTGCAGCACTTCGTCGTACAGGTCGTCGAAGATCGGATAATCTTCGGGAGACAGCTTCGACAGATCCGTTTCCGCGGTGATGTCCTTGCCCAGGTACATGTGATCCACCAGCGTGTTCAGATACTCCATGGCGTCCTTTTCGCAGTCCGGCATGATCTGCTTGAAGAACTCTTCCAGGAACTGCAGGTGCGTGGCGTAGCTGCCCGCGGGACCCGTATCGCCTGTTTCGTCGTCTTCGAGCGCCGTGATGATGTGGAACGGATTCAGACGGCCGTACTGGGCGTTGCCCACGTTGATGATCTGTCCGTGCAGGTTCTGTGCCAGCTCGGAATATTCGTTTTCCGGGTCGAGGATGAAGATCTTCGCGTCCTCCGCCGCCAGGTTCGCCAGCAGCGATTTCGTGGCGTAGGACTTACCGGAACCGGACTTGCCGACGATGACCATGTTGGAGTTCACGCGTTCGGAATCCCTGCGGAAGAAATCGATGAACACGGGGATGCCTTCGCTCTCGCCCATCTTGATACCGCCTTCGTCGGATACGTTGGCGAAGATCCAGGGGAAGCAGGCTGCCACGGTGTTGCTCGAGATGCCCCGGCCTTCCTTGGCCATGGGATCGAGCGCGCTCACCTGGGAGCCGATGAAAGCCTGCACCTGGTCGAAGTCCATGTTGTTCAGGCGGAAGCTGCTCTCCTGCCAGCTGCGGCGCACGTTCTTCTTCAGTTCGTTGATGGTGGACCGCTGGCTCAGGGGAGGCTGTACGATATTGTAATTATTGCGCGTGGCCACGATGTCGTAGGCCGTCACGTAGATGTTGACCTCCAGCAGGGACTCGGCGTCGTTCTGCAGGGTCAGCAGGAGCTCCTGCAGGGTCTCGATGTGCGCCTCGAGTTCCATCCGTCTGGAGTCCACGCCGGTGGAGCTCCACTGCCCGCGCAGTTCCTGCAGCGAGCGGTCGATGTTGCGGATGGACTTGCTGCGGTCCATGGGCCGGCACTTGACGACGACCTTCGTCGCCGGGTAGCTCATGACCCCCGCCAGCCAGGCGTCGTTCACCGTGGACGGATAGCCGACGACCCGGAAATTGTGGGTGATGATGCGGTTGACCATCACCTTTCTGGGGAAGATGTCCACAGTCTGGGGCTGCGCCCACAGATAATAGTCCTCCGGACGGACGTTCTCGACGTCGCGTTCGTCAAAGTCGATCTGGTTGCTGTATTTCAGGAAGACCGCCAGGCCTTTGTCGTCGAGGCGGTGGACCGTGAGTTCTCCGCTCTGCAGCAGCTGCTGCGCTTCGAAGATCTGATTCTCCAGCTGGCGCTTGTCGCTCTCGAACAGCACCAGGTAATAGAAGTCCGTTATGACGCGCTTGTCGGTCGACAGGCTGATCAGCTCGTTGATGCGGTCGTATTCGATCTCGACGCGGGACTTCAGTTCCTCTTCCGTCAGCACGCCGTTCTCATAGCTCGTGGAGAGATCTTCCAGCTTGCCGTATTCCTTCGCCAGATAGCGGTCGTACATGATGGGCTGTTCCAGCTTGACGATGTTGGCGGAATAGCCCGCATGCAGCGAACGCAGCACGCGGCCGAAGCACGCTTCGATGGCGTTCGTTCGGCGGTGTTCGGAGAAGAAGCGGAATTCCACGGGATCGATCTGAAGAACGGCGCCGTAGTACTTGCCGCCGAGGTATTCGATAAAGCCGTCTTTGATCCCCGTAAAGGCGATGATCTCGGACATGGTCTCGCGGTCGACGGTCTTTTCCTTGTATTCCGCCATTCTGCGGGCGGATTCCAGGCTGCGCTCCTTCTGTCTGGCCCGGATGGCTTCCTTCTCCTCTTCGGGCGTATCCTTGCTCTTGAGCTTTCTGTCCTCTTCCTTGCGGAGCTGCTTCCTCTGCTTTTCCGTCAGGACGACGTATTCGCCGTCCTCGTTCTCCACCTTAGGCGCGGGAAGCTCCGCCATTGCCTGTTACTTCATGGCCT
>JAFYYP010000021.1 GCA_017557505.1 Bacillota bacterium | reverse complement strand
CCCAGGAAGCAGGATTCCGCTTCTTCATAGATGAGGACGCGGCTTTTGGAGGGGATCTGGACCATATTGCTCCACGTCTTCGGAGCGCTGTCATAGTAGATCCCGTGCTTTTCCGACAGGATGACGTCTACGAGAGGCACCTCATCCGTTTCCGGAGGAGCAAAATAGTTCTGATCGGTACCGTCCCAGTTTTTCAGAGATCCCTTGAACACCAGCTTCTGCGGATGCGTCGAATGCTCCGGATTGAAGTACGATTTGTAAACTTCCGCATACCGGTTCGGGTCGAGCGTATATTTTTCGCCGCGCCAGTCGCCGTACGAGTTCTGGGTCTCATAATACAGGTACGATTCTTTTTCAGGATCTTCGTAGATCGCGAACGTGACGTCTCTGTCTCTCTCGCTGTAAATGACCTCGCCTGTGTCCGGATAATATACGGTGTACGGAAAGCCGTCCGCGATCGTGAAATACTGCGCTTTCTTCCCTCCCGACGCATCGTTGGGCAGGGGCGGCAGATCCGTGACGTTGTCCGTCACATAGCCGCTGAGCGTTTCATGCTTGTGCGTGACCGTGGAAGCGGTATTCGCGTTAAAGCGCGTAGATCCTTTACCGTAGATGGCATTCGAAGGAAGGTTTACGGTAGCAGATTTTTCCCTGGCGCCTTTTTCGGTAAAGCTCGTGCTCGTGATCCGCTCCGTCAGCAGCGAAGATCCGCAGTCCTTCAGACCCCACCCCGCGAACACATAGCTGTTGTCGCCCCGGTTTTCGATAGTGTAGCTCTGGGCAGCGGACAGGTTCTCGGAAATGATGGCGCCGTAGTTGACCACCTGGGCGCCCTCTCCCAGCGTCAGGCCGTACTTGCCGCTGCAACACAACTTGCAGTCGGGCATGACGATGATGGTCCCGTCGCAGTAGATGCGGCCGCCGTCGTCGCCCGCCGCCTCGTGCAGCGAAGCGATCGTGCCGTAGCGGGTCTGTTCGTTCGCCGTCTCATAGGTCTGCAGCAGCAGCGTGCCGCCGGGTTTTACGACGATGGTGCCGTTGTTGAGGATCCAGTCGCTGCAGGACAGCACGCCGCCGTCCTCCACCGTGATGATCACGTCGTGACCCACGGCGATGGGGCCGTCGAACGTCTGCACCTGGCCTTTCTGCACCGTGAAATCCACCTGGCAGAAGCTGATGGTGGCAGGTTCGCCCCAATACAGATCGAAATCGGCTTGCGCATCCTCGAAAGGCTTCCTGTCCTCGTAGCGGTCGTCCTTTTTCCAGGGAGAATAATCCTCCGTGATGATCGTCCAGAGCAGTTCCAACGTGCTCTTTCCCCGCTGCCAGCTGTAAACGACCGGACCGCCCCCGTTGCCGGCAGTCAGCAGCTGGCTGCCCGTATGCAGCAGGCCGACAATCCCGCCGGCCTTGTCTATGTTCTTGACGTAAGTGATCAATTTATCCCGGCCGTCGCTGGCGTAGAAGCTCTGGAGATGGGCGTCTCCGCCGGGGATCCCGAAGATGTGATACTTCTGCGTACCTTCGATCTGGGAGACAATCCAGGTCCGGTGCCCGAGGTCGACTTTCGGCGGACGGGCTTCATAGCCGCGGCTGTTCAGGCCGTTGTGCTCCGGCGTATAGGTGTACGATTTGCTTGTAAAGTTCGACTGCGTGGCTCTTTTGACATCCAGAAACCAGTCCAGACTGTTGACGTATTTTGCCTTCGTACCGAACGTTCTGTCGACTTCATCGTAATAGGAATAGATGCGGTGCGTGGATGTCAGCCAGTATTTCTGGTTTTCCATCGTGTTGCCCGTGGTCGGATTCGGGAACCAGATGGCGTAAGATGCCTGCGTATCGCCATTCAGCATTACATTCAATTTGTTGTTGTAAAGCTGATTGCCGTAAGTGAGATGCTGTGTTTCGCCATTGATCGTGAGCGTTGACTGGTCTTCCACAGCGACAAAACGCGGCAATCCCGCCGCACCAAAGGAGACGGCGGTGCCGGTGTTCTTCAGCACGCTGTAATCGAAGGGCAGTTCCGAAACGGAACGGCTTGAATAAAGACGGTTTTTGTGATATACGCCGGATGGTACACTATTCGTTTCGAGCTCCCAGCCCACGTCCATCGGAGAGTCGATATCTCTGATTTTCGGACTTACCAGATCTTCTGCGTGATTCGTCTTGTTCGTCCCGACGATCTCGCTGTAGAACGTGTTGTCCGTACCGAGATAATATTTGTCATCCCAGACCATGATCACAGGGTAAGACGTGCCGTCCAGCGTTGCGGGAGGCGCTCCTTTGTGCCAGTAATAGACCGTGCCCTTCGTGATCGAAGGGTTCGTAAAACCGTTCTGGTCTATGGTTATGGTATCCGCGCTGGCGCTCAGCGTTGCGGAGACCGTCATGCCCAGGGCCAGAAGACCGGTCAGTATTCTCTTTGCAATGCTTTGTTTTTTCATCGTTGCAGCTCACTATTCGTATCGTTCCAAGCTTTCGATCCCAGAGCGCAGACGGTGCGCTTTCGGATCGAAAGCCTGGATCCAGGCTCTCGAACGCGTTCGATAGTTTAGATGGTTCCCTTGTAATTGTTATTGACCCACTTGATCATCTGGGGCGTGAGACCCTTCAGAACGACCAGCAGGATGAAGATCAGAAGAAAGCCGATGATGGCGTTCTTCAGAGCTTGCTTTGCCTTTTCTCTGTCCTGGGGCTCTTCCGCCTTGGCGAACTTTGCGCCGAGGATGACGCAGTAAATGGCGCCGACTGCGCTGACCAGAAGAATCAGGGGGCTGAGCATGTTTTCCAGCAGGCTGATTACAGGATTGACAGCAGAATCAAACATTTTTTCTCTTTCCTTTCTTTAAAATATGTAAATGAAAATGATGACCGGAGTATTCGCGCCGTCCCGGAGATACAGTCCGGCACACTAACTCACTATGCATTGTATTGGTCCATGTCCAACAGATGTCCAACAGAAAAATAAAAAGTTTTCAAAAAATAAAAAAAGATCACAGGGTCGCCCCTGTGATCCTGTGATCGGTCAGTAATTACTTTGGATGCGCCGTTCGATATACGCTTCGGTCAGTTCCGCCCAGGCGTAGGCGCTCATGTATTCGCCGCGGTAGGTGTTCACCGCGTCGGCGTCGCCTGCCAGAAAACGGTACAGGTCGCAGGAGATGAGCTCGGGCCTGATGCGCACGGAGCCCCGCTGCACCTCCAGGATCTCCCCGACCCCCGCTTCTTCCAGCGTGGAGCGCAGGCTGCGCAGGATGACGTCCAGCTGCTTCTGCATGGAGCGGTCGTAGAAGCCGTCTTCCCACAGGGCCGAGAAGGCCTCTGCGCGGGTCACGCCGCTGCCCTGCCGGTCTACGAGATAGGCCAGCAGTTCCTTGGACTTGGCGCGCGAGAACGATACCGGTTTGCCGTCGACCAGCAGATCGAAGTTGCCGAACGTCACGGCAGCGATGTGCGGCGTCTCCTCCTCTGTCTTCGCCGGCTGCGATGACGTCGCGTAGCGGATCTCTTCCGCGAGTTTATCCTTGTTGACGGGCTTCAGCAGATAACCCGACGCGCGGAGCGCGAATGCTTCCACCGCGAACTGGGAATAGCCGGTCAGGAAGATGATGGCCGTATCCGGGCTCTTCTCCTTGACCTTCGCTGCCAGCACGAGGCCGTTCATGTCGGGCATATCGATGTCGAGCAGCGCGATGTCCGCGCTGTTGCCGGCGTCCAGCCAGTCCAGGGCATCCTGCGCGAACAGGAACTCCTCCACGGAACTGTCTTCTCCGGCGATGTCCCGGCACATGGACGCTGTGAGCCGCAGCACCAGGTCTTCGTCGTCTACACAGATGATGTTCATTCTACGGCGTCCTTTCCGCTCTGGTCTTTCCTGTGGGGGATGCGTATCGTGATCTCCGTCCCCTCTCCCAGTTTGCTGTCGATGAGGAATGTACCGCCGCACAGCGTCTCGATGCGGTCCTTGACGTTGCGCAGGCCGATGTGGCTCTTGTCGGCCTCCATGGCTTCCGCCACGTTGAAGCCCTTGCCGTTGTCCGTTACGCGGATCTCATGATACGCGGGGTATTCGCGCGTGGTCACGGTCACGAGGCCGTTGCGGCGCACGCGCACGCCATGCCGTATCGCATTCTCGACCAGAGGCTGCAGCGACAGCGCCGGCACGCCGAAATGCGTGTCTTCGATGTCGTATTCCACGCGGATGTTCGGGAAGCGCAGCATCTCGATTTCGGCGTAGACCTTCGTGTGCTCCAGCTCCGTCTCGAAGAGGATCATGTCCTCTCGGTTGAGCGAATCGAGGTTCTGGCGCAGGTACGTGCCGAACTTTTCGACCGTCTCCGACGCCTTCTTCGGGTCGATGAGGCACAGGGACTGGATGGTCGAAAGCGTGTTGAACAGGAAATGCGGCTGGATCTGCGACACCATGATGCGGATGCGCTGCTCCTCCTTCATGACGTTCTCGTACTGCCGCACGAACTGCAGATGCAGCCAGATGTAATAAAACAGCACGCTGATCACGACGGCGCCCGTCAGGTAAGAGACCACCATGCCGCTCGAGGTGCCGTCCGCCGCAACAGCCGCGATGATCATGGCGGTGTTGAATGCGGGGATCAGCAGGTCTTTCTTCCGCTCGTCCTTGCATTCGAGCACCGTGACGAACAGCAGCTGCATCAGCAGCAATGCGCTGATGACGTGGCAGGTATAGCCCAGCGGTCCGCGCACGAACGTGTTGTCCGGCGTGATCCTGAAGCAGATGCCGGAGAACAGCGCCGTCAGGTGCACGGCGGCGTTGACCGCGATGAGCGCCCAGACCTTCTTATGGCTCTCCCGGTTGCTGACGATGTAGAAGAACATGGCCAGGATGGTGGGACGGATGCAGTAACCCAACACGCCCGCCAGCATGCGGCGGTACGCCATAGTGCCGTCCGTCTCCAGCTGGTATTCCAGATGGTCCTGGAACAGCAGCAGGAAAACGAGCCCTACGATGATGATCATGACCTTGCGGCGCCGGCTGTCCATATAGGGGTCGACGAGCACGGCGAAGATCAGTCCCAGCATCATCAGGACGAGAGCGGTCTCCAGTAAAATTGTCGGCTGTAAGATAGGATCCATATCAGATCGGGCACCGCGTCAGGATCCGGCACCCTTGTATTCCAGGCAGAGCATGGTCAGGTCGTCGAACTGTTCTTCGTCCTGCACGAAGCGTGCCACAGCGTCGTTCATATTCGAAAGAGTCTGCTGCGGGGTCGCGCCAGGATCCGCGTTCAGCGCGCCGAGCAGGCGCTCCAGGCCGAACATGTTCGTGACGCCTCCCGGACCCTTCGCCTCGGGCAGGCCGTCCGTGTACAGGAACAGCTTCGAACCGGGCTGCAGCTGCAGCTCGTAGTCTTCGTATTCCTCATCCTCGAGGCCGCCCACGACGAAGCCGTGCTTATCCTTCACGATCTCGTAAGCATTGCCGGGCAGCATCACGACCGGGTATTCGTGACCCGCGTTCGAAGCGGTCAGTTTGCCGGTGGAGATCTCCAGTACGCCGATCCAGACGGTGACGAACATGTCCGCCGAGTTGTTGGCGCAGATCATCTCGTTCGTCTTGCGCAGCACTTCGGCGGGAGACAGGTTCTGCGTCGCGAAGTTCTTGAGCGTGATCATGCAGATCGTCATGAACAGCGCGGCGCCGATCCCCTTGCCGGAGACGTCCGCCATGACGAGACCCAGGTGATCGTCGTCGATGAAGAAATAGTCGTAGAAATCGCCTCCGACCTCCTTCGCGGGATCCATGGAGGCGTAGATATCGAATTCATGTCTGTCGGGGAACGGCGGGAAGACGTTCGGCAGCATGGATTCCTGGATGCGCTGCGCGAGCGAGAGCTCCGCCCCGACGCGCTCCTTTTCCGCCGTGATCGTCCGGATATTCTCGATATAGTCGTTCATGCGGCGGGTCATGGATCCGAACGATTCGGCGAGCGTCTGCGTCTCGTCGCCTGTCTCGAGATCCCATGTGAAATCCAGCGTATCGCCTTCGATCGCGCTCACCTTTTCCGTCAGGACGTGGATCGGACGCACGATATTCTGCGAAAGCCGGACCGCGATCCAGACAGCCATCGCAACGGCGACGCCGAACAGGCCGATCAGGACCCACGTGGCGTTCCGCACCTGTTCGTTACTCTTCTGCATGGACTGATCCATCATGGATCCGAGGCTCTCGAGCATCTGCTTCGTCGGTGCCTCGACGCCTTCCTGCGGCAGGACGACGAACAGAGACCAGCCTACGGTCTTCATCGGCGCGTAAGCGATATAGCTGGGAACGCCGTCGACGTTGATGAGGTTGACGCCCTTCATTCCGATCGAAGCGTTCGTGGCCACCTGGGCCAGCGCGGCGTCCTGGCTTCTGCGGATATCCGGACCGCCCGTCACGGCGGCAAGGCTCCCTTCCGCCGCTGTGGAGAACAGGATCTGACCGTCTCTGTTCATAATGGCGGCGAACCCGCCCGAACCGACGTCGATGCTCTGCACGAACGATTCCATGTTGTCGAGGTACATGCCCGCGCCGGCGACCGCGACAAGTTCTCCGTCTCTGAAGACGGGAACGCCGCACATGACGGTGGGACGCGGCGTGTGGGCGTCCTTTGTGACCGGCGTGAAATACGGGCGCTTCAGGATAGACGCGCCGCGGTACCAGGGTCTTTCCTTCGCTTCGAGCGGCATGAGTTCGCCGTTCTCGTCGTACTTCTTCGCGGGGATGTAGTCCGCCTGTACCATAAAACCGGATTCTGTCGCCACATAGACAGAGACCATGATCTCCTGATTCGCGTTGATCGCCATCAGCGTGTCCTGGACGTTTCCGATCAGGGCGAGCTCTTTTTTGATGGCGGGGTCATCCGGATCCGTCTTCGCGGAATACAGGACCTGCATGGTGAGTTCGCCGTCCTTCGACGCATCCGGAAGAGGCACGGAGCGGGGACCGTAATCCTGCGGATTGTTGTAGATCTGCTCCGCCACGTAGGCCACTTCGCAGACTGCGTTTTCAAATTCGGAAAAGACCTCGTCCGCGATCATCGCCTTTTCGACAGCCATATCCTGCAGCAGACGGGACGCTTCCTGCGACATGTATTCCGAGGACATCTGCCCTGTCGTCTCGCTCAGTTCCTCGTTGGTCTCCGCCTGCAGCTTCGAAAGGTTGTTCATGGTAAAGATAAAGAACAGCACAGCAAGCAGCAGCATGATGCTGACGATCGCGAGCATGGCGTACAGTATTTTCTTTCCGAGAGATAGGTTCTTCCGCATCGTCTGTTTCCTTCCGGGTCTATTATACTACAGCCCGGCCTGCTGCTGCAGCGGGTTCTTTGCCGCTTCGTATTCCTGTGTGATCTTCTGAACGTCCAGCTTGGACACGTCGAATGCGGAACCGGGCTTTCCGAGCGCCTGTTCCGGACGCCCGCCGGCAAACAGCGCCTTTCTGGCTTCCGGATCCTTATATTTCTCCGCCAGTTGCTTAACAGCGGGATCCTGCATCTGTAGTTTCATGACGCCTTCCAGCAGAGCGGTACCGTCGATGACCGTTCTTCCGTACTTTTTCATCCCCTTAGACAATTCTTTGTTTGCGTCTCCCGAATAATAGTAGACAGGCGCTTTGCTGAGCGCGACCGCCAGAGCGACCGCCTGAGCGGCTTCCACCTCGTTCAGCACATTATCGGAAGCAAGAGGCGCCAGTTCCTGCGTGTACTCTGCCAGCGGCGACGCCACGCCTCTCTTCTTTTTCGGGATCTCGGGAAGGGATCTCGCCTCTTCGGGGAGAACGTCCAGCGCACGATAGGTCTTCTTGTGATTCGAATGCCTGACGGCTTTGGAAGCGCCGAAATCGCTCAGACTGATCGTATCATAATTCCTGTCGTGACCCAGACGGACCTCGTTCGTGCGGTCGATCACCGTTTCAGCAGCCATCTTTGCGTACGGACCGCATTTTCCCAACTCTGCCAGGACGTCGAACGACTGGTCGACGAGATTCTGATCGGACTGCTTTCCGCGCAGGCTCTTTCTGCCCTTGGCGTAGCCGCAGGTCTTGTCGAAGATCTCCTGGAGCTTTTTCGGACCGCTGTTCTTCGGGTCGTTCAGATCGATGGTGCTGACGCTCTCCACCAGAGCCTTCCACTCCTTGCCGTGTCCTTTGGGACCGTCCATATGGGGCAGCATCCCCTTGATCTTCCGGAGCGCCTCATTGCATTTTTCCTTGGGGACCTTCGCGAACGGGCTGTACAGACCCATGACCGCATTGAAGTGCTTGTCCGGATCTTTAGGGTCTTCCTTCAGCAGTTCTTTGACGCGCACCGGATCTTCACAAAACTTTTTGAAAACAGGACGTTTTTTGATCTGCTGCGCGAACTTTTCCGCTTTTTCGGGACTGAATGCATCCTTCTGAGCGTCGGGGAGCCCGGCTTCGAACGCGCCGACGAGGACCTTCGCCAGACAGTCCTTTTTCTTTTCCGGATCGTGAGGGATGTTGTCCAGATGTTCGCGTTTGTAATCAGCCCAGGTCGACGTATGCTCCGGATGCGCCTCTTTCTTGAAATCGGGGTCCATCTTTTCCAGATCGATCCCCATCTTAAATGCGCTGTTGACGTAGGCCAAGTCGTCGTAGAACGTATCCAGCGTGCCGTTCTTGGCCGCAGCTGCTTTCATGGCCTGATAGAACGTCGCACCTCCAGGACCCTTCATCTTCAGCAGTCTCTTGAGCTGATGGCTCTGCCGGACGCCTTCTACCGCCTGGGTATTGGAATACGCGCCGTAGGCGTCGCCGAACGCTTCGATGGCCCAGGTGAGCGCGTCGCTCGCCTTATCCGCGAAACGCTGCTCCTCCTTCCCTGCCCCTTCCGCTCCGATGAGAGCTTCCCGGAACGCGTCCGAGGAAACAAGGCTCTGCATGCGGGCCGACGGGCCTGCCATCGCCGTCTTGAAGTACGGTTCATCCTTCTGGATCTTTGAATAGATCTCTTTCGCCTTTTTCTCCGTGGGGAGATCCGGTTCCACGCCGAATTCCTTGCGGAAATACGCGAGCCGGTCTCTTTGTCTGACCCTGCTCTGTTCTTCCCACAGCCGCAGCTGTTCTTCTCTTGATTTCGGTCCTGCCATGTGTTTGTCCTCCTATGCCTGTGGAGAAAACAGGGACGGAGGAGTGAAACGCATTACACTCCTCCGTCCTTATGATTCATGTCTTACTGTTCGTCCTTGATGGCTGCCTGCGCTGCCGCCAGTCTCGCGATGGGTACGCGGAACGGGCTGCAGGAGACGTAGTCGAGGCCGACCTTGTGGAAGAATTCCACGCTGGACGGGTCACCGCCGTGCTCGCCGCAGACGCCCAGGTGCAGATCCGGTCTGGTCTGGCGGCCCAGCTTGCAGGCCATGGCGACCAGCTTGCCGACGCCGACCTGGTCGACCTTCGCGAACGGATCGTTCTCGTAGATCTTCTTGTCGTAGTAGGCGCCGAGGAACTTGCCCGCGTCGTCTCTGGAGAAGCCGAACGTCATCTGCGTCAGGTCGTTCGTGCTGAAGGAGAAGAACTCGGCTTCGGTCGCGATCTCGTCGGCGGTCAGAGCCGCTCTGGGGATCTCGATCATGGTGCCGACCAGGTACTTCATGTTGCTGCCGGCGGCCTTGATGATCTCGTCCGCGACCTTGACGACGATATCCTTGACGTACTTGAGTTCCTTGACCTCGCCGGTGAGCGGGATCATGATCTCGGGAACCATGGTCCATTCGGGATGTCTCGCCTGAACGGCCAGCGCAGCCTTGATGACCGCTCTGGTCTGCATCTCCGCGATCTCAGGATACGTGACCGCAAGTCTGCAGCCTCTGTGACCCATCATCGGGTTGAATTCGTGCAGGCCGGAGATGATGTTCTTGATGTCTTCGACGGACTTGCCCTGCGCCTTGGCCAGTTCCTCGATATCCGCCTCTTCCTTGGGAACGAATTCGTGGAGAGGAGGATCCAGGAATCTGATGGTGACAGGATAGCCCTGCATCGCCTCATAGATGCCTTCGAAGTCTTCCTGCTGCATCGGCTCGATCTTGGCCAGCGCGGCAACTCTCTCTTCGAGAGTGTCGGAGCAGATCATTTCGCGGAACGCGGCAATTCTGGACTCGTCGAAGAACATGTGCTCGGTTCTGGTAAGGCCGATGCCCTGCGCGCCGAGTTCGACAGCCTTGGCGGCGTCCTTCGGCGTATCGGCGTTCGTTCTGACCTTCAGTCTCCTGTACTTGTCGGCCCAGCCCATGATGCGGCCGAATTCGCCGGCGATCTGCGCGTCGACGGTCGGGATGACGCCTTCATAGATGTTGCCGGTCGTGCCGTCGATGGAGATCTTGTCTCCTTCGTGGAAGACCTTGCCTGCGAGTTCGAACTTCTTGTTCTCTTCGTCCATCTTGATGTCGCCGCAGCCGGAAACGCAGCATTCGCCCATGCCTCTGGCAACGACGGCAGCGTGGGAGGTCATGCCGCCGCGGACGGTCAGGATGCCCTGCGCGGCCTTCATGCCTTCGATGTCTTCGGGGGAAGTCTCGAGTCTGATGAGGATGACCTTCTTGCCCGCTTCCGCCCACTTCTTGGCATCGTCAGCGGTAAAGACGACCTGTCCGCAGGCAGCGCCCGGGGATGCGCCGAGGCCCTTGCCCAGCGGCGTAGCAGCCTTCAGGGCAGCGGCGTCGAACGTCGGGTGCAGCAGCGTGTCGAGGTTGCGCGGGTCGATCATGGCAACGGCCTGCTTCTCGTCGATCATACCTTCGTCCACAAGGTCGCACGCGATCTTCAGAGCGGCCTGAGCCGTTCTCTTGCCGTTTCTGCACTGCAGCATGTACAGCTTGCGGTTCTCGACCGTGAACTCCATGTCCTGCATGTCTCTGTAGTGATCTTCCAGGATGCCGCAGACCTTGACGAATTCGTCGTAAGCTTCGGGGAACTTCTCTGCCATCTGCGCGATGGGCATCGGGGTACGGACGCCTGCGACGACGTCTTCGCCCTGGGCGTTCACGAGGAATTCGCCCATCAGCTTCTTTTCGCCCGTGGCCGGGTCACGCGTGAAGGCAACGCCCGTGCCGGAATCGTCGCCCATGTTGCCGAAGACCATCGGCATGACGTTGACGGCGGTGCCCCAGCTGTAGGGGATGTCGTTGTCTCTTCTGTAGACGTTGGCTCTGGGGTTGTCCCAGCTGCGGAATACGGCTTCGATGGCCGCGAACAGCTGTTCCTTCGGATCGTCGGGGAAATCCGCGCCGATCTTGTCCTTATATGCAGCCTTGAACTGGTTTGCAAGCACTTCCAGGTCTTCCGCGGTCAGTTCGACGTCATAGGTGATGCCCTTAGAAGCCTTCATCTGGTCGATGAGTTCCTCGAAATACTTCTTGCCGACTTCCATGACGACGTCGGAGAACATCTGGATGAATCTTCTGTAGCAGTCCCACGCCCATCTGGGGTTGCCGGACTTATCCGCGATGGTGCGGACGACCTGTTCGTTCAGGCCCAGGTTCAGGATGGTGTCCATCATGCCGGGCATGGACGCTCTGGCGCCGCTGCGGACGGATACGAGCAGAGGATTCTCCTTGTCGCCGAATTTCTTGCCGTTGACCTCTTCCATCTTGACGATGTATTCCATGATCTCGGCCTTGATCGCGTCGTCGATCTTCTTGCCATCCTCATAATAGCGGGTGCAGGCTTCGGTCGTGATGGTGAAGCCCTGGGGTACGGGCAGGCCGATGTTGCTCATCTCAGCCAGGTTCGCGCCCTTGCCGCCCAGGAGGTTGCGCATCTTCGCGTTGCCTTCCGAGAACATGTACACGTACTTTGTGCTCATAAACAGTTACTCCTTTCGTATTAACGGGTTTACCCTTATTTATCGTAATGACCACAGCATAGTATATGCCTTTTTTTGTGAATTGTGTAACGGTTTATTTTTTTAATACTTGTATATCGGTATATCTTTTTGTTTTGCTGCTAAGAGATTCTTCAAAGAAGGGCAAAACGCGCCGAGGGAGCCTGAGTTGCTACTGCTGTTCATGCCACTCACGAAACGCTTTCATGCATTGCTGTGCGCTGGGTGCCCAGCAGTGGCCGCCGCGGGAGGTGCAGAGCAGGTCGCCGGAAAGGCTGCGGCCGATACGGTCGGCCACGTCCAGTTCCTCATGGAACGGGAGAACGGGATCCATACCGTTCAGTGCGTACTGCGCGCAGACGATGGACATACTCGCCATATAGAGCCCGCGTACGTGACAAGCCATGCCGTGACCGCCGGGGATCGGATCGCAGGGCCATCCGATAGCTGCCATCAGGGCAAACGTCGCGGCGTTTTCGATCTGTTCGTCGGTCCCGCCGCGCAGATACGCTACAGCTGCCGCAGCCATGGCGGAACAGCAGCCCATCTCGCCCGTGCAGCCCGTGACCTCACCTGTCGGGGCAGAGCGGGTATAGCAGAGCGCTCCCACGCCTGCCGCGATGAACAGAGCATTCAGAAGATCGCTGTCCGTGTATCCGTATTCGTCCTGCAGGGCGCTCAGCGTCCCGTAGATCAGACCGCCTCCGCCGCCCATTGGGCCGGGCACGTTGAGGACACCTCGGAAATTGGGGAAGTTCGCCTCCATATACTTGATGGATTTAAAGATCGGACCGGTCACCATATTGTCCGGCTCGGACTTCATCCAGTCAGCCTCGTGGCGCTGATCAAAAGGCGAATGCTGCCATTCAAGGCCCTCTTCCTCGTACGATGCGTGGGAACGCCTGTACATGGCAGGCTGTACTCTGTCGCGCATGTACGCCACGACTTCCTCCGCCGTCCAGCCGCTCGCAGCTATCTCGTAATCGATCGCGACCTCCACAAGGCTCTTACCCTGTTCCTTTGCGAGATGCCGCCACTCCATCATGGTGTCGAA
The DNA here is from genome assembly GCA_017557505.1 of Bacillota bacterium. GTDB lineage: Bacteria > Bacillota > Clostridia > Peptostreptococcales > Anaerovoracaceae > RUG11894. The sequence goes on along the minus strand of JAFYYP010000021.1, from coordinate 36,636 downwards.
GAGCTGCGGCTTTTTGGCAAAGGTCGTCGGGACGGGAAGCACGGGCTTCATCACCGCGCAGGACGAAAATCCGGAGAGCAATACCTTTGCCGGAGCCTGTTCCAGTCTGAACCAGTGCGCGCAGCCGTTTCCGCTCTGCGCGTTCGCGATACCGTCTTCCAGAGGCTTCGCGAACGCCAGGACATCAGTCAGGATTTTTTCGTGATCTGCAGCGCTCTCCGGGTCATATACGAAGAGGACCCAGGTATCGCCCTTTCCCGCGAAGCGGTATCCGTTGACCCAAACCGTTTCCACCATGCCGCCGCCCGTGGAATTCGCGACGACGCTCGCTTTCTTTCCGCTCTTCCCCGTCAGGATGAACTTCACCGCGTTGATGTGGGAGCTCTCCTTCATTTCGCAGAAATCAAACTCATAGCCGATGTTTTCCGCCTTCAGCCTGGATTTGATATCGAAGAAATCCTTTTCGTCCGGAAGGCAGCCGTAAGCACCGTTCAGCATGCCCAGGTCTTCGTTCATCAGACCGAACGTGCCTGTGAACGACCCTTCCGTATCCAGTTCGACACGGATGTGAGACAGAGGCTCGCCCAGCAGGGAGTTGCAGAGGTATCCCATGCGGCACGGGGCCGCCATATGCGAGGATGATCCGGGCTGCATGATGGGCCCGAAAGTGTCGTTGTAAAATTCAGGATATAAACTGATCATTTCTGACTCCCTTTACATAATATTTTTTACGATCTTTCCATCCTGTACGACGAGTTTCACATTGCCTGCATCGGTGATTGGGTCGATCGACGCGGACATATCGCCTTTGACCAGGATCACGTCCGCGAATTTGCCCTCTTCCAGCGTGCCGAGTCTGTCCGCCATCAGCAGGAGTTCCGAATTGATCTTCGTCGCCATGCGGATGATCTCCAGCGGCGTGAACCCGGCAGCAGCCATGCGCTCGAATTCCATCGTCGCTCTGTCGTAACTGCAGCCAAATTCTGCGTCGCCCAGGAAATCACAGCCCATTCCGATCTTCACGCCGGCTTTGCGGGCCTTTTCCACAGCTTGGTAATGCGCTTCGTACGAACGCAGTGTTTTCTCCTTCAGATATGGCAGGACGCCTTCCCGGTTCTCGAAATACAACTTCGAAGTATGCATGATGGAAAGCGTCGGCACGTACCAGCAATCGTTCTTTACCATGATGTCGATGCAGTAATCGTCCAGATAGAAACCGTGTTCGATGGACTTTACACCGCATTCCAGGGCCGTACGGATGCCGCGGTTCGCCTGCGCGTGGCTGGAGACATAGGAACCCATGTTCTCTGCCTCTTCCACAGCGGCACGAATCTCGTCGCGGCTGAAGTGGGAAATCTCCCCTGCTTTGTCTCCGTTGGAGAATACGCCGCCCGTCGTCATGATCTTAATGAGATCCGCTCCGTTGCGGGCGTTGCGGCGGCAGGCTTCGCGCACTTCATCCACGCCGTTCACGATGTACGCCACGTTGTAGATGGCCTTGGACGCCTCGACCGTGATCTTGTGATACGGATCGCCGTGGCCTCCGATCTGCGTCAGTATGCGGCCCGCCGCAAAGATCCTGGGCACCGAAATGAGACCGGCTTCCGCCGCGGGACGCATCAGGACCACGTCGCTCCCGAGGTCGCGGAATGCCGTGTAGCCGGAATCACGCAGTTGGGACATGTCGCGCAGCGCCAGACATGTCTGCATCTGGGGCGTGGAGCCGATCCAGTCGATCGCCTTCGCGGAGCCCCAGCCCATGTGGACGTGAGCGTCGATGAGACCGGGCAGGATGCTTCCGTCTTCCACTTCGAACACCTGGATATCCGGACTGTCCGGATAGTCCGGCAAGTCCGCTTCACGGCATACCAGCTTGATCTTATTGTCTTCCAGGACGACGGCGCCTTTTTCGATCGGCGCTCCGCCGTTGCCGTCTATGACTCTTCCTTTGATGATGATCATTGTCTAACGATCCTCCCGTTCGTAAACTACCTCTCCGTCGATGATGGTCATATCGCAGCGGATATTCTTGATCTCCATGGGATCGCAGGTGAAGATATCCTTATCCAGCACCGCCAGATCGCACAGAAAACCGGGCTTGATGCGTCCTTTATAGTTCTCTGCGAATTCCTGATAGGCGGATCCGGCCGTGTAGGCGTCGACCGCTGTGTACACGTCGATGCATTCCTGCGGATTCCAGCCACCTTCCGGCCAACCGTTCTTATCTTTTCTAGTGACAGCGCAGTAGATCCCGGGGAACGGATCGAGATCCTCTACAGGGGAATCCGTGCCGAAGCTCTGATGGATGCCAAGTCTATCCGCAGTGCCGAACGCATAGGACGTAGAGCACAGATCCTTGCCGCAGCGGCTCTCGACGATGTGCATATCGTAATCCAGGAAGATGGGCTGATAGCATGGGATGAGATCGTCTTCCGCGATTTTCCGCATCATCTCCGCGTCAGTGATCTGACAGTGCATCAGGATGTGCCTGCAGGGATTCACTTCTGCTTCGCCGTAATGCAGCACGCTCTCGTACGCTTTCATGGTATCTTCGATCGCCTTGTCGCCGATCACGTGAGTGCAGACCTGTACGCCGTACTTATCCGCGACGCGGCAGAATTCCATCAGATCTTTTTGATCGATGTTGGACACGCCGTAATTGCCGGGGTCATCGCGGTAGCCTTCGCGTATGGTCGCCGTGCGTCCGCCGAGGGAGCCGTCCGAGAAAAGCTTCAGCGGTCCGTTGGTCATCTTGGGGTTGCCGATATCGCCGATCTTGAAATACTCGCCGCTCGCGCACGCCTTCTCGAACTCTTCAGGGCTGTAGAAGCAGATCTGGTGATGATAGCGGATGTCGGCGCGGCCATCCTTATAGACGTTGTCGATAGCCGTCTTCAGATCTTCGCGGTTGCCGACGATCTTATTGAGATCGTTGGACTGCACGCTCGTCACGCCGCATTCGATCGCGTGACGGTTGCCCAGCATGAACAGCCTTTCATAGTCTTCCACGCTGTATTCCGGCAGCAGCCGCTGTGGATAATATGCAGCTTCGTTGAAAACTCCGGTGGGTTCGCCGTTCTCGTCGAATACAGGATACCCTCCGCCGGGCAGCGGACCGGGCTTGATATCCAGCATCTCCAGCGCCTTGGAATTCGTGACCGCGATATGCCCGCAGGCCCTGGCCAGGATGACGGGGACCTCCGTGGAGATCCTGTCGAGATCGTAGCGGTTCGGCGCCCTTTTCTCGCCTTCGGTGAACAGGTCTTCGTTGTAGCCCATGGAGAACATGCCGTGTCTGCATTCCTCGGGATGCGCAGCCATGAAAGCCCTGCAGCGTTCCACCAGTTCGTCGAGCGACTTACAGCCCATGGTATTCACGCGGGAAAGACCGATGCCGACGAACAGAAAATGAAGATGGGCGTCGTTCAATCCCGGGATGACGGTCTTGCCTTTCGCGTCGATCGTCTCGCAGTCCGTTTCTGCTGCTGCCAGGATCTCTTCGTTTGACCCGACCAATTTGATGACGCCGTCTTCCGCGTACAGTGCCTGGCGGAAATCGCCACGCTCCACGTAAACTTTGCCGTTAATAAGAGCGATCTTCTTCATAAAATCCTCCTGTCTAGCATGTGTAAAAATGCCCGGCCCGGATGAACCGGACCGGGCATTCTATAGCCTTTTCTGTTGTAAGCCTATCGCTTACTTGGACTTGGCTTCCGCCTTGTTTTTCGCGTCGAAGATGAAGTAGACGACGAAGGCGAGCGCCCAGACGCCGAGACCGATCAGAGCGGTGACGGGGTCTTCCTTAAACGTGTTGATCATCAGGGCTAGGTTGACGATGATGGCCAGGATGACGGTTATTGCGCCGCCCCATACCTTATACGGACGCGGCATATCCGGCATCTTCTTGCGCAGGATCAGAACGGCTGCGATGATGAGCACATTCGCGATCTGCTGTGCAAAGACGACCAGAGTCGTGAGCTGATCCAGTCCGCGGACCCAGATGAGCAGCAGGATGATGACCAGCTGGCACCACATGGCGTAGTCGGGGACCTGGTTCTTATTGATGTGGCCGAGACCCTTGAAGAAGTGGCCTTCCTTCGCCATAGCGTAAGGCAGTCTCGGGAATGCCAGGGTCATGGAATTGATGGAGCCCAGCTGTGAGATCGCCATGCCGACGGCGACCAGCGTCGCGCCGGCAGCGCCGAAGATCTTCTTCGCGGCTTCGGTACCCAGGAAGTACGTGCCGTTCTCGATGAGTTCGTGCATCTCACTGAGGGGGATGACCTTCCAGATCGCGTAGTTGAACAGACAGTACAGGACCGTGATCGCGCCGATGGCGACGATAATGGACAAGGGGAGGTTTTTCTTCGGGTTCTTGACTTCCTCTGCCACGGTGTTCAGGTTCGTCCAGCCTTCATACGCCCACAGGGTGGCAACAGTGGCAAATGCGACCATGCCGAAGAAATTGCCCGAGGTCCCTTCCGGGTATGCGGAGGTCATCGAAAGCGTGTTTCCGGAATTGCCTTTGATCAACGCGGCAAACAGGATGATCAGGATGGGGATGACCTTACCGATAACGGTGATGTTCGTCAGGATGGAGCCCTGCTTTACGCCCAGCAGGTTGAAGAGCGTAAATGCAATGCACACGACCGTAGCGAAGATCTTACCCGGGATGCCGCCGATGGCGAACATGGAGGCAAGCGCCAGAGCGCCGGCCGCGATAGAACCGGGAGATCCGATCAGCCAGCCCATAAAGGAAGAACTGAAGCCCACACTGGGGTGATATGCTTCGTTCAGATAATACATCGATCCGCCTGCTTTGGGGATCATGGCACCCAGCTCAGCGTAGCACAGGCCGCCGAGCATGGAGACGACGCCGCCCAGGATCCAGGCGAGCATGCACATGCCGAGGCTGTAGCCGGTACGCATCATGACGTAAGAGCCTAAGTAGAAGATACCGCCGCCGATGATGATGCCTGCCAGGATGGAAGCACCGCCGAACAAACCGATCTCACGCCGCAGCTCTGTTTCTTCGGAAGCAAGTTCCGCCTCATGAAGTTTGAGGTTTTTGTTTTCTTCTTCCATAATATAGCCTTTCTCTTAATAAGAACGAAAAGGAATAATATTACAATCACACTTTAGCACACTAATGCGCATTTTTCAACTGTGTTCGTTGATCTCAGCGGCCGTCGTAGGTGGTCTCGCCTTCCAGCACAGTCATGAGTATCTTCGTGTTCAGGATGTCCTTGGGATCGATCTTCGTCAGATCCTGGCTGAGAACGACGAAATCCGCGTATTTGCCGACCGTGATCGACCCTCTAGTGGCTTCGGCATATCCTGCGTAGGCGCCTTCGATCGTAAACATCCGGATCGCTTCTTCCATCGTGACCGCATTCTCCGGATACCAGCTGCCGCCCTTACCGTTGTCGCGGGTCACGGCGTAATAGATGTTGGGGATGGGATCGCAGGGTTCGACCGGACAGTCGGAACCGCCGCTCTGGTGGACGCCAAGATCTGCGAACAGCCTCCAGTCGTAGCTCTGCTTCGCCAGCTCCGGCCCCACGCAATCGTCTACGATGCCGGAGTCCGCCCTGCAGAATACAGGCTGGACGTAAGCGAGCACGTTGTTCTTCTGCATGCGGCGCACCTGGTCGGTACCCATGATCTGGCAGTGAACGATTCCGTGGCGGATATCGGGCTTCGGGTCGTTGTACTGCGCCAGTTCCATCGCGTTCAGAACCTGCTCCACCGCCCCGTCACCGATGCAGTGGACAGCGACGGGATAACCGCCGCTGTGAGCGATCTGGATAAGTTCGTTCATTTCCCCGTCGGTATGCACCTGTACGCCCTTTGCCTTCGGATCGTTGGCATAGGACCCTCTCAGCACCGCGGAATGCGCGCCGAGGGATCCATCGCCCATCTCCTTGATGGCGTTCGTCACAAAACGGGTGCCGAACATGGTGCCTCTGGGATATTTTTCAATAAATGCCTTCAGCAGGCCCGCCTCTTCGATGCGGCACTGCTCGTAGACCTTGACCGACATCTGTCCGCTTTCCGAGGCGATCTTATACGCATCCATGACGTTCTGGACGTCTCTTCCCGGAGCTACCATATTCAAGTCGTCGGAGTGGATGCCTACCAATCCGAGCTTCGCACAGTTCGCCGATTCGTCCCGGATCCACTGCACGTACTCTTCTACGCTCGGCACCTCCACGTACTGACTCGAGAGCTCTGCGTCGCCTTCGAACAACTGGCCTTGGGGAGTACCATCGTCGAGGAACAGCATGTTGAGGGAAGTTTCTCCTTCTTTTTCGTCCATGACGCCCATGATCTCGAGCGCCTTGGTGTTATGGGACGCCGTATGGCCGCAGCAGCGCAGGATCAGACAGGGAACGTCCCCTGTTGCCGCATCCAGTTCCAAGCGGGTGGGAATGCGCTTTTCATCCGCCCAGTAATCCTGGTTGAAGTTGACGCCTTTGATCCACTCGTTTTCACGTCCTTCGCGGCGGTGACGGTCCGCCTCTTCGGCAAGGAGTTTGAGCACCTCTTTCTTCGTCCTGCATCCGCCCAGATCCAGCTGCATGTTCTGATAATGCGTCAGGATCATGTGCATGTGGGAGTCGATAAAGCCGGGCATCATGAACCGGCCTTTCAGATCGATCAGTTCGGTCTGATCGCTCTGAAACCGAAGCATTTCCGCGTCGCTGCCCACGTGCATGATGATGCCGTTCTTCACGCATACCGCGCTCACGACGGGATAGGCGTCGTCGACTGTCTTGATGACGCCGTTGTAGAAGATCCTGTCCATCTCTTGCCTCCTTTCAGTTCGAGTCCTTGGGGATCACTCCTGCATTGAAACTCTTGAAATAGTCGGTGCTGAGCACGAGTTTGGAATAACTCAGCTTGCCCTGTACCTTTGAACGCATGGCGTTGATGTATTCCTGGCTGGCAGGCTGGGAGGGATCCGCGTCCGTCCACTTGCCGCCGTAGTAATAACCCTTGTCCGTCATGAACGAGCCGTTCGTCCAGAGCACCAGGGGCTCTTCCTCGGAGAACACGTCCTGGCCGACGAACAGGCGCGAATCGAAGTCCACGCCGAACAGATTGCACAGCGTCGGCTGGATATCCAGGCTGTACGTCGGGAAAGAAACTTCGATCGGATCCATCTCCTCCAGGCAGCCGCTCCAGATGATCAGACGGCTGTGGTCTCTCTCTTTCGGTGTCTGATAAGCAAAACCATACAGTTCCTGCAGATAGTCTTTGTCCGTGCCCCAGGCAGAACTCTTCTCCAGGCCGTACGGATAGTGATCCGTGCCAATAACGATGACGGTATCGTTCGCGACCCCCGCCTCTTCGAGCGTCTTGATCGTATATTCCATGGCGTATTCCAGCTCGAGATTTGCGGCCAGATAGCCCTTTACGTGCTCGGAATACGGAAGATCCTGCACGGCGTCGCGGTTGCGCTTTGCCATGGCGTTCGCGGTCCAGGCGTAGTTGCAGTGGCCGCTGATGGACATGTAATACACGCTGAACGGCTGATGGTCCATGTATCGGGTCATCGTATATTCCATCATCTCCAGGTCGGAATCCGGCCAGACGTTGGACAGATACTGCTCCATGCCCGATCCCTTCGCGATATATGCGTCGAAGCCCAGGCCAAGGTGCGTCTTGTTGCGGCCATAGTAATCGTACAGACCGTTGTGGTAGCACTCGCTGAAGTAGCCCAGATTGCGGAGCTTATGGAAGATGTTGATGGAATTGTCCTTGCCGATCGTATCGTGGATGGAGTTGACCCCGTCCATCGGCACGATGCCCATCATGTTGGAATATTCGCCGGTGGACGTGCTGCCGCCCCAGGCCGGCTGGTAATAATCCGTGAACTGGATGCCCTTTGTAGCCATGCGGTACAGCGTCGGCGTCAGTTCTTCGTCAATGACCTCTGCGGAGAACGCTTCGCCCGTGATGAAGATCAGGTTCTTGCCTTCGAACAGGCCCGTATACTCGTTCTTCGGCGACGGTTTCTGCGAAGCGACGTACTGATGCGCCTTCTGGATATTGCCGGAAGAACCCGCGATGAGCGCGTCCATATCGACGTTCAGCTTGTTGAGTCCGAAGAACGACGGACCCGAGGAAGAACCGGCGCCGATGGAGGCTCTGACGGCGTCCGCCTGCTCCATTGCCTCTTCGAGGTCGAGTTCGTAGCCGCCGCGGAGGTCCTTGCCGGTCGCGTAGATCAGGCCTTTCGTCTGCACGTCGGAGCTGAAATTGCCTTCGTGTCCGCCCGCGACGATGGCGCCTATGATCATTAAGGCAACGCCGACGCCTGCCTGGATGCCTGCTGTCTTATACGCGCCGGGCTTGCGGTAGCCCAAGGACTTGCGCTTCCAGTTCATCAGGATGAGCGGGATGTGGAACAGCAGGATGATGGGGATGCCGCGCAGGATGAGCCCGACGACGACGCCGCCGAAGCCCGTGACGACGTCTCCGGCCCCCGTCGTGATATCCTTCATGCTCATGTAGACGCGGTACGTGTTATAGCAGAAGTACTCGACCAGGAACGCGACCGTGACGATCTCCATGAGCCAGGTCGCCACGACGAACGAGGGCTTCTCGGGCAGCAGGCTGCACAGCGCGCCGAGGATCAGACCGAGGCCGAACGCCGGGATGACGCCGATATGCAGGAAACCCGAACCTGTCAGGACGGACAGCAAGATCTCGAACAGCGCAAAGACAGGCCCCAGCATCAGGCACATATACGGCCGGAATCCCTTCTTGCCGGAAGGTTCTGCCGTTTCTGCCGGTTCAGCCGTTTCCGGCTTAGCCGTTCTATTCGAGCGGACGTGTCTGGCGGGACGCTCCACCTGCGTTTCCGCAGACGCCTTTCCCGTACGCCGCTCGTGCCTGGCCTTCGCCTTCGCGCGCTTTGCGCGGCGCTCCTCCATGGCCTGCTCGAGTTCTTCTTTGCTCATTCTCCTGTTGCCGTCATTCTGGGAAGACATAACTGAAATAGTCCTTTTCGATCACGTTTCTGCAATAGTTTATCTTGCCGCGGACGATCTCCTTGATCGAATCGATGTAGTCCGCGTCGGCTTCCTGTCCTTCTTCCGGCGTAAAGTGCCCGGTCGTCGCGTCGTAGAAGCCCTTCTCGGTCTTCCAGCTGTAGCTGTTCCAGATCACGAGACCTTCGTCTGTGGAAAGCAGGTCTCTGCCCGGATACAGGCGCGAGTCGTAGTCGACGCCCATCAGGTTCAGCACTGTCGGGATGATGTCGATGGCGCTGCACGGCTGGGAGACCACGATAGAATCTTCCCTCTTTTCGAGTTCGCCGTTCCAGATCATGAGGATCTCGTGGTCGCGCAGCATCTCGTTCGTCGCCGGGTAGCCGTAAAGTTCCGCTACGTAGTCCCTGTCGTTCGCCCAGATCATGCTGTTCTGCAGCGGATACGGGTAATGGTCCGCCGTGACGACGATGACCGTGTCGTCGAGCAGATCCGCCTCCGTCAGGCGGTCCATCAGGATGGAGACTGCCTCTTCCAGCTCGAGCTGGGACGCGATGTATGCCTTGATCTTCGTGCTGGCGTTCAGGTCCTTGACTTCGTCCTTATGCTTGATGGCCTGCTCGTGGTGCGTGAAGTTATAGATGCTGTGGCCGCTGTACGTCATGTAATAGATGTAGAACGGCTCGGTGCCGATCCAGTCGTCCACGGACCCGAGCATCATTTCGGAATCGCTGGGAGGCCACATGTCGGTCAGATAGCCTTCCATCCCGGTCCCGTTGGAAATAAAGCGTTCGAAGCCAAGCCACGGGTGCGTCTTATACCGGTTGTAGTAGTCATAATCTCCGTTATGGTAAGCCAGCGACAGATAACCCTGCGGCATCAGGTAATAACCGATACACGACGAGTTCTTATGGCCGATGATCTGCTGCATAGAGTTCGCGTTGTTCACCGGAATGATCCCAGTCAGGACAGCGAATTCGCCGGACGTCGTGCTGCCGCCCCAGAACGGGTGGTAATAGTCTTCGAACTGTATGCCGTTATGGGCAAGCCGGTACAGCGTCGGGGTCAGTTCCTCGCTCACGGCTTCTGCTGAAAGCGTTTCGCAGCAGATCACGATGAGGTTCTTGCCCGCAAACATGCCGGTGTATTCGTTCTTGACAGTCGCCTTCTGCTCCGCTATGTAGCTATGCACCGCGCTGATGGCGCTGCTGCTCTCCGCAGCGGCAAGCGCGTTGAAGTCGATGTCCAGCTTGTTGAGCCCGTGGAACGCGGGCGCGCCGTTCGAACTGCTGCCGCGGCTCACGAGCCCGCCGGACTTTTTCGGGCGGTCCGGGACTTCCGTCAGCGAATACACGACGTCGCGCTGCGTCGACGTGATGAGCCCGAAGTTGCGGATGCCGTCGTTAAAGACGTATTCATAGGTATACTTCGGCGCGGCAAAGCTGTCCATCTGGGTATTGCAGACTGTGACGCTCTGCAGCGCGATGGCAGCCAATGCGACGTAAAACGGCGTCCACTTGGATTTCCGAGAGAAATCCCACAGGGGATACAGCGCGATGAGCCCGAGCACGGGGATGTGATACAGCCCGATGTAGCCCGCGCCTTCCTTCACAAGGCGCGCGAGATCTTCGCCAAATTCCTCCATGACGCCGCCGGCGCCCTGGAAGATGGTCACGGGATCCATGAACGTCTGGTACGAGTTGTTGACGAAGAACTGCAGGCAGAAATAGAACGTGCCGATCTCCGCGAGGATGAGCGCCGCAGCGAAGCCCGCGCCCTTCCTGCGGAACGCGAACGCGATCAGATTCGCGATCATGCCGCAAGCTGCGCCGGCCAGCAGAGCCGTCTGCAGATGATAGCCCGCCCCGAGTCCGCAGTCGCTTGCGAGGCGCCACTCCAGGTACATAAAGCACAGGGGGAGAGCCAACAGGCTGAGAGCCCTCCTGAGGCCGCTGATCTTCGATTCTTTGCTTGTTTCTTCCGGTTTTGGATTTCTGTCTGTCATGAACAGTAAAATGTCTTAAATCGCTGATTTTTCTGCGCGGGTCAGGCGCTTCATGATGACGGCGTAGCACACCGCCATCGTGGCAAAGGTTATGATCCAGCTGATCGGATAGGTCACGTACAGCATCGGCAGCGTGTGGAAGCGCGGTACCTGCCAGATCGTGTAGATCCACACGATGCGGAACACACAGATGCCCAGCACGGTGATGATCATGGGAACCAGGGATTTGCCAAGTCCGCGGATGACGCCGGTCATGACGTCGTGCAGGCCGTTGAGCGCGTACCAAAGGCAGATGTACGTCATGCGCGTGATGCCGTAGCGGATCGCCTCCTCGTCGCCGGGGATGTAGATCGACAGCAGCCGGTGCGCGAACAGGTACGTCAGCCCGCCCATGACCACACCGGTCACGACGACGTCGATCAGGCAGTAATTCCGCACTTTCCTGACGCGGTCGAGCCTGTGCGCGCCGACGTTCTGCCCCGCGAAATTCATGCCGGTCTGGTGGAACGAATTCATCGCGATCCACGTAAAGCTCTCGATGTTCGCAGCGGCGGAATTGCCCGCCATCACGACGGACCCGAACGAGTTCACCGAAGACTGGATGATGACGTTCGAGATCGAGAACATGCAGCCCTGCAGGCCCGCAGGCAGCCCGATCTTGACGATGCTCTTCAGTTCCAGCGCGTAGACGTGCAGCTTGTGCAGCTCCAGCCGGTACGGCCCTTCCGTCTTCATCAGGAAGCGCACGATCAGGAAAGCCGACAGGCACTGCGACAGCGCCGTCGCGAGCGCCACGCCCGCTACGTCCAGGTCGAACACGGTCACGAACATCACGTTCAGGCACACGTTGACGACGCCAGCTGTGACGAGGTAATACAGCGGATGCTTCGTATCGCCCGCCGCCCGCAGGATGGCCGCCCCGTAGTTGAAGATCAGGGACGGGATCATGCCGCAGAAATAGATGCGCATGTACAGCGACGACAGGCCGATGACGTCGTCCGGCGTTTTCATCCAGGTCAGCAGCGTGTGCGATAGCAGCACGCCGACGACCGTAAGGAACGCGCCGCCGATAACTGCGACAGGCATGCACGTGTGCACGGCCCTGCTGCAGCGGTCACCGTCCTGCGCGCCGAGCGACACCGCCACGGTGACGCCGACGCCGACCGAAAGACCGATGAACAGGTTTACGACTAGGTTGATGATCGCTCCGGTCGCGCCGACGGCCGCGATAGACAGACGCCCGCAGTATCTGCCGACGACCACAAGATCCGCCGCGTTGAACAGCAGCTGCAGGATGCCTGTGAGCATCAGCGGCACCGCATAGCGGATGATGTTGCCGAACAGCGGCCCTGTTACCATATCGACGTTGGATGAACTGCGGTTTTTCTGCATGAAGTCCCGGGTTATGCCTTACTATTATTGCAAGCCGAAAAAGCCCTGTTCGCACAAGGCTTTTTGAAAGGGACCCGAAGGTCCCTTAATTATAATGGCGGAGACGGTGGGATCGTTCAGGCTTCGCCTTCACGTGAACCCACTGTGGGTTCGACCCCCACCGTCCTTGATACCTTGGCGGAGACGGTGGGATTCGAACCCACGTGCCATTGCTGGCAAACTGATTTCGAGTCAGCCCCGTTATGACCGCTTCGATACGTCTCCGTATATGTCCTTCCCCGCTCAGATCGGCCTGCTGCCCTGCGGCACGACGAGCCGGATCGCTCCGGGAAGGATCTCAAATTCCGTGTCGGTGAAATCGAGCACCTCTCCGTCCACGGAGATGCGCACCGGTTCCATCGCCCGGAGCTTGAACTTTTTACAGTGGATATATTGGATGTACTTGTCGGCGTCCTTATCCATCAGGTGGGTGCCTGCGCGGTACTTTCCGAGCAGGATGGGCAGTTTGAGCCCCTTCACCGGGCGCACAATGCATACGTCCATAAAGCCGTCGTCCAGACTGGCGGCCGGACAGCTCTGGAAACCTCCGCCGCAGAAATGTCCGTTGGCGATGGCGGCCAGCATCAGCTCGTCCTCGACCTCTTCTTCGCCGTCCTTCGTATAGGCCATGCGGTAGGTCTTGCCTCTGCGCAGTACCTTGAACGCGGCGGCCAGATAGGCAGCTGTGCCCTTCAGCCGGTCGCTCTTCATGGCGGCAGCTTCGGCCACGACGTCGCAGTCTACGCCGATGTTGAACATGTTCAACGCATATCCACCTTGCCATTTTAACACATCGGCCGGCATTACTGAACCGTTAATCTGCTTTTCGATGTCCAAAAAATTATCTTTTTCCGTGAAGTTGCGGACGAAATCGTTGCCCGTGCCGCACGGAATGACGGCCAGCTGCGCGTTATCATGGCCTACGATGCCGGAAAGCACGTTGTTGATGGTCCCGTCGCCGCCGCAGGCGTAAAAACGCACTTCGCCTTCGAACGCGCACTTCTGCTTGCAGTACAGGATGGTCTCCTGTTCGCTCAGCGTGCGGTGGATCTCGTAGTCATCCTGAAAACCGGTGAGGGCTTTGTGGATGGCGGGCAGGATGTCCCGCAGCGCCGCGCCGTTGCCGGCGGCAGGATTTATGACAAATACGTGCTTCATTATTCGATGATCTCCTTGATCAGGATGGGTGTTTCGGGTTTTTCCGCGCTGAACGTGTAGGCGGATTCGGCCTCCGCGATGCCGGCAGCGAGCTTTTCTTCGCTGTCGCTGAACAGGATGGCGACAGGCTCGCCGTTCTCTATTGTATCGCCGACCTTTTTCAAAAGCAAGATGCCTGCGGACAGGTCGATGGCGTCTTCCTTCGTCTTGCGGCCGGCGCCGAGGTGCTGGGACGCCAGACCGATGCTGTCAGCCTTGATGCCCGCGACGTGACCGCCTGCGCCGGCCTTCGCCTCGCCTTTGAAGAGCGGCTGCTTGAACACACTGTAATCGTCGACGCACGAAACGTCCCCGCCCTGCATGGTCACGAACTTGCGGAACACGTCGAGCGCTTTGCCGGAAGTGAGCGCTTCTTCTGCCATGCGGCGGCCTTCTTCAGGAGACGCAGCTTTTCTTCCGCAGTAGATCATATAGCCTGCAAGGGTCAGCGCGAGTTCCGTGATATCCGCCGGGCCCTTGCCCTTGAGCGTATCGATGGCCTCGATCACCTCGAGGCTGTTGCCGACGGCGTTGCCGAGCGGCTGGTCCATGTCGGTGATGACCGCGACGACCTTCTTGCCCGCGTCGGTGCCGATGTCGACCATCAGGCGGCCGAGGTCTTCCGCCGCTTTCTGCGTCTTGTTGAAGCTCCCTTGCCCACACTTGACGTCCAGAACGATGGCGTCCGATCCGCTGGCCAGCTTTTTGCTCATGATGGAAGAAGCGATGAGCGAAATGTTGTTGACGGTACCCGTGACGTCGCGCAGCGCGTACAATTTCTTATCGGCCGGGGCCACGTCCTGCGTCTGGCCGACGACGGACATGCCCGCGGTCTCGACCGTCTGCAGGAATTCCTCCGGCGATAGCTGCACGCGGAACCCCGGGATGGATTCGAGTTTGTCGATCGTACCGCCGGTAAATCCGAGGCCTCTGCCGCTCATCTTCGCGATGGATACGCCGCAGGCTGCCGCAAGAGGCGCCACGATGAGCGTCGTCTTGTCGCCGACGCCGCCGGTGCTGTGCTTGTCGACCTTGACGCCTTTGACTTCCTTCAGATCCATCGTCTGGCCGGAATGCAGCATGGCGTCCGTCAGGCAGAACGTCTCAGCGCGGTCCATTCCCTGAAAGCAGATGGCCATCAGCAGCGCGGACGTCTGGTAATCGGGGATGCTCCCGTCGGTGACCCCCTTCACAAAGCCGCGGATGTCCTCTTCGGAGAGCGCCTGTCCGGCCTTCTTCTTTTCGATGATGTTTACCATGTCGATCATTTCAGTACCTCTTTCAGGAACGACGTGCCGATGGCGGGTCTTTCTTCGATGCCCAGGTATTCGAGGATGGTGCACGCGATGTCTGCGAAGCTGCTGCGGGTGCCGAGATCCACACCTTCCTTGATGGGCTTGCCGCAGATCAGCATGGGCACGTGTTCTCTCGTGTGGTCCGTGCCGTGGGCGGTCGGATCGTTGCCGTGATCCGCCGTGAAGATCAGGATGTCCTCGTCCTTGAGCGCAGCCATGATCTCGGGCACTCTTGCATCGAATTCCATGATGCAGTCGCCGTAGCCCTGCACGTCCCTTCTGTGTCCGTACTTCGCGTCGAAATCCACGAGGTTGACGAACAGCAGGCCTTCGAAATCGGCAGCCAGCGCCTGGATCGTGCGGTCGACGCCGTCCATGTTGTTCTTCAGATGCACGCCGAGGTCGACGCCGTAGCGGTCGAAGATGTCGGAGATCTTGCCGACGGTGGCGGACACCTGTCCGGCGTCCTGCACCATGTTCAGCAGCGTTCTCTCGGGCGGCTTGACGGAATAGTCCTTGCGGTCGGACGTGCGTTCGCGCTTGCCTTCCTCGTTGGTCCTGTAAGGTCTTGCGATGACCCGGCCGCAGGCCCATTCGCCCACGAGCATCTCTCTGGCGATCTCACAGTAACGGTACAGGTCTTCGAGCGGTACGACGCCCACATTGCACGCGACCTGGAACACGCTGTCCGCGGAGGTGTAGACGATGGGTTTTCCGGTCTTTTCGTGCTCGTCGCCGAGTTCTTCGATGATGACGGTGCCGGAAGCCGGATAGTTGCCGATGACTTTTCTGCCGATACGCTTCTGGTATTCGTCGATGAATTCCTTCGGGAAGCCGTCGGGATAGGTCTTGAACGGTACCTGCGTATGCAGTCCGGCGATCTCCCAGTGTCCTGTCGTCGTATCCTTGCCGGTAGACATCTCTGCAAGTCTGGCGAAGCTGGCTTTCGGAGCTTCCGCTCTGGGCACAGCCGGGTTGACCCCTTCGATGTTGCCGATGCCGAGGCCGATCAGATTGTCCGGATGAAAGTTCTGCGCATGCTCCGCAATGTGGCCCAGGGTATCGGTCCCTTCGTCGGTATAGGCTGCGGCATCGGGCAGTTCGCCGACGCCCAGGCTGTCCAGTACCATGATGATCGCGCGTTTCATATTGTATCTCCTTCTTGATATATGAGCTTCGGACAACACTCCAGTTTGTCCAAAGAAATTAGACCATACTCGATTCCGTTGAAAATGCCCTGGGGGCCGTTTTTGAAAGCATTCTGACCGTGTAAGTGTCCGTAAACAATTTTCTGTACACCAGTTGCTTCAAATATCTCAGAAAACCCGCTGGGCTCAAACTTTTCATTCATGGGCGGATAGTGCAGAACGCCCAGTTTGCAAGGCTTTTCACCGGTTTCCGCCTCTATGGACTGTGCCAGTTTCTCCGCTTCAGCTGCGCTCATCTGCAGGCGCAGCACTTCGCGGCGGTAAATAGGACCGTCCTCTTCCTCAACATAGTCTTTGGCGCCCGGGCAGACCCAGCCGCGCGTACCGAACACGACCGTTTTACCCCAGGCAAACGCGTCATGCTGCAGAAAGTGCAGGCTTTTCATATCCCGGCAGGCATATTTCACTTTGGAGATCCCCGACCACCACAGGTCGTGGTTTCCCTTCAGGATCAGCTTCGTACCGGACAGAGCATCGATCCAGCGCAGATCTTCCAGCGCTTCGTCTAAACGCAGCGCCCACGAGATATCCCCTGCCAGCACGACGAGGTCGTCTTCACCGACCAGCCGCAGCCAGATCTCCTTCAGTCTTTCTTCGTGACCCACCCAGCTGCCGCCGAAAATACCCATGGGCTTTTCGATGCGCGGATCGAACGACAGGTGCAGATCGCCTATGGCCCAGATGTTCATAGCAGGTCACCGCCCTCTTCTTCATCCGCCGGTCCGAGCTGCTGGATGCCGGACAGCGTCTTCTGGATGCTGCGCGTGCGCACGCCGACCAGTTTGTCGAGTTCCGCGTTCGCCTGGTTGATCCGCTGCTGCGCGCTTGCCAATACGTCCGCGAACTTGTCGAATTCGCCCTTCACCTGTCCCAGGACGCCCCAGACTTCCGTCGAGCGCTTCTGGATCGCAAGCGTGCGGAAGCCCATCTGCAGGCTGTTGAGCAGCGCCGCCAGCGTGGACGGACCCGCGATCATGATGCGGTATTCCTTCTGGCAGATCTCCATGAGCTCCATGTTCACAACTTCCGCATACAGACCCTCGAACGGGAGGAACATGACGCCAAAGTCCGTCGTATACGGCGGTTCCACGTACTTATCGCGGATCTCCTTCGCGGACTGCCTGATAAACTGCGCCAGACGCTTTCTCTGCGTCTCCGCATAGACCGCGTCCGCATTGTCGTAAGCGTCCTGCAGCGCGCCGTAGATGTCGCCGGGGAACTTGGAGTCAATGGGAAGATAGACCGTTCCCTCGCCGCTGCCGGGCAGCTTGACCGCATATTCCACGCGCTCCTGCGTGTTCGGCTTCACCTGCGCGTTCGCTTCGTACTGGGCAGGCGCCAGGATCTGCTCCAGAATGGCCCCGAGCTGCATTTCGCCGATGACGCCGCGGCTCTTGACGTTCGTCATGAGCTTGCGGAGATCGCCGACGTCCTGCGCCAGGCCCTGCATCTCGCCGAGACCGCGGTACACCTGGTCCAGACTGCCGCGCACCTGCGCGAACGAACGGGCCAGCCGCTCGTCCAGTGAATTCTGCAGCTTTTCGTCCACGGAGGATCGGATTTTCTCCAGTTCCGCCGCATTGGACGTCTGCATGGCGTTCAGGCGGTTCTCCACCGTCGCACGCAGGTATTCCATGCGCCGGTCTTCCTCCTGGGCGCGGTCGGACAGACCGCGGTTCATCTCGGAAAATTCGGACTGCAGCGTCTGGTACATTTCAACGCGCTGCGCGCTGATGTCCCGTCTGACGGCAGTCAAAGCCACCGCCAGCACGATGACGGCGACGGCCAGTACTCCGATGATGATTGCCAGGACGATGGTTGTGGTCATAATATCCTCCGCTATGACATTTTATTATACCACAATTTGGGGCATAAAAAAAGAAAGGCAGCTTGTGCCTTTCTCTTTGCTTTCCTATTCTTCCGGGATCTCGTAACCCAGGAGTTTCAAGACCTCGTTCGCCGTTTCTTCCGGTTCCTGGCCCGTGGAGCACACGGTATATTCCGCGTACTTTTCGTACAGCGGCGTGCGCTCGTTGTACAGGTCTTCGAACGTCTGACCCGGCTTGAACACGATGCCGCGTGTCTCCAGATTGGTAACGCGGCGCTGGATCTCGGGGAACTCCACGTTCAGGTAGATGATGTGCCCGATCTCCGAGAGGTGCTTCATCGCGTCCGGATAATAGCAGGCGCTGCCTCCGGGCGAAATGACGTAGTTCTCGTAACTGAGGCTCGCCAGGACGCGGCCCTCCAGAGAAAGGAAATACTCCTTCCCCTCAGTATCCAGGATCTCCTGGAGCGGACGTCCTTCCGACTCGATGATGATCTTGTCGCCGTCGGCCTGCAGCAGGTCGAGCTTGTCGGCCAGGATACGGCCGACCGTCGTCTTTCCGCTGCCGGGCATGCCGATCAGTATGATGTTTGTCTTTTTGTCTTCACTCATGATGTAGCGGTCAATTACGAAAAAGCCCCAGACCGAAAAAACGGTATGGGGCGATTCTTACGGTCCGTGATCCGGATATTATTCCTCCGCGGCGGGTGCTTCTTCAGCGGGTGCTTCTTCAGCGGGAGCCTCTTCGACAGGAGCTTCCTCTGCGGGAGCAGCCTTTGCTTCTTCTTCAGAACCGGGAGCGGGCAGCGTAGCCTTGATGGACAGGGAGATCCTTCTCTTTTCCTTGTCGATCTCCAGGATCTTCGCGTCGATCTCCTGGCCGATGGAGAGCTCGTCAGAGATCTTGCCGACTCTCTTGTGAGCCACTTCGGAGATATGTACGAGTCCGTCGAGGCCCGGAGCCAGTTCGACGAATGCGCCGTATTCCTTGATCTGCGCGACCTTGCCCTTGACGATATCGCCTTCGTGATAGTTCTCGTCGATGACGGACCAGGGTTCGGGTGCGTTCTGCTTGAGACCCAGAGAGATCTTGCCCTTTTCGGGGTTCATGCTCAGGATCTTGACGTTGACGACCTGGCCGATCTCCAGCGCTTCCTGCGGATGTCTGAGCTTGCCCCAGCTGATCTCGGAGATGTGGAGCAGACCGTCGATTCCGCCGATGTCTACGAAAGCGCCGTAGTCGGTGAATCTCATGACCTTGCCTTCGACGACGTCGCCGACGTTCAGGGTATCCCAGATCTCTGCGATCTTCTTATGCTTCTCTTCTGTCAGGAAAGCCTTGTGGGAGAAGACAGCCTTGTTTCTGCGCTGATCGACTCTCGTGACCTTGACAGGCAGGGTCTTGCCGATGAATTCTTCGGCGTTCTCTACGTAATGATCTGCCAGCTGAGACATGGGGATGAAGCCGGAGACTTCCTTGTAAGCCGCGATGACGCCGCCCTTGACTTCCTTCTGGACGACTACGTTTACGACTTCCTTGCTCTCCAGGGCCGCATTGATCTCTTCCCAGTTTTCGCCGGACTGAAGCTTCTTCTTGGAAAGGAGGATGTTGCCGTCGCCATCGTCGGTCTTGATGACCTTAGCCTGCACTTCGTCGCCTTCCTTAAATGCTGCGGTAAGTTCCTGACCGTCCTCGAGAGTAACCTCTTCCTTGGGCAGCATGCCGTCTTTTTTACATCCGAGATTGACGACCACATAGTCGTTCGTGACCTGCACGACGGTGCCTGTGATCACTTCTCCTCTGCCGGGAAGTTTAAGGGACTTCTCGATCTCGTCCATATAGGCGAGCATTTCATTCATTTCTGTGTTCTGATCGTTGGTGAGTACTTCACTCATGTTAGCAATAACCTCCAAAATTATTTGTTGCGGTGCGGACGCACTCGCTGCAACGCCTATTTTATTATATTTCTCAAGTTCTTGCAACGGTAAATCGCTTAAATTTTCAACAAAAACTGTAAACGGACAGCGCTGCGAACAGATGTCGAACAATTTGCGCGAATTCGAACTGTTTTTATCCCCGATGACGACCATGGCATCCGATTTTTCCGCCAGTTTTGCTGCTGCGTCCTGGCGCTGCCGCGTCGCGTTGCAGATCGTATCTTCGATCGCGAGATCGCTGCAGATCTCCTTCAAAACGTCGCAGCAGGCGTTGAACTTTTCGCGCGTGAGCGTCGTCTGGGCCAGAGCCGTTACAGGCTTGTCTTTCAAGGCGTCTTCGAAACCGCGGACCTTGTCCGGATCGTCGCAGGCGCCGACCGCCGCGTCCGTCGAGCCGAGGATGCCGATGACCTCGGGATGCGCCGGGTCTCCGATCACGAAGACAGCCCTGCCGGCGTCCCCCGCTTTGCGCGCCGCTTCGTGGATGCGCCACACGAACGGACAGGTCTCGTCGCAGACCGTGATGTCCTTCGCTTTTGCTGCCTCGTACGTGCTGTCCGGCTCTCCGTGCGCGCGAATCAGCACGCGACTGCCCGGCTGCGCCTCGTCTATGGATCGTATCGTGATGAGGCCCTTCTGTTCCAGGCTGTCCGTCACGGTCTTGTTGTGGATCAGTGACCCCAGACAGTAAAGCGTGACGCTGTCTTCCGCCGCCTTTTTCAGTTCGCGCTCCGCCGCGTCGACCGCCCGTTTGACGCCGAAACAAAAGCCCGCATGTTCTGCTACTGTTACGGTATGTTTCATCTTTTCTCGAGTCCTTCGTATTTTACGATAAGGTTGTAAAAAACTGTTTACATTTCCCGTAAACAGGAATATGATATGTGCACAATCATATTCTACACCAAAAGCCCTAAGGAGATAAAGCAATGGAAGACAAGACTCTAGTATGTCAGGACTGTGGTAAGGAATTCATTTTCACCGTAGGCGAACAGAACTTCTACAAGGAAAAAGGATTCGACAACGAGCCGAAGAGATGCAAGGAATGCAGAGAAAAGCGTAAAGCAGCGAGAAGAGCAGCCAGAGAAGCAGCTCCCGCTGAAGAATAGACTGGACCAGAAAGACATTCCAAAGGCCGGACACAACGTCCGGCCTTTTTCTGTTGTTTAATGGACTGTCAGGATCTCCCTGCGCCAGCCGCGCAGAAAAGACGCAGTCCCCTTCTCTTCCAGAACGCGGCAGGCGCAGAGATCGGAAAACCGGGCCGCGATCAGCTGTCCGCTGCCGCCCAGGGCATCGCACGTTTCGCAGAACCGCTCGGCAAAAGGCCTCGGATCCGGCTTTTCGCAGAAGAGCAGCAGCGTACGTTCTGCGGATATGCTGTAAAAAAGACTCTCCGGATCCAGGCAGATCCATTCCGGGGCTGCAAGCCACTGCTGCAGCAGAGCAAAACTGTCTGCCGTTGATGCGAGCATATGCAGCAGCGCGCAGAAACTGCCTTCGATCCCATCCGGACAGGAACGCGCATATTCGTTTATACGGATCAATCCTTCTGTCTTCAGAACAGAACGTATCTGCCCGAAGTCATCGTAAAAGCCCGCGGGCACCAATGCCGGACACAGTCTGCTCTGCCAGAGTCTTCGCATGTAGTCCGGCATCAATGACCTCCCCGGCAGAAAAAGCAAGGCGTATACCCTTCTGCTTCCGCCTCGCTCTTCGGCATGCTTACGTAATACTTCGTAATACACGGACATTCCTTGCGGTGATAGACCCTCGATCCGTCCGAAAACATGAAAACGAGGCTTCCATACGCCAGCGACGAGGGTTTGCACGTCTTGCAGGCAGAATACCTGCGCTTCAGCTGCTCCGTCAGGATCGCTTCCACGCTCCCCTCCTTCATGATCTGACAGCCCGCGCTGTGATACCGTTCTCCGCGTTTGGGAAAAACGTACACTCTTTCGTCGTCAGCATCGACCAACTGTACAGACTCACCTTTCCAGGGACGGAAAATGAACGACCGGAGCGAGCGGATGCCGTCCGTTCCCGCAAGCGAAAACAGCGCCTTTCTGCTGCACGACACCGTTGCCCAGTTCAGGTGGTCGATGCTTACGTTTCCGGCGATCTGTGCTTTCTGATCCGTCAGAAAGCTGATGACGTGCACGGAAGGCCCTTCGTCCCATTCTTTCGCCAGAGAAGTCTTCAAAGCGATGGTGAACGAACCGGCTTCGAGCACATAATCCAGTTCTTCTGCATCCGCAGCGTTTCCGGCAGCCTCTGCCTTTACGCAAACGTCTGCCGCGCTGACAAGCGACCGAACGAGCGTATCTTCCGTTCCGGCCTGCATAAGGAGCAGCATTAGCAACCCCATGGCGATCAGAAATATGGGCAGGCAGATCGCCGCATCGACGATGAGCGCGCCGTCGCAGTTCTTACCGGTACGCATGGGTCTGCTCCACTGTTCCGCTGCGCCTGCTTCCGCTGACTTGCGGTAAAATGCTTCGCTTCTCGAATTCGGCAACCAGCGTAAATCCATAACAGTAATCCCGGAACGCAAACGCAGCACCGTCCATGTAAGCCGCATTCACCTGCATCAGGTCCATCAGCCTGGCCAGCCTCGTCTGTTCGGGCAGCAGCATCAGGAGCAGCATCGCGTAATCGCGGTATGTACCGACGCGCCTGTTCCCGATGGAGAACCCGCGTATGATCTCGACAGTGCCGCCTCCGCATAAGACCAGCACTTCTCCTTTCGCCTGTCTTGCCGCGTCTATCGCAGCAAAAAGCAAAACCGCTATAGGCTGAGGAATGGCGGGACATGCCGCGGCAGCAGCCGCGTAAGCTGACATCTTCGCTTCATCCCGCAGATTCCTGGCCAGATCGATGGCTGTCCTCACTTTGAACAGCGCCTTCTTCATTTCCTCTTCGTTTTCCCGGTCAGAACCTTTTCCAAACAGGACGTACTCCGTCTCCAGGCCGAGGATCGTATCGTTTCTTATATGGAGAAGGTCCGAACAGACCTCGATGGTATACCGCGCCTGCAGCAGGCAGGAAGGAGAAAGACCGTCCTGTACCAGAGCGGTTGCGGCATAGCCGAGAAGCGACGAGGACGGACGGATGCCCAGCAGTGACGTGGGCAGTTCCTCTTTCCTGACGCTGACCAGGCTTCTTCCGCCCTCGATCTCCAGATCCGGGTCCATCGCCTCGTCGTATTCCCTCTTCAGCTCTGCCGGACTCATGCCTCCGGAGTTTTCAGAAACAGGTACGTTCGCGAGATCTTTCGAAGCCTGTTCGTCTTCTCTGTCGTTGACGGGGTCGAGCAGCGAGCGAAGAAGATCTGTGGCGCCGGTCAGTTCCAGACCGTCCTTTGCGGTCAGCATCACGCCGATCGTATCGACCTGATGCGCTAAAACATCCGTCTGCAACCCTTCCATTCCTTCTGTCGAGACCGTGCATTCTGCCAATTGCGGGCGCACCAGGATGTCCGTCCCGTTTAAGGCATGACGGATATAGAAACTGCTGAGCTGAGACAGTTTCTGCTCGTAGGAATTCAGCGCGAAGATGCCATAGCGCCTCTGAAGATCCGGCTGGTATTCCGAAAGGACGGAGCTGCCGGCGTTCAGACACACGTTTTCGCAGATGCTGCCCGCCGCATATCCTTCGCAGAGCTCACAGACGCACAGAAGCAGAAAGACGAGCGCGGACAGACAGATCACGACGTAAACTGACGAAAACCCTTTATTCATGCATCACCCAGACCCCTCTCATGATGTTTTCCGTCGACAGGATCCGCGCATCGAGCGCTTCGATCGCTTCGGTGCGGTGCCGCTGGGCGTCTGTCTTCGTCTCATCCAGTACCTGCAGTGAAAGACCCGTCAGCCCTGCGATCAGCAGCACGACGAGAGGAAACACCAGCGCCGCTTCGACAATAGCCGACCCCTCGGGATCAGAAATCCGCTTTAAGAAGGTCGCCGAATACATTGTTGACGAATTTACCGATCTTGTCTTTGAAGATGAGCCCCAGAAAGATCGCGATCGCGATGAGGATGGCGACCTGTACGAGCTCCATCCCTTCCTGTGCCCTGAGTTTCGTTTCGATGCGCACGAGCCATGCGTCCATATGAATTCTCCTTTCTTACATTTCCATCAGCGCCGGCGTGATAGCGATGACAACCATGACCAGCAGCAGAAGCATCAGCGGCAGACTCAGTTTCGTCTCGGCTTCCCTCGCCTTTGCTTTCGCCAGATTCAGCCTGTCGTTCCACAGCTGCCGGCGTTCCCTGTCGAGCTTTTCCGCCAGTTCGCTGCCGCGTCCGCTGCAGTCGAGCGCCAGCGATGCGAACCGGATCAGGTCGCGCATGCCGCTCTGTCTGGCGTACACGTACAGCAGATTGACGAACGGCATGTTCGTCGCTCTGCTCTCCGTTTCCAAGCGGAAAAACGCACGGTACAGCGGATTATCCTGTTCCCTGTTTTCCGCGATGAGCCGCGTAAAAGCAGTTTCGACAGTGAGTCCTGCGTCCAGCAGCAGGATCATCTGCATCGTCATGTTCGGGATCTCCTGTTCGAACGCGCTCTTCTGACGCTTCAAACGCCTTTTTAGATCATCTGTTCTGCTGAAGAAAACAACCGCGCCGATAAACAGGAAGAATGCGGGAATCTCCCAGGGCAGCGGCGTTTTGTTCAACTGCCACTGCGCATTGGCTCCGTACGGGCTTTGCGCCGGCAGCATCTGTTTGTCCGCTGTCAGGGATGAGGGCAGATGCTGCACCAGGGCAGAGGCTTCCTGCCGCAGCGAAGCGTTCCAGTCGGCATCTGCCGAAGGTACAAAATCCAGATCGACCCGCCGGTTGTATTCCCCTGCGCTTAATATAGCCGTCAGGGTCACGGATTCGTCCGGGTTAATGCCAATGAGATCCGCTTTCCCCTCTTCGCTCAACCTTGCCGGATCCGAACTGCTCCAGGTGACAGTCACCTGCCCATCTTTTGAAACCCGTGGCAGATCCAGATCCCCTTGCAGAAGGCCTGGTCCCGGGCCTGCGCATCCGAGTCTTTCGCGAATTTCCTTCTCGCATTGCTCG
Organism: Bacillota bacterium; assembly: GCA_017557505.1. Taxonomy (GTDB): domain Bacteria; phylum Bacillota; class Clostridia; order Peptostreptococcales; family Anaerovoracaceae; genus RUG11894. The sequence continues at coordinate 11,663 of JAFYYP010000021.1, read as the reverse complement.
AACAGCGCGTTTGCTTCCCCGCGGGTCCACTCCCGCGGCGGAATGTCCAACACTACGTCCTGTTCGATGGCGGCTTCCCCGTAAGAAAGCTGCAGCACCATGTCTGTCTGCTGCGCGTCTCCGTCCGGGGCAGGTCTCTGCAGTAACGCAGCCAGGTCGGACGACCCTCTGCCTAAAACGGCAGCCAAAGAAAACAGAACCGATCCGGCAACTGCGCAGATGAGCAGCAGACGCTCCGTCTTCTTCGCGGCTTTATCCAGTTCCAACGGGATATCTTCCCCGGCTTCCTGCAGAAAACCAAAAGACGTCAGTGCATCTTCGTCTTTTTCGCGCATGCCGGCCCGCAGGCCAGCCGGGAAGGCGCGGATCTTTTCTACAAATCGATGTTGATGATACGGACGCTCCACCATACGGCGCCTCCCATGGTCAGCAGGCACAGCGTCATGATCAGCCGCCCTGCCATCGACCGGTATAATGCGGAGATATAATCGAACGAGACGAGGTTCAGAAACGCAAGCATCAGCAAAGGCAGGCTGACGAGCAGCGCGATATCGAGCCTCTTCTGTGCCATCAGGCTTTCCGTTTCCTTTCGGAACGACAGGCGGTCGAGCAGAAGACCTGCGCTTTTCATGCAGACTTCCTCCAGGTCCCCGCCGCACAGCCGGCAGATGCTGTACGAAGACGCAAACTGCGCGATCTCCGGAATGCCGCTGCGCCGGCCCAGATCAGAGAGCAATTCTGCCGCGTCGCCGTGTACGCTGCGGTAGACGTCTACGATGGAACGCAGCTCCCTCGTAATGTCTGCGTCCGTCCCATAGGACGATTCCGACTGACTCGACGCATCTGCCAATGCAGCCGGCATGGACCGTCCCGCCGCAACGGAAGCCGAAATTGCGTACAATGCGTCACGAAAACCCTCCTGCAGCGCGTTTTTCCGTCTGCGGATCTGCCAGGCAATATAAAAGCGTTCCAACGGTTTCGCCAGAACCGCACAGACTGCAGCCATCACGATGCTGCGGTAAAACAGGATGCCCAAAAGCGCGAGCAGCGGGCAAACGCTCAGATAGTAGCGAAGTCTTTCCTGTTTTCCGGGACTGTAACTGCTGTAATCTGTCATACGTATATCCTTTCCGCCAGCCCGCGCAGCTGCAGTTTCCCTTTCGATTTCAATCCGTTTCCTGTGGAGACGAGCCCTTGCTGCGGATCATAAACAAACAGCGGATTGAGCATGATCTCCCCGTCCTGCATCCCGGCGGACTCGCAGATCTCCACGACACGCCGGTGACCGTCCGGCATCCTTGCCAGATGCACGTAAATATCGATCGCCTCTGCGACCTGTGCCTTGACGGACGCTGCCGGAAACCCTGACGACGTGATATGCATCGTTTCGAGCCGGCCGATCATGCCGCGCACGGAATTCGCGTGACCCGTAGAGAGCGACCCGGCGTGCCCGGTGCTCATCGCGGCAAGCATATCCACGACTTCTTCGCCGCGTACCTCGCCCACGATGACGCGGTCCGGCCGCTGGCGAAGGCTTGTGCGAATCAGATCGCGGATCGCGATGGCGCCTTTACCCTGCGCATTGGCACTGCGCGCCTCCATGCGCACGAGGTTCGGAATGCCGCGGATCTGCAGTTCCGCGGAGTCCTCGATGACGACGACACGTTCCGTCTGCGGGATGAAATCCGACAGAATGTTCAGGAACGTGGTCTTGCCCGAACTCGTCCCGCCGGAGATGAAAATGTTGTATCCGGCCATCGTCAGGATCTGCAGCAGATCCGCCGCTTCGCGGGTGATGTCGCCCTGGGTGATCAGATCTTCCATCGTCATACGGCTGCGGTTGAATTTCCGTACCGTCAATACAGGCCCGCCGATCGCGATGCTGCCGTGCACCGCATTGATGCGCGAACCGTCAGACAGTCTAGCGTCCACGATCGGATGCAGTTCGTTCATTTCTCTTCCGACCCGCGCGGCCAACCGCTGGATGACCCTCGTCAGGCGCTCCTCAGTCTCGAAAGAGAGTTCCGCTCTGCAGGTCTTGCCGCGGCGTTCCAGAAAGACGTGGTCCGGGCCGTTCACCATGATCTCTGTCACGTCCGGGTCGTCCGCAAGGTCCTGTAATATCTCCAGCTCACAGCGCAATGCGCAGAACACGAGACGGGCAAGCTCCCCGAGACGTCTGTACGAAACAACGCCTCTGCACGAAGACAATACTGTCCGCTCGCATTGTTCCAGCACCTGCGCATCTGTAAAAGCCACGCTGTCCCGGGACATATTCTCCCGGACCTGTTCCGCAAGGCCGTAGATGCTGAGGGTTGCATCACATCGTTTCCAGTTGCTTCGCAAGAGCACTCACCTCGCATCCCAGCTGCCCGTACAGATCCGGTTGACCGCTGCGCAGCGACACGTCCTCCGCAGGCGCAAAGCGTACGGCTGTTTCCTGCAGTTCGCGCAGGGCTGTCTCATCCTGCCATGCTCTCTGCGGATCATAAGATACGATGACGATCTTCGTTTCGGACATATTCAGCACGTCTTGCCAGTATCCGTACGCTCTCGGCACGTCCAGCACGACTTCGTCCCATTCCCCGCTGTCTTCGACCGCATGCAGAAAAACAGCAACGTCTTCCGCTGTGAGTTCGTACAGCAGATTGCGCTGCATACTCTGCGCAGGGACGTAAACGCCGTCTTCCCTTGCGACGCAGGCTGCTTTCAGCGGGATGCGGCCGCCGCCGGTCACGGCTTTCAGAAGCGCCATGCCGGCCTGCGGGTCGGATGGTGCGGTATACGGGTCGAAACTGAGCAGCATCACGGTTTTCCCCTGCGCAGCACGGCACGACGCGTATAAAGACGCACAGGATGAAACGCCGCGGCCTCCGCCCCCTGCCGTGAAAGCCGTAAACGGACAGCTGTCCGGTCTTTTGTCCGCGATCAGTTCCCTGCCGCACTGCGCCAGTACGCGGTCCATGATCTCACGGACAGGCGCCGGTGTGCTTAAGAATTCGTCGCGTATCGTAAAATCCGCGTCTTCGCATGATCCTACTGTCACCTTCACATAAGGATATTCTTTTGCGACTGCCCTCGCGAGCGCAGCTGCCAATGCTTCATCGCTGAGATCGATGGCTAATTGAAAGGTGTTCATAATTTCCCTCTTCTGACAATTTATGTAATATAATTTTATATCTTTGCTAATATTTGTCAATCACTCTTTTGCAAAAAGCCGCCTGCTTTTGTATAATAAAAGCGACGGACACCGTCCGTCTTCTGTCTTTCTGTTTGAAGGGAGATTATACGAAATGAAAGAAAAACTGATCGCATGGATACTCAGCCTTGTCGTGGCTGCCGGCGGGACCGGCTGCGCGGTCGATCCCGGCCAGGGAACGCAGGGCTCGATGGACGTTTTCGATAGCGTATACGCCATGGCTGTACCGGAGTTTCCGGAAATGGCAGCATACCCCGAGATGGGCGACGGATCGGATTACGATCCTGCAGCCTGGGAGGAATGGAGCGCACAGAAACAGGCGCAGTATCAGGCAGCCGAGACATATGAAGGCAAGCTCAATCACTATCTGCAGACGGCAGTCCCTGCTCTGCTGACCCCGCAGAAAGGCAGCGTCAACGCGGTCTGCTCGCCGGTCAACGTGTGGTTCGCCCTGGCGATGGCAGCCGAAGGCGCGGCCGGCGATACGCAGAAAGAACTGCTGGACCTGCTTGGCGTCTCCACGGTCGAAGAGTTAAGAGAGATCGCCGGCAACCTCTGGACCGCCAACTATACCGACGACGGCGCGAATACCTGCCGCCTCGGCGCGTCCCTGTGGATGAACCAGGATATCGATTTCAAGGAAAAGACGCTGCAGACGCTGGCGAAGGACTACTTTGCAGCCAGTTTCCGCGGCGAGATGACGGATCCTGCATTCTCGAGAGCCTTTAAAGACTGGCTGAACGAGATGACCGGCGGGCTGCTCGAAGGCAACATCGAGCAGATGGACGATTTCAATCCGGACAACGTCATGGCACTCGCTACGACAGTATATTTCAGCGCGAAATGGGACAACGAGTTCTCCGAAGACAGAACGTTCGCGGAGACGTTCCACGGGACAAAGAAAGACGCGGACGTCGATTTCCTGCACAGCGGCAGAGAAGGCACTTACTACTGGGAAGACGATTTCGGTGCCGTGCAGCTGCCCTTCACGGAAGCGGGCAGCATGTGGATCATCCTGCCGGACGAAGGCACTGCCCCGGAAGATCTGCTCGGCAGCGGCGAAGTCCTCTCCTTTCTCAGCAAGGACTATGGGGAGAAGAACTGCAAGAGCCTCATCATCGATCTGGCCTTGCCGAAGTTCGATCTTACGGCTTCGCAGGACCTGAAGGAAACGCTGACGTCTCTGGGGGTCACGCGCATGTTCACCGGCGCAGCGGACTTCTCTAATCTTACGGACGAAGACGGCGTCTACGTGAGTTCCGCCCAGCACGACGCACGGGTCAAGATAAACGAAGAAGGCTGCGAAGCCGCAGCCTTCACGGTCATGATGCTTTCCAAATCATCGATGCCTCCCGACGAGAGGATGGAATTCCGTGTGGACAGACCTTTCCTGTTCGTGGTCACCGGCATCGACGGACTGCCCCTGTTCATGGGGCTCGTCAACCAGGTCGAGTAAGTTAAGAGCGCATCTCGCCCCGCAGATCCTGCTCCATCAGGCGCTTGATCTCCCCTTTGGAGTAACCCTTGGAGAACAGATAATACAGTTTCGCAACAGCGGCCTCGGTCGTCAGGTCTTTGCCGGAAACGGCGCCTGCGGCTGTCAGGCCGCTGCTCGTTTCATACGTACCCAGCGACACGGTGCCCTGCGGACACTGCGAGCACACGGTGAGGATGCTGCCGTGCTCGAACGCTCTGCGGATGATGGGCAGCAGGGCGTCGCCGCCCGCCGGGATATTGCCGGCACCGAACGTCTCGATGACGATGCCCTTCAGGCTCTCCGTCATGATGGATTCGAACAGGCCGAACTGGATGCCCGGGAACACCTTGATGACCCCGATAGGCACCTCCTCCAGCGTCTGCAGGCGGAACGGCTCCTTCGGCGGCTCCAGCATGGCTTTGTTGTTGTAGTTGATGGTGATGCCCGCTTCCGCCAGGACCGGATAGTTCGGAGACTGGAACGCAAGCAGCCCGTCGGCCGAATACTTCGTCGAGCGGTTGCCGCGCAGCAGTTTGCCGCCGAAGTAGATGCAGACTTCGTTCGCCTTCCCTTCCGCCGCGATCAGCATGGAGGAGATCAGGTTGTCGAGTCCGTCGGAACGCAGCTCGCACAGCGGGATCTGACTGCCGGTGATGATGACAGGCTTCTTCAGCCCTTCCAGCATGAACGACAGCGCCGAAGCCGTGTAAGCCATGGTGTCCGTGCCGTGCAGCACGACGAAACCGTCGTAGGCGTCGTAGTACTTTGCCAACAGTTCCGCGATCTCGTTCCAGTCGCGGACGGTCATGTTGGACGAATCCAGCAATTCTTCCGTTTCTACGAAATCCCACGCCGGCATTCCCGGCGCACGCAGGGAATTCATGGTCAGCAGCGAATTGCGAAAGTATTCGCGGTCGGGCATGTAGCCTTTGTCGGTACGGGTCATACCGATGGTGCCGCCGGTGTTGAGGATCAAAATCTTACTCATCGTTATAAAAAGCGCAGGCTTAACACCTGCGCTCTTTCCTTTCTTAAAATTCCATCGATTTCTCGATAAATGCTCTCAGTTCGCCGATGGGCATACGGACCTGCTCCATGGTGTCGCGGTCGCGCACGGTGACGCAGCCGTCGTTTGCGGTATCGAAGTCGACGGTGATGCAGTACGGCGTACCGATCTCGTCCTGGCGGCGGTACAGCTTGCCGATGCTGCCGGACTGGTCGTAATCGACGGAGAAGTATTTCGCCAGATCCTGATAGATCGCCATGGCCTGTTCGGACAGCTTCTTGGACAGCGGCAGAACGGCGGCCTTGAACGGCGCCAGATACGGATGGAAGTGCATGACGGTGCGGCTGTCTGCCTTGCCGTCCTTGCTCAGGTCTTCCTCGTCGTACGCGTCGCACAGGAACGCCAGCGCCACGCGGTCCGCACCGAGCGAAGGCTCGATGACGTACGGCAGATAGCGCTCGTTCGTGACCGGGTCGATGTATTCCATGTTCTGGCCCGAAACTTCCTGATGGCGCCCGAGGTCGTAGTCCGTGCGGTCCGCGATGCCCCACAGTTCGCCCCAGCCGAACGGGAACAGATATTCGAAGTCCGTCGTCGCGCGGCTGTAGAAGGAAAGCTCCTCCTTGGAGTGGTCACGCAGGCGCAGCTTCTCCATGTTCATGCCGAGGTCTTCGAGGAACTTTCTGCAGTACTCTTTCCAGTACGCGAACCATTCGAGGTCCGTGCCGGGCTGGCAGAAGAATTCCAGCTCCATCTGCTCGAACTCGCGGATGCGGAAGATGAAGTTGCCCGGCGTGATCTCGTTGCGGAACGACTTGCCGATCTGCGCGATGCCGAACGGCACCTTCTTGCGGCTCGTGCGCTGCACGTTCTTGAAGTTCACGAAGATGCCCTGGGCCGTCTCCGGGCGCAGGTACAGCTCCGCCTTCGAGTCTTCCGTGACCCCCTGGAACGTCTTGAACATCAGGTTGAACTGACGGATCGGCGTAAAATCGGTCTTGCCGCATTCGGGGCAAGGGATCTTGTGATCCGCGATAAACTTCTCCATCTCTTCGTTGGACCATCCGTCCACGGAACCGCCCAGGTCGATGCCGTTCTCCGCGGCAAAGTCCTCGATGAGCTTATCCGCGCGAAATCTTGCCCGGCAGGCTTTGCAGTCCATCAGAGGGTCGGAAAAGCTGGCCAGATGGCCGGATGCCACCCAGGTCTGCGGGTTCATGAGGATCGCAGCGTCAAGGCCCACGTTGTAGGGGCTCTCCTGGACGAATTTCTTCCACCATGCCTTCTTTACGTTGTTTTTGAACTCTACGCCCAGCGGGCCGTAGTCCCAGGAATTGGCCAGTCCGCCGTAGATCTCGGAGCCCGGATACAGGAATCCGCGGTTCTTGCACAGCGCTACGAGCTGGTCCATCGTCAGTTCTTTATTCATAATACTCTCCTATAAGTTTTATTTATCCTCTTCCATTTCGTCCAGATCCAGGTCGGACAGATCGAAATCGTTGGGTCTTGCGAACGGTTCTTCCGCTTCGGGTTCCTTTTCCTTGACAAACTTGTCTTTAGCCGCTTCGTACAGGTCTCCGCCCTTGTCCTTAGCCGCTTCGAACAGGTCTCCGCCTTTGTCTTTAGCTGCTTCGAACAGATCCCCGCTCTTATCCTTTGCAGATTCGAACAGGTCTCCGCTCTTATCCTTCGCGGATTCGAACAGGTCTCCGCTCTTTTCCTTCACTTCGTCATAGATGACGCTGCCCTTGTCCTTGACGGTCTCGAACGTTCTGGACGCCTTTTCGCTGACATTGACGACTTCGCCGTCTTCCTTCACCAGTTCGATCGAGCACTTCGTTCCCAGCGCAGCGATGCAGCCGCCGATCGCGGCCCAGGGGAACAGCACGGTCCCGATGATGCCGATGCTGACCGGCAGATTCATGACCACTTCGTCGCCCTTCTTGATGACGATCTTGCTGACGTTGCCCTTGCGGACGGCTTCCTTGACGGTATCCAGGATCTGGACGTTCTTCTTTTCCGTCTCCTTGGTGGACTCATCGATCGTATCTTCGATCAGGATGATGGCGTCCACGACACTGCCTTCGGTCTTTTCCAGCGCTTCCTTGGCTTCTTTGTACCCGACGCCGGTCCTGTCCTTGACGAGTTCGATCTTTTCCAGTGTGATTTCCATAAGTATTTCCCCTTTCCGGCTTTTCGCCGATCTACATGACTAAGCTTTCACTTTTCAGATCTTCGATCCCCAGGTGATAAGCGATATATGCCTGAAACAGTCTGCGGAGCTTCTTCTCCGCATCTGCGTTCAATCCGATCCCTTTGAGCGCATTGATTGGCCTTGCCGCCATGAAACGCAGGGCTGCCAACTGGTCTTCGCTCAGTTCGTAAACGAGCGGATCGGGCGGTGACCCGGCCAGGCAGTCCGCGCAGATCAGGCCTCCGTCAGCGATGCTGAGAGCGGCAAGATCCTCTTCTTTACCGCAGCGCATGCAGCGGTCGAGCTGAGGCGCGCAGCCTGCGATCTGCAGGACCTTGCTCTGAAACGCGATCAGCAAGGTGCCGAACGCGCTCTTTCTTTCATCCAGCAGCTCCAGGAAATCCTTGAGCACGCTGAGCAGCCCGGGCTGCGGCTGATCCTCTTCGGTCACGCGGTCCGTAAGCTCCAGCGCGTACGACGCGGCCATGTATTTCTCCACGTTCTCGCCGATCGCGTAGAAGCTCTGCAGCGTCTCTGCGCCGTTGATGCTGAACGTCTCGCGGCCCTTGAACAGCTCGTAGCGCCCGTACGTGAACGGACGCAGCGCCAGCGCCGTCTTGTTCTTTCCGCCTTCGCTGATGGACGTTCCCGCGCTGATCTTGCCGTAGCGTTTCGTGAGGATCACGATCATGCGCCGGCCGTTCGCGGCTTTGATCTGCCGCAGCACGAGTCCTTCGGTATCCGTTACCATAACGCGCTAGCGGTGCAGGTCCGTCTTCCAGGACGCGACGTAACCGAAATTGCCGAGCATCACGTCGCTCTGGCGCCAGTTCTTCTTGACCTTAACGAACAGTTCGAGGAAGACCTTTGTGCCGAGCAGCGCTTCGATCTCCAGACGCGCGGATTTGCCGATACCCTTGAGTTTCTTTCCGTCGCGGCCGATAATGATGCCCTTGTGGGAATCTTTTTCGCAGTAGATGACCGCTGAAATGTTCGAAATGTCCGGCTGTTCGTCGAATCTTTCGATCTCGACCGCCACGCCGTGCGGCACTTCGTCGTTTAAGTACAGAAGCGCCTTCTCGCGGATGATCTCAGAGACGAGGAAACGTTCCGGATTATCCGTGATCATCTCTTCGGGGAAGAACATCGGGCCTTCGGCCAGCAGGTCTTCCAGCGTTTCGAGCAGTTCGTCCACGTTCTGGCCGCTCTTCGCGTTCGTGCCGACGATGGCGTCGAACAGGTCCAGACCCTCATAATACTCGTAGATCCGCTGGAACGTATCGGGATCGATCTTGTCGATCTTGTTGATGACGAGAAGCTTTGGCGTCTGGTTCGAACGCAGCAGGTCCAGGATATACGCGTCGCCGCTGCCCTCGCCTTCAAATTCAGAGTCTACCAGAAATAGGATTACGTCTACTTCCTTCAACGTATTCACAGCGGAGTCCGTCATGAACGTTCCGAGCTTATTTTTGGGCTTATGGATGCCCGGCGTGTCGATAAAGACCATCTGGCACGCGGGTTCTCTGTTTTCGCCCTCGCCTTCCATACGCGTATAGATGCCGCGGATAGTATTTCTTGTCGTCTGCGGCTTTTCCGTCGTAATGGCGATCTTTTCTCCCAAAATGGAGTTCAGCAGCGTGGATTTTCCTACGTTCAGCCTGCCGATGATGCCGATAAATCCGCTCTTCATAGTTTAAATCCCTCCGGAAGCAGTTCCTTTAAGATATATACTTTCAATTCGTCTTCGCTTTCCCCGCTGATGACACGAATATCCGGGCAGAATTCGTACATGAACTGCCGGCAGATGCCGCAGGGCCAGCTCGTACCGCCGTTCCCCGCGATCGCGATAGCCTCGAATTCGCGGCAGCCTTCGGAAATCGCCTTCACCATGGCGGTGCGTTCGGCGCAGATCGTTGCGCCGTAAGAAGAATTCTCAACGTTGACCCCGGTGAAGATCCGGCCGTCTTTTGCCAGCAGCGCCGCACCGACGTGGAAGTCAGAAAACGGCGCATAGGCGTTTTCCGAAGCTTTCACCGCCATACGGAACAGCTTTTTATCCGTAGTTGCCATACTATATCCTCCTCAGGTCGAGCTGGGTCATGACCTTTTCTTCCTTTTCGCGCATGACCTTCTTCTCTTCTTCGGTCTCGTGGTCGTAGCCAAGCAGGTGGAAACACGAATGCACGAACAGGTAGATGAGCTCTCGCTCGTAGCTGTGGCCGAATTCCTCCGCCTGCTGCTTCGCGCGCTCCTCGCAGATGACGACGTCGCCCAGAGCGACTTCATCCCAGTCCTGCATGTATTCGTACGGGTCGAACTGCGGGAACGACAGAACGTCCGTGACCGCGTCCTTGTCTCTGTATTCCCGGTTCAGATCCCTGATCTCGTCCGCGGATACGAAGGAAACTGACATGGACAGACGTTCGTCGTCCAGATCCTCTTCCCTTGCGCACAGCGCAGCCGCCGCGTACATGGTATTCGCAGTCCTCTTATCGACCTTTTCTTCGTCGTCAAAATAGATAAACATAGACCGTTTCCTATTCATCCTGTGCCCATTCCGGGTGCTTCTGCACGTAGCGGTCGTAGGCGTTCACGATGCGGCGCACGAGCGGATGGCGCACGACGTCGCTGTCCGTGAGCCGGCAGAACGCGATGCCTTCGACGTGGTTCAGGATGTGCATGGCATCGACCAGACCGGAGCGCTTGCCTCGCGGCAGGTCGATCTGCGTGATATCGCCCGTGACGATGACCTTACTGCCGAATCCCATACGGGTCAGGAACATCTTCATCTGCTCCTTCGTGGCGTTCTGCGCCTCGTCCAGGATGATGAAGCTGTTGTCGAGCGTGCGTCCGCGCATATAGGCGAGCGGCACGACCTCGATGGTCTCCTTTTCCTTTAAACGCAGCGCGGCGTCACGGCCCAAGATATCGTACAGCGCGTCGTACAGCGGCCGCAGATACGGGTCCACCTTCTCCTGCAGGTCGCCGGGCAGAAAACCGAGGCGTTCGCCCGCTTCGACGGCGGGACGCGCAAGGATGATCCGTTCGACTTCTTTGTTCTTCAGGGCGTTGATGGCCATCGCGACCGCCAGATAGCTCTTGCCGGTACCGGCGGGGCCGATGCCGAATACGATGTCGTTCTTGCGCACGGCGTCCACGTACTGCTTCTGGCCGAGCGTCTTCGCCTTCAGCGGCTTTCCCTTATGTGTAAAGCAGACGACGTCTTTCGCCAGCGTGCTCTGCGCGTACGAGATGCCCTCTCGCGATAATTCCAGTATGTAATTGACCTTCTGTTCGTCCAGCTGCTGGCCTGCGCCTGCGACCGTGAACAGTTCTCCGATGACGGACGCGGCCCGTTCGGGCTCCGCTCCGTTGATGATGATCTCATCGCCGCGGACGGCGACTTCCACGCCGCAGTCCTTTTCGATCGTCTTGAGATTCGCGTCCAGAGTGCCGAAGACTTCCCTCGGTCCCAGATCGGAATCCTGATGTATCCTGATCTCGCTCAAATATGGTCCTCCCCATAATTTTTCAACATATATCATACCATAAAACGGCCCCTTTTGAAAACACAAAGCCGAAGCTTTTCGGCTTCGGCTTTCGTTTCGGCTTTTGATCGGATCAGTATCTCTTGTTAGCCTTTTTACGCGCTGCTTCGGACTTCTTCTTCCGCTTTACGCTGGGCTTTTCATAGTGTTCTCTCTTACGGAGCTCGGACATGACGCCGTCTCTGGCGCAAGAACGCTTGAATCTCTTAAGAGCGCTTTCCAGATTTTCGCCTTCTCTT
>JAFYYP010000020.1 GCA_017557505.1 Bacillota bacterium | reverse complement strand
TCGGGCTTCTCGCCGACCTTTTCGGAGAACAGCGAGTTGATGGAGTGCTGAACGATCAGCTCGGGCATGACCTTCCAGGCGTCTCTTGCGGTCGCGTTCGCGTTGTGCGCGCCGTCGATCTGCAGCATGTCGGCCCAGGCCATGATCTTCTTGGATTCGCAGGCGTCTACGAAGGATCTTACCATGTTGACGTCTCTGTACAGGACGTTGTACTGGGGATCCTGGTGCGCGCCGTTGATGCCTTCTTCGGCGAACATGACCGCGATGTCGGGGCCTGCGACGCCGGAGATGTAGGAGTGATAGTTGATGGGTCTGCCGACTTCATCCTCGATCAGGTCCAGCGCCTTTCTCTGCGCTCTGACCTGCTTTCTGGTGACGGGGATGCCGCCGATGCCCTGCGGGGTGCCTTCCATCAGGCCGTCGATGTGGGACTGGCCCATGTGGCGGATGACCATCAGATGGTCCGCGCCATGCCAGGCTGCCATTCTCATACGGCGGACGTCGTCCTCGAATCTGCCGGACGCGATCTCCGTCGTGATGGTGGGCATGGGCTGGGGATCCAGGCCGTCGAAATACTTGGCCGGGGGAAGGGGCACGCCCTGCTTCAAGGGTTCGGAAATGTCATGGTACTCGAACGGTCCCATGTGCATGTCCTTCGCAGGCTTTCTCCAGGTCCAGCCGCGTCTTCTGGGTTCGTACTTGTCGAGGTCTTTCAGCAGTTCGACCACGTCAAGCTTTTCATTGGGCTTTAACGGTTCCATGCTTATTTACCTCCTCTGAACGCTGCAGCTACGACATCCCAGCCCTCGCCGTTGGCGAGCTTGGTGCCTGCTTCGGGAATGGAAATGTTCTCGATCTTGGATAGCTTGTAGACGCAGTGACCCGCGCCTTTGCCCATCAGACCGTGATCCATGCAGCCGTTGACGATCTTCTGCGTATCCAGGGACGAGATGCCCATGCGCAGCAGAACGGAACGCTCCACGGAAGGTGTGGTGTTCTTGTAACCCAGCTCCAGGAGAGGATCCACGACCTGCGCAGTCAGCTCCCAGAATCTGTTGTACAGCTCTTCGTCAGAAAGATTGGCGATATGCTTTCTTCTTTCTTCGAAATCGTCTGCTCTTTTCATCCTTTTTCTCCTTCAAAAATATGTGATTACTTCAGGTCTTCCAGTACGCTCTTAACGAATTCCGGCGTGGAGTTGACTTCTTCGGCCAGGAATGCGATGTCGTCTTCGTCGATGTCGAAGGATCCGTACTTCTTGCAGGCCTTCTTGATGAAGGACTTTCTCATGTGGTCAAGATCCATATCCATGGTCTTGATGTAGCTGGGATCCTTGGGCAGGATGATGTTGACGCCCGGCTTGTCTTCCGCGTTCGGGTCACCGAACTTGATCTCGATGCCGTTCTCTCTTGCGAACGCGAGCTGCGGCTGGACGTGCTTGCCTGCGCCGGTGTACTCGGTCTCGGAGATGATGATGTATTCGTCTGCGGGCAGTTCCTGGGCCAGGGAGAACGCGGCTGCCAGAGCAGTGTTGCCGGCGGGGCCTCTCTCGATGCCTTCCAGGTTCGCCAGAGCTTCGGTGATGTACATGACGTCGCCCTGCTTGACGGTGACGTATCTCTCCATGTAACGCAGAGGTCTTGCGGCGCTTCTGGGTACGTCGGAGTGATCCGGGTCAACGGCATAGGGAACGCCGAAACCGGTGTGGCCGGTGGTGCAGCTCTTCTTGTTGAAGGCCGTATCGGAAGCCATGTGCAGACCGGTGAGGTCGATGGAAGCCGCGATGCACTTGGTGTTGGTAGCGCCGGCCTTGATGAGACCTCTGGCGGTACCGGTCATCATGCCGCCGCCTGCAGAAGTGCAGACCACGACTGCGGGATCCTTGCCGTACTTCTCTCTGCACTGCATCGCGATCTCGTAGCCGAGGGTCTCGACGCCGGCGATGCCGTACGGGGAGTACAGGGAAGCGTTGAAGTATCCGGTGTCTTCGAGGATGGACAGGAAGGTGTAGAACAGTTCGGGACCGACGGTCAGCTGAACGACTTCAGCGCCGTAAGCTTCGCACTTTCTGGCCTTCTCGATGATCTCGGGCTGGCCTACGCCGTGGGAGTCGAAGCATTCCTGCACGATGATGCACTTGAGGCCCTGCATGGCGGCCTGGGATGCGACGGCTGCGCCGTAGTTGCCGGAAGTGGCGGCCATAACGCCCTTGTAGCCCATCTTCTTGGCGGTCGCGACTGCGCAGGCAGCGCGTCTGGCCTTGAAGGAACCGGACGGGTTGGCGGCTTCATCCTTTGCCAGGATGGTGGCGCCGTAACCGGGCTTGGCATACTTTCTTGCCAGTGCGGTGAGGTTTCTGAGCTCCAGGATCGGGGTGTTGCCGACGCCTGTCGCGGACTGGACCTTCTCGATCTCCTCGAGGGTGTAGCCGGTGGAGGCCATCAGTCCTTCATAGTCGAAGCGCATCTTGCCGGATTCGAACTGAGCGTAATCCAGGCCCATGGCTTCCTTCATGATCTCGTTGTTTCTTCCCATTACGGAAGCGTAGTCTTTAGCAAGTGCCATTATTCTTCACCTCCGAACAGGATCTCTCTCAGCTGGCGGTCGATCTGGATGAGTTCCGGAACGAATTTGCCATAGCTGTGCGTGTAATAGGGGTTGACTTCCACGAGGGTGCCGTGTTCGATGCGGTTGGTCGCGGTCTCGACTTCTACTTCGTCACCGACTTCCGCGTCTGCGAGCAGCGTGCCCTTGACCCACATTTCGAGGGGTACCTTGGCGGTATCTTCGGGCAGGTTGGGGTTTCTGCCGGCTGCGTCGAGTACGACTCTGTGGATGCGCACCCAATCACCTTTCTTTGCCATTCTTTTTCTCCTTCATATTGGGAGCGGTCACCGAATTGGGGTGACCGCTTCCAAAACACTCAAAATGCTTTAACCTACTTTACGATCTTCTTCTCTTCGTTGATGAGGTTGCGGAAGTCGCCCATGATAGCTCTGGGAATGGGCAGGTCGATCATGGTCTTGAGGCCGGGTTCGGCGTTGATGACCATGGGGATCATGTTGACGCACATCGCGATAGTACCGAGGCCGCCTTCGATCTCGGGGCTGTTGACCAGGTTCACATTCGGGGTGCCCTTGATGATGACGTAGTCACCGGTCTGGACGCCGACCTGTTCGGGTTCGATCTGCTGCGGGTGATCCATGTGTACGGGGATGCCGTTGGACAGCTTGGCTTCTGCGGTCATGGCGACGCCAGCGCAGGAACCGGCGGCGGCGAAGCCGTACGGGCTCTTTCTGTCGACGTCAGTGGTGATGGGGTTCATGTCCTGAGCGAACTCAGCGACTTCCAGACCCATACCTTCTGCCATCATGCCGACGGATTCGGCGAAGCCGACGTGACCGGACATGGTGTGGTTGGCCTTTCTCTTCAGGAATTCCTCGACGGAGATGCCGATGCCCTGTTCTTCCATAACGACCGGACCGAACGGGGACAGGGAGTTGACTCTGCGGGAAGTGATCTCTTCAACGTCGGTCAGAACGCCGGTCATGACCAGAACGAGCAGGTCCATGATGTGGCCGGGGTTGACACCGGTGCCGAGGCAGGTAACGCCGTTCTTCTTGGCAACTTCGTCCAGCTTGGCAGCCAGTTCGGGGTTCTGTGCCTTCGGATAGGACATTTCCTCAGCGGAGGTGATGACGTTGATGCCCTGTTCCATGATGTAAACGAGCTTGTCATACGCATTCTTGGTGAAGGAGTCGGTGCAGAGCAGTACGATGTCTGCAGCGCCGGGCTTGATCACGTCTTCGTAAGAACCGATGATGACGTCTTCTCTGTCGCCCTTCTCGGTCTTGATGTAATCGAACATGGACTTGCCGATCTTAGCGCCTCTGCCGACTGCGCCAACGATCTCAACGCCCTTCTTCTTCAGGAGCATGTCGGCCATGCCGCCGCCCATAGCGCCCAGACCCCAGATAATTACTTTAACTTTTTCCATACCTTTTTCCTCCTTGGTGGTACAACACGCACCGCAATGCGGCGGTGCGCAAACTTAACTTTTTGGATACTAAATATTTAATGCAAAAACCGTGCCAAGTCGTTTTTTTGTGTGACCTGCCGGAAAGCCACCCACATTTTGTGGATTTACGCAAAAAGAACCCCGAGATAGAGGGATCCCGGGGTAAGAAACGTTAATTTAACGCAAACATATTGGCAGTAAACGCAAATCAATTTGCGGTATTTCGTGTTTTTTCCGTGTTTTACTTGTATTTGCGGATCTTGTGCTGCAATGTCTGGCGTTTAATTTTTAAACTGTCCGCCGCTTTTGTGATATTACCGCCGGAAGATACTAAGGCGTTTTCGATCATTTCCCGTTCGATCTTCGACAGATATTCGTCAAGGCCGCCTTCTCCAAGGTTAAACACGTCCTGGGCCGGAAGGCTTTTTCTTCTGTTAATCACGAGGTCGTCCGCGCCTACGACGTGCTCGTTTGGTTCGAACATGGAAAGCGCGCTCATGATGATGTTCTCGAGTTCCCGCACGTTGCCCGGATAATCGTAAGACAGCAGCTTTTCTTTCGCCATTTCAGAGAACAGCCAGGCCTGGCGGCCGTAGCGCTCGTTGTATTTCTCGAGGAATTTCTCCGCCAGCAGCACGATGTCGTCCTTTCTTTTGCGCAGGGGCGGGATCTCGATGCGGATGACCGCGATGCGGTAGAACAGGTCTCTGCGGATGACGCCCTTATAAAGCAGCGTTTCCGGGCTTTCGTTGACGGTCGCGATGATGCGCACGTCCACGGGGATATCCTTGGTGCCGCCCACCCTGCGTACGTAGCGCTCCTGCAGCACGCGCAGCAGCTTGGCCTGTAGGTCCAGGGGCATGGAGTTGAGCTCGTCCAAGAGCAGCGTGCCGCCGTCCGCCTGTTCGAACAGGCCCGGCCGGTCCATGGCGCCGGTAAAACCGCCTTTGGCCGTACCGAACAGCAGGCCTTCCAGCAGATTTTCGGGCACGGCCGCGCAGTTCTGCGCCACGAAGGGCGCGTTCGCGCGGTCGGACGCGTAGTGGATGCTCTGGGCGATCAGCTCCTTGCCGGTGCCGGTCTCACCGCAGATGATGCAGCTCGCAGGGGCTCTGGCCGCTTTCTTCGCGAGCTCGATAGTCTTTAGGAATTCAGCATTCTGGCCGTACAGATCGGAGAAATTGTAGTGGCGGATCTGCTTGTCGCGCGAGCGCCTCGGCGTGTCGATCTCCTTACGCAGTTCGATGATCGTACTGGTCATCTGCTGGATGTCGGTGATGTTCTTGGCGATCTCAACAGCCGCGATCAGCTCGCCGTCCGCGATGACAGGAACGGTCGTGTTGACCGTCGTGATCTGCTTGCCGTCTTTGTTCAGGTACGTCTGCTCCTTCTTCCACGTGCTCGTACCGGTCTGCAGCGCCTGCAGCAACGTGGAGTTCTCCGGGGTCAGATCCTTGAACACCTTGGAAAACGGTTTGCGCAGCACGTCCTGGGTCTCCATTTTCTCGAGTCTGGCCATGGCACGGTTGTACACGATGCTGCGGCCTTCGGTGTCTACGATGTGCACGCCTTCGTCCATCAGCTGGAGCACGGTCTGGATGCAGGTGATATAGTCACGGTTTTTCATACTGGTAGGCCTCCGCAAGTTTTTATGCAGTAAACGCAAATATTTTTGCACTAATCGTATTATATCAAAAGAAATAACAAACAACAAGGATGCCCCTCGGGGTCCTGTCGTCTAACGCATCCTCATCTTCGCCCTACGCTCATCCGCGACAGCAGCTAACTTGGGAGTCACGGCGTTCGCTCCGGTCTTGATGAGCCTCTTTAGACGCCACCCCTCGGGGCTTTTTCTGTATATCTTTTTATGATATACTTTCATTTAATTCAGAAAGAGAAATCGATAATGAGGATCAGAAAAGAAACGGACATTCTGGATAAGGAAGAGATCGAACTGATCGCCTCGTGCAGCGACGCGCTGGCGCATCCGGCACGCATCGAGATCTTCCGCTTCATCTACCGGGCGAACATGGCCGGACGGACCGTGTGCAACAAGGACATCGTCGAGGCTTTCGACTACGCGCAGGCCACGGTATCGCAGCATCTGTCGAAACTTGTGGGCTGCGGGCTGCTCGAAACGCAGAAGAAGAGCAACCGCTCGTACTACTACGTCAGCCTCGGCATCCTCGCCAAGTATCTGGGGACCGTCAAGAAATTGAACGAATAACAAAACCGCGGAGCTGATGCCCCGCGGTTTTCGATTGTTTATAATCTCTATTCGTCCTTCGACGCGTATCTCGTACCGTATTCCCGGCGGTCGCCGAGGATCGCCTGCACGACGGTCGCGTTGTTCGGCGGGCAGCCGACAGCCCAGCGAAGGCCCAGCGCGTCGCCTACCGTCTTCTTCGCGCAGAGGCCAATGGCTACGGTGTTGTCCGCGTTCGCGCCTTCGGGCAGAGCCTCGAGCTTGACGGGTCCTACGACGATATTCATATTCTCGCAGTATTCGAACAGCTCCTGCGATTTCATGTCGAACAGCGAGCTGATGACCGTGTTGTGGCAGCCCGTGCACGCCTGGTAGTCGAAGATGAGTTTGCAGCTCTTGGGCAGCCCCTCGATCTCGACTTCGCTCGTCCGCTTGAAACGGCTCTTCACCTCGTCGATCTGTTTGCCGACGACCTCGATGTTCGCGAGATCCATCTCGCCGAGGCCGCGCTTGTAGGCTTCGCGGGTGATCATGACCTCTTCGGGCTCGTAGCCCATGATGAGGCCCGCCACGGTCTCGCACGCGACAAGGTCCTTGGAGCCGATGATCAGATCCATCTTCTTCGTTTCACCGTAAATGGGACCCAGACCCTGCTGTCCGTACGTGCCGTCGATGATCTCGAGGCACGGCTTAATGGTCGCGACGAGGTCGCAGACCGAATCCACGAGGCCTCTCGTGTGGAATTCCTTCTTCTGCGGGTCACACAGCAGACCCTTGCAGTTCTTCATGCCGAGCGTGATCTCTGTCTGATCGTGCGTCTTCAACACAGGCACGGTGATGATGGCGTCCGCGTCGCGCACGAGTTCCCAGGTCTGGAACGACTCGAGCATCGCGCCGTTCTCCACGCTCATGCGGCAGATCGTGCCGTTGTTGGCTTTGTCCTTCAGGTTGATGAAGGGAATGCCCCGGTCTCTTAGGTCCTGGTAGCCGCACTTTTTGATGACGTCTTCGGTGTTGACCCCGCAGGCGGACGATTCCGCCAGGATGGGCGTCGCGCCGAGATCCTGCACCATTTCGTACAGCGCCATGCATACTTCCCAGCGCGTGACGCCGCCGGAAAGCCGCTCTGTCGGCGTCGCCACGAGATTCGGCTTGATGATGACCTTGTAGCCGGGCTTGATGATATCTTCGAGGCCGCCAATATCTTCCACGACCTTGGCAACGGCTTTTTTAATGTCTTCAAAACTGTCTGATGTCGTTTTCTGGATCGCTACGACAGATTTCATGGCGTGCTCCTTTCTATTCTTCCTTGGCTCCCTTGACGCCCGCGATGCGCGCGGCGAACTTCTTCTTTTCTTCCAGGCCGGAAAGCTTGGAATACATGACTTTCTGGGCCTGCGGAGATCCTGCGCCGTGCATGCTCTCCGCGAGCGCCGTGCCGCCGGTCAGGTTCTCGACGAGTCTTGCGACTCTCATGCGGTCTTCCGTGGAAACGCTCTCCACGCCTTTCAGATACTTCTCCACATAGTGCCCGATCTCGGGGTTCTCGAGGTCTTCCTGTGAAGGCATGGTCGCGATGATGCCGCCCGCGATGTCCTGCGCCAGACGGTCGATGTCGTAGATCAGCTTCGTCACGTTGTGCTTGCAGACGTTGGCGAGCAGCGGATCCACGTAATACGCGCCGGAAGCGGTGCACGTGCCCTGGCAGCTGCAGGCCAGCGAGCAGGCGTACAGCGTCTCTTCCATATGGATCATCTCGTTGAGCTTGTCCTTGATGTGGCTCGCCTTGCCGTAGCCGCTGTAGTCGGCCATGAGCGCAGCCGCGCCGATCACGACGTCGGAAACGCCGCCCTTGCAGGCGCCGTAGTTGCTGCGGTGATAGCAGGCGAAACGGTCGACGAGCATGCCGGAGAACTCGGTCTCGCCGCACATGAACACGCGTTCCCAGGGAACGAAGACGTTGTCGAGCACGGTCAGGCACTCGCCGCCCACGATGCCGAACCGGGCGTTGCCCTGGTCGATGTCGCCGCCCATTTTGCGGTCGTCGTTCGTCTGGCGTCCGAAGATGTGCGTGACCCCCGGAGCGTCCACCGGCAGCGCGCAGCAGATCGCGTATTCGGGCTCTTCGGGCTTCATGCCCATCGTCGGCATGATCAGCATCTCGTGCGAGTTCACCATACCTGTCATGTGAGCCTTGGCGCCTTTGATGACGACGCCGTCTTCCCTCTTTTCCACGACGTGTACGAACAGGTCCGGATCCTTCTGCTGGCCCGGTCGAAGGGATCTGTCGCCCTTGACGTCGGTCATGGCGCCGGCGAGCATCAGGTCGTTGTCCTGAATGTAGACGAGGAACTTCTTGAAGCGTTCGTGGTAGTCGGTGCCGTACTTCTGATCGATCTCGTACGTGACGGAATACGTCGCGTTCATCGCGTCGAAGCCCACGCAGCGCTGATAGCACGTGCCGGTCTTCTGCGAGATCATGCGCAGCATCTTGATCTTCGTCAGCAGATCGTCAATGTTCTGATGGATATGCGTAAAGCGGTTGATCTTGTGGCCCGTCAGATGCGACGTGGCCGTGCACAGATCTTCGTATTCCGTGCTGTTCGCAAGGGCGTAGGTCATGGACGCGGACGCTACGTGGCCCTTGATGAACGGATGGTCGATGAGGGTCTTCGGGTCCTGCAGCTCGCCCTTGATATACACGCGGACGTTGCGCTCCCGTAAGCTGTCTCTGTATTCCTGCGCGGTCTTCATGGGAAGTCTCCTTTCTGGTCTTTGCGTTGCTTTTCTTTATTGTATCATGGCTCGATGTCGAATGCTTGCGCAAATACGGCTGTGCCGAAGATCTGCACCTGCCCGTCCGGATCTGCCGGCACCAGCGTCTCGACGATGCCGTCCTTGCCGATCTCCAGGCCCTGCTCGCAGATCACGCGCAGCTCCTTGCTGCCGTCTTCCGCAATGTGGCGCTTCCAGTACGCGCCCATGACCCCCGAAGCCGTGCCGGTGACCGGGTCTTCGCCGATGTTGTTTTTCGGCGAAGAGAAGTGGCGCGCGTGAATCATTGCGTCTTCGTTCACTGTCTCCAGGCAGAACGGGTGCATGGAAGCGTAGGGCTCGTCCGTCAGGATGCCCGGAAAACTGTAGTGGTCCGGCTTCATCTTCGCGAAGCTTTCCAGATGCTTCACGGGAATGACGACGGTCCACAGGCCGGTATAACCGTACATAATGGGATAGCGGTCGTCCAGTTCGTCCTCCTTCAGGCCGATCGAAGCGGCCAGCGCCGCCTTGTCGCCGCGGAAGGGTTTCTCCCGGTAGACTGCCTGGGTCATGCCGATCTGCACGCGGCCGTCCTTGCGGCTGATCTCGATGGGCATAATGCCCGCCCCGGTCTCGATCGTCACCGTGCCTTCGCCGATGATGCCCTTTTCGCAGAGCGCGTACATCGAACCGACCGTCGCGTGACCGCACAGAGGCACTTCCGCCCCCGGCGTAAAGTAGCGCAGTCTCAGGTCTGCCTTATCTGAAGGCAATACAAAAGCCGTCTCGCTGTAGGCGGCTTCTTTTGCGATGCGCTGCATCTGTTCTTCGGTCAGGTTTTCGGTCTCCAGAACGACGCCTGCTGGATTGCCCCGGCCCGGCACCGTCGAGAACGCGTCGTAGCGGTATAGCGTGATCATGGTTTGCCTCCTATTTGTGATACTTCTCGCCTGCGTTGATCTTGCAGGCCCGGTAGATCTGTTCGAGCAACATGACCCGGAACAGCTGGTGCGGGAACGTCATGGCGGAAAACGACAGCAGGTTGTCGGCTTCTTTGCGCACCGCGTCGGACAGGCCCAAAGACCCGCCGATCACGAAGATCGCCCGGCTCTTGCCGTTCAGGCCGATCTGCGAGAGCCTTTCCGCAAAGCCTTCCGAGCTGAGCGGCTTGCCGCGCGGATCGAGCGCGAACACGTAGGCCTGCTGACGGCCGAGTGCCTCGATCTTCGCAAGGATGCTTTTCCCTTCCGCTTCCTTCACCGCCTCTTCCTGTGCGGGCGAAGCGTTGTCGGGCAGCCTGCTTTCGGGCAGTTCCCATACGTTCAGTTTACAAAAACGGCCGAGGCGTTTGGCATATTCAGCCGCCGCCTCGGTCCAATATCTTTCTTTCAGCTTGCCGATACAGATGATGTCGAAATTCATTGATCCTTTTCCGTGTCGTCGAAGATCGCGACGCCGCCCAGCTGGACCTCGAACGTCTGCTCTGTCTTGTCGCGCATGACTGTGAGGGTCACGGAATCGCCGATGGAGAACTGCACGAGTTCCTGATTCAGCTTGTTCATCGTGCCGACTTCGACGCCGTTCACTTCCATGATGATGTCGCCCTGCTGCAGGCCTGCTGCCGCCGCGCCGCCGTTCGGGGAGACGCTGGCTACATAGATGCCCTTGTCCGTTCCGAACTGCTCCTTGAGCGCTTCGGAACTGTACTGCTGCTGTTCCTGCAGGGAGATGCCGGAGATGCCGATGTACGGTCTCTCGTAGTTGCCGCTGGCCTTGATCTGTTCCACGATGGGTTTCGCGACGTTGATGGGGATGGCAAAGCCCATGCCCTCGCCGCTGGATGCCTTCGCGGTGTTGATGCCGATCACTTCTCCCTTGCTGTTGAACAGCGGACCGCCGCTGTTGCCGCTGTTGATGGTCGCGTCGGTCTGCATCAGACCTTCCATCGTCGTGGTCTTGCTGCCATCGGATACTTCGATGCTGCGGTTGAGGCCGGAGATGATGCCCTGGGACATGGAACGTTCGAATTCCAGCCCCAAGGGGTTGCCGATCGCCGCGGCGTACGCGCCGATCTTTACGGTGTCGGAATCGCCGAGCTCTGCGGCTACCAGACTGCCGGTATCCTCGATCTTGACGACCGCGAGGTCCAGCGTGGAATCGTTCCACAGAACGGTGCCCTCGACGTCGGAACCGTCGTACAGGCTGACCGTCACGGATTTGACGTCGCCGTCGTTCACGACGTGGGAGTTTGTCAGGATGTAGCCGGACTTGTCCACGATGACGCCGGTGCCGATCATGGTCGTGTCGTACGTGCTGCCGCCACCGCCGAAGTTGCCCCAGAAATCACCGAAGCTGCCGCCGAAGCCGCCCCAGCCGCTGTAGGTCTGTTCTGCGACCGTGGAGATGCCGACGACGGAAGGCATGGCCTTTTCCGCGATGACCTCCGCGATGGTCGCGTCAGAAGAAATGTTGATGCTGATGGGTTCTGCGGCCGTGTCACCGCTGTCGATGACGACCGTGGTCTCCCCTGACTGGGACGTACGGCCTGCCGCCGCCTTGACCCAGCCCTTGTCGACTGCGAAGTTATACGCGTAAGCGCCCCCGAACCCGCAGCCGAACGCGATGGCCGCGATCAGAAGGATCGCAACCAGCTGACTGATGCCTTTTTTCATGTGTGTTTCCCCCTTTTCTTTTGTCTTCTAGACTGTGTATACGGGGCTTTGCTCCGTTCTCGGCAATGCCTTGATGTTCAGGCCTGCCGAGAGCAGCCCCCGTTCTTCCAGGATATTGCTCATCGTTGCCAGAGCCATTTCCGGGAAATTGTTCTCCTGGCTCAGGTGAGCCAGCAGCACGGTCCTCTGCCGCATCAGGCCTTCCGCGCGCTCCTCTTCGAGCGCCAGCGCCAGCGCTTTCGCCGCCGCTTCGTTGGACAGATGGCCCTGCACGCCCAGGATCCTCTGCTTGAGGAACCAGGGATAGCGGCCCATGCGCAGGATGTTCTCGTCGTGGTTGCTTTCGAGCACCAGCAGGTCCGCGCCGCGGATCTGATCCATGACTGCCTGGGTCACGGTGCCGGTGTCGGTGACGATCGAGAGCTGCCTGCCGCCGCGGCAGAAGCTGAAGCCCGCAGGGTCCGCCGTATCGTGCGATACAGGAAAGCTGGTGACCTCGAGATCGCCGATGACAAACGTTTCGCCGGTCGCGAACAGCCGCAGGCGGTCTTCGGGAATGTCCGTACCGCTTTCGCGCGCCGTCGACGGATTGGCGTAGACGTCCGCGTCCGTGGTCTTCAGGACCGCCGCCAGGCCTTTCACGTGGTCGCTGTGGCTGTGGGTCACGAGGACGGCGGAGAGACGGGACGGCGAAAGGCCTATCCTGTCCAGCCGTTCCCGGATCTGCCTGCCGCTGATCCCGGCGTCCACCAGAACGAAGGTGTCGCCGCCGCGGACCACGTAGCAATTTCCGCTGCTCCCGCTTGCGAGGGAGCAAATGGCTAAGTTCATTCTTTCAAAATACTCCTGGATTATGTACGGGAAATGTGACGGAACTGTGTCGTTTCCCGCACGGTTTTTTGTTGATTTCGTCTAATCTTTGTATGCGTTGACGTAGTAGACCTGCCCGTCGACTGTAATGCGCCAGGCCGGGACGGCCGTGTCCTGCGCCGCATACGAGACTTCTTCCAGGGACAGCAGATACACCAGATCGATGTTTTCGACCGTCTTTCCTTTCACGCTGCCCTGTTCGCTCAGCTGCGCGTACAGCTTCAGCAGGGCCTCGGCAGCCGGCATGATCTCCGCCGCCTGCTGGCCTGTACCTGCGATCTCGAAGCCGGTACCGCCGGGTTCCACGATGATGGAAAGTCCTTTGTACGTCGTTTCTTTCAGTTCTCCTTCGGAACGCTGCAGGCGCAGGAACAGCACGGGCAGTTTTTCCGCCTGCTGCGGGATGCGCGCCTCCACGGTCATGCCCTCCTGCTGCAGGAAGGCCACCGCGTCGTCCGCCGCCTGGCGGACCCGCTGTTTTTCGCGGACGTTCTGTCCGATATAGTTGGCGCCGATCAGGATATTGGCCGCCAGAAGGACCGCGATGATGATGTTTTTCGCTTTTGACCAGTCCATCCGCGCCCTCCTATTTCCTCGTAAAGCCGAGAGGCAAAGCATCGTAAAGTCCGAAGAAGAACTTCGTTCCGCCCTCCATGGTGATGACCCAGACAGGCTTGAGCGCTTCTTCACTGACGATATATCCTGCACTCGCTTCGCGGTATTTCTGCGCGACGAACGAGAATTCCAGATCGGAGCTCGCGGCGAGCAGATTGCCGCCCAGCACGCTGTGGATCAGGTGGCTGTTGCCCGCGATGACGTTGGCCGCGTCCGCGGTCTGGCGCAGCTCCGCCGTCTGAACGTTCGCTTCGACGACCGCTCTGCGGTAATAATCGACTTCGCTGCCGGAGACCCGCACGGTAATGGCCGGGCCGTCTTCCGCGAACAGCAATACGCCTCCCTCGACCTGGGCGAACTCGAATGTGTACGATTTGTTTCTGCCGCTGCCTGTTTCCTTCGCGCTCTGCAGCACGTAGGCCAGCTTTCTGCGGTCACTGCCCCATCCGCCGTGGGTCGCGGTAAACGCGATGGCGGTCTGCAGGCTCTGGTAAAAACCGGGGTCGGGGCCCTCTGCTGTCTCCGTCTTGTATTCGAAGATCCCTTCCTTCAGACACGTGAGCGTCTTTTCGCCGTAGCCGTACATGTACGTGACGTTGCCGACACTGTCGGTGATGCGGCGCACGAAATCGAAGTTCTCGCCGAACACGGACTCCGCCATCTCGCGGCCCGCCTTTTCCACGTCGGAAGCCGCTTCGCTCCGCCAGCTGCTGTCCGCCAGGACGTTCGAATCCGTCAGCGGAAGCAGGGAGAGGTTTTCGTTGCCGAACATGCTGCCCGCCGTATAGCAGACAGGGTCCAGCCGGATCATGGTGGACAGGACGGGGGTCGCTACGTCTTCTTCGCTGTCGGAGATGAAGCGCCAGCACTTGCCGCCGCCCTCCACGAAAAAGCTTTCAGGAGCCGCTTCGGACAGCAGGAACGAATCGAACGATCCAACCTGGTCGAACGAGGAACTGCGGTTGATGCCGCAGCGATCACAGAATTCCCCGAAGGGGATGAGATACGAAAACGAGACCTTCAGCGTGCGGTAGCCAGTAAACATCTCACGGTACTGCTCGGGCGTGACCTCGTTGATCAGGAACGACGCGCTGCCGCTCTCTTTGCGGATCAGCGACAGAACGGTCTCCAGGTCGTCCGGCGCATTCCAGCTGCTGACGGAAAACGTCCCGTCTCCGAAGCCGTAGATGGAGCGCTCCGGCACCATGAATTCTTCGGCGTCGGGCACCCAGACGTCCGGGCTGATCAGATCGAGCACGTTCGGCAGACGGAAACTGCCGGAGCCTTCGCTGCGCCAGGTCAAATTTAAAAGTAGTATTGTCGTCAGGAACAATACTACTATGACTGCATTCTTCAGTTTTTCCAGTTTCTTGGTACGTCCGTCCATGCTCCTACTTGAACAGGCCCTTCAGGATCTTGCGGATAAACGTAACAGCGCCCGTGGAATTGTTCTGGAAGACCTGCTGCTTCTCTTCGACGGGCTTTTTCTTGACCGCGACCAGAGACGTCTTCGTCTCGGTCACGATGGTCTTTTCGACGGGTTCTTCGGCGCCTTCCGGCCACTCCATGACGGTCTCCAGCGTCTCGGCCTTGACCTTGTACAGGCCCGGGGACACGGAGATCTGCTTGGTGTAGAAGCCGATCTCGACCGTGTTGGTATACGTGGCGGCTTCGCCTAAAAGCACGTCGGTATATTTGCTGCTCGAAGCGGCAGACCGCAGATCCGCCTCCGTGAATTTGCTCACGTCGGCGTTCACGAGTTTGTCGCCCGAAACGACTCTTTCTGCGTAGACGGAAACGCGTATGGTCTTGAGTTCCGTCACCTTGACGGAGACCAGCAGCGTATCCGTGTAGACGATGCTGTTGGCGGCCGGGCTGACGATGGCTGCGGCATCAGCAAAAACAAAGCTGGTGGCCAGCATGGCAAACACCAGTATCAAGCTGACGATCCTTCCGATCTTCCGCATTCCGCCGCTCCTTTCCGCACAATACAAAAGCGTAGATTTCCTCTTCTACGCTTAACAGTATACATCAGTAATGTTACAGAATTGTTACAACAGAATTAATATGCTTTTACAGTTCGAATGAATTCGTTCGCAAGATCGTCCGCGCGGTTGTTGAAACCGGCGATGCGGTAGAACTCCTCGAAGGAAAAATCTCCGTTGTGTTTGCAGAACGAATCGTAGGCTTTTCTGAGAGGCGCAGACGTTTCGTCCAGGGGATTTCCCTCCGCGTCCGTCAGTTTTAAGTGACCCTTCACAAGATAAAACTCGCACTCCTGCCCTTCGGTCAGGGCGAGCAGCTGCTCCCACAGCTCGCGGTTTTCGACGGGCTTTTTGCCGGCCGTCTTCCAGCCGTTCAGCAGCCACTTGTGATACCACCCCTGCTGGAAGCAGTTCACGAGATAAGACGAGTCGGAAAAGATGCGCACGCGCAGACCTTTTTCCTTCAGCGCGGACAGCCCCGCGATCGGGGCGGATAGTTCCATGCGGTTGTTCGTCGTGTTCTCTTCACCGCCGTGCAGCTCCTTTTCGCGGCCGGCGTACTCGAGGATGCACCCCCAGCCGCCGACGTTTTCCTCGTTCTGATTGCCCGCGCAGGCGCCGTCTGTGTACATGTTGACCGTCTTCATTTCAGGGGATCCTTTCCGGGCGTGCCCGCTTTGCGGGGATATTCCTTCGGCGTCTTCGCGATCTTCTCGACGACCACGAGAACGTGGCCATTGGAAGGCTCATCGTTATTAGACGATGGCTTTTCGACGCGTAAGATACGGCCGCCGAGCTTCGCGATCGCGCCTTTCGCGGCCTCGATCTCCTCCGCGGCGTCCTCCGTTTTGTACGCGACGAAGAAGCCGCCGACCTTGACGAACGGCAGGCAGTATTCGGACAGCGTCGCCATGTTCGCGACGGCCCGGGATACGGCCAGATCGTAGCGCTCGCGGTGCACTTTCGTCTTCGCCATGTCCTCCGCCCTGCCATGCACGGTCTCGACGTTGACGAGACCGAGCTCCTGCGCGGCCGCCTGCACGACCTTCAGTTTTTTGCCGACGGCGTCCGCCAGCACAAACTGCTTTCCGGGGCTCGTGATTGCCAGAGGCAGACCGGGAAACCCGCCGCCCGTACCGAGGTCCAGCACGGTGCGCGCCTGTTCGTATTCGGGGAGGCCGCAGATGCTCAGGGAGTCCTGCACGTTCTTGCGGTCGAACTCCTCCGGGTCGCGGATGGCCGTGACGTTGATCTTTTCGTTCCACTCCAGGATTACGTCCCGGAGCTTTTGCAGCTGCGCCTGTTTATCCATCGTTTTCTTCCTGTCTTGTTTTCTTTTCGCTGCGGCGCATCTTCTCGAGGGTCACGAGCAGAACGTTGATGTCCGCCGGGGACACGCCCGAGATGCGGCTCGCCTGGCCGATGCTGGCCGGACGCAGTTTATCGAGTTTCTGGCGCGCTTCGAGGCGCACGCCTTCCATGTTCAGATAGTCAAGCCCTTCGGGCAGCGCCTTGCTCTCGAGCTTTTGGAACCGCTCGATCTGCTGCAGCTGCTTTTCGATGTAGCCGGCGTATTTCAGCTCCACTTCGACCTTGGTGCGCACGTGCGCGTCCAGCTCCGGCCGCTCGGGATCAATGGCCGCGAGGTTATCGTACGTGACCTCCGGGCGCTTTAAAAGCTCCGCCAGAGAGCAGCGGTTATCGAGCGGCGCGGAACCCAAAGATTCGAGCCACGTGTTCGCTGCGGCAGGCCCGGTCAAAGTGCCGCGAAGCCTTGCCAGTTCTGCGTCTACGGCCTCCTGCGACTTTGTGAACCGCGCCCAGCGCTCGTCGCTGACGAGGCCGATCTTACGGCCCAGAGGGGTCAGGCGCGTGTCCGCGTTGTCCTGACGCAGCACGAGGCGGTATTCCGCCCGGCTCGTCATGATGCGGTACGGCTCGTTCGTGCCCTTGGTGACGAGGTCGTCGATCAGCACGCCGATGTAGCCCTGCGAGCGGTCCAGGACGAACGGCTCTTTGCCGTCGAGCCACAGTGAAGCGTTGATGCCCGCCATCAGGCCCTGCGCGGCTGCCTCTTCGTAGCCGGAACTGCCGTTGAACTGGCCGGCGCAGAAGCATCCGGGGAAGTCCCGGTGCTCCAGATTCAGTTTAATATCGAGCGGGTCGATGCAGTCGTATTCGATGGCGTACGCAGAACGCACGACCTCGAGATTTTCAAGGCCCGGCATGGTTTTGTAGAACCCGATCTGCACGTCTTCGGGCATGCTGGAAGACATGCCTTGCAGATACATTTCTTCGGTGGAAAGGCCCTCGGGTTCCACGAAGCACTGGTGGCGTTCTTTATCCGCGAAGCGGTTCACCTTGTCCTCGATGGACGGGCAATAGCGCGGCCCTACCCCTTCGATCTGGCCGCCGAACAGCGCGGAACGGCTGAAATTGGCCCGCAGCAGTTCGTGCGTGGCTTCGTTCGTGTACGTGAGCCAGCAGTCTGCCTGCTCCTTGTCGAGGTTGTCGTTCATAAACGAGAACGGCACGACGTGTTCGTCGCCATGCTGCACGGTCATCTTCGAGAAATCGATGCTCTGGCGCAGCGCCCTGGCAGGCGTTCCGGTCTTGAAACGGCGCAGTTTAAAGCCGTCTTTCTTCAGGTTCTCCGCCAGGATCTGCGCAGGAGACAGCCCGTTCGGACCGCTCGGTGTAACGCTGTCGCCGATGAAGATCTTGCCGCCCAGGAACGTGCCCGTCGCGATGATGACGGCCTTGCATTCGTAATACGCACCGGTACGCAGCAGTACGCCGCGGACCTTCTTTTCCGTTGAAATTCCAAGGCCCGGCACGTCCAGCTGACCGAAGTCTATGTCGATGACTTCGCCCTGACGAAGCAGCAGATCCTTCTGCAGTTCGAGCGTGTGCTTCATCTCGTCGTGGTAGCGCACTTTGTCAGCCTGGGCGCGCAGCGAATGCACCGCGGGTCCTTTAGCCGTGTTCAGCATGCGGCTCTGGATGAAGGTCTTGTCGATGCAGAGGCCCATTTCGCCGCCCAGCGCGTCGATCTCGCGCACGAGATGTCCTTTGCCCGTGCCGCCGATGGCCGGGTTGCAGAACATGTTCGCGACGGCTTCGAGGTTGATGGAGAACACGACTGTCCGCTTGCCGAGGCGCGCACAAGCAAGGGCCGCCTCGCATCCCGCATGGCCGGCCCCGATGACTGCGATATCAAATTTTCCGAGATTCTTGATTTCCATGCACTTTTGCGGTGCTTCGGGGTCCTGTCGACCAACTGCTTCGCAACCCCTCTGCCTTCGGCATCTCCCCTAACAGGGGAGTTACCTACATCTTCGCCCTACGCTCATCCGCGACAGCAATCAACTTGGGAGTCACGGCGTTCGCTCCGGTCTTAATGAGCCTCTTTGGTCGCCACCCCTCCGCACAGAACTTGTCTCTTATTGCGGTGTGGATATGATCTCAATTAAACGTTCCAGCTCGCCGCGGCTGTAATAGTCCAGCTCGAGCCTGCCCTTCTTTTCCGTGCCGCGGATGCGCACTTTCGTGCCGAGCGTCTCCGTGATCTGCTGCTCGAGCGCGGCTAATTCCTTATCTTTATTCTTGCCGGAAAGCCTTGATCTTCTGCGCTTTCCGGGCTTTTTCTGCTCGCCCGTGTAACTCTCGACCTGGCGCACGGACCAGCCCTGCTCCACGCATTTGACTGCAGCTTCCAGCTGCAGTTCTTCGCCGTCCAATCCGGCGATCGCCCGCGCGTGACCCGCGGAAAGCTGACCGCCCATCACCATGTCCTGCACGTCCTGCGGCAGCTTTAAAAGCCGCAGCGCATTCGTGACGTACGAGCGGGATTTGCCGATCGTCTTCGCGGTCTCTTCCTGGTTCAATCCGAACGCGGACATCATCTCTTCCATACCGCGCGCTTCTTCGATACTGTTCAGGTCCTCGCGCTGCATATTTTCGATCAGCGCATAGAACATGTTCTGACGGTCGTTCAGATCGCGCACAATGGCCGGGACCTGCTTCAGGCCCGCCAGTCTGGCCGCTCTCCAACGGCGCTCGCCCGCCACCAGCTCATAGCCGTTCTTCGCGGGTCGCAGCAAAACAGGCTGGATGACGCCGTGCTCGCGGATCGAAGACGCGAGGTCCTGCAGCGCCTCCTGATCGAAGACCTTACGGGGCTGCGCGCTGTTGGGCCGGATGTCGTCCAGGCTTATAAATACAACGGTTTCCGCCGCTTCCTTTCCGTCTGTTTTCTCCGCTTTGGAGCGAGGCTTCGCGCTCTTTTTCGCAAGCGCTTTTCCGGACGGCGCGGATGGTTCAGGCTCGATGCTGATCTCCGCGGGGTCCAGGACGGACAAGTCGACGTCGATATCGCCGAACAGCGATCCAAGGCCTCTTCCAAGGCCGCCGGGTCTCTTAGCCATTTCTTCCCTCCGTGCTCAAAAACTCGTCCGCGAACGCCTGGTATGCCTTGGCGCCTTTGGAACGCGGGTCGTACGACGTGATGGGCAGGCCGTAGCTCGGAGCTTCCGCCAGCCTTACGTTTCTGGGGATGACCGTGGAATACAGCTTGCTGCCGAAGTAGCGCTTGACCTCTTCCACGACCTGCAGCGACAGGTTCGTTCTGCCGTCGAACATGGACAGGATGACGCCTTCGATGCGTAGTCTCGGATTCAGACTTTTCCGCACAAGATCAACGGTCGAGACCAGCTGGCTGACCCCTTCCAGCGCATAGAATTCGCACTGGATCGGGATGAGCACGCTGTCTACGGCGGTGAGCGCGTTCAGCGTCAGCAGGCCCAGAGAAGGCGGACAGTCGATGAAGATGTAGTCGTAACCGTCTCTCACCTGGTCCAGCGCCATCTTCAGACGCTTTTCCCTGCCCTGGATCCGGACGAGCTCGATCTCCGCCCCCGCCAGATCCACGCTGGCCGGGATGATGTCCAGATTCTTGAAATTCGTGTGGATGATGGTATTTGCGGCATTCAGCTCGTCTCCGACGAACAGGTCGTAGCTGGTATACGGCAGACCTTTCTTGGCGATGCCCAGACCGCTGGTCGTATTCCCCTGCGGGTCGATATCCAGGACCAGGATCTTTTTTCCTCTCATCGCCAGACAGGCAGCCAGATTGATGTTCGTGGTCGTCTTGCCGACGCCGCCCTTCTGATTAAAGATCGCGATTGCTTTTCCCATATTTTTACAATTATTCCCCCTGTGATTTTGTTACGGTTTCTGTTGATAAAACAATTATACTATAGTTTGTTTGCGCACGCTATCCCTATTTTGGTTTCACGTGAAACAATTTTTAGAAATCCTGAAATTTCAAGGCTTTGCGGAGCCGGACTCCTGTGATATAATGAGGGCAACGGAGGTAAGTCATGAACATCTGTATTATCAACGGGAGTCCGCGCAGGAACGGCAACACAGCGGAGGTCCTGAAGCCCTTCTGTGCCAGACTGCTCGAGCTGGGAACAGAGCTGGACGAGATCTTCCTGATGGACTATACGGTCTCCCCCTGCCTCGGATGCTATACCTGCCAGAACATCCAGGATAAATATGGCTGCGTGCAGCAGGACGACGCGTGGAAAGTCTGGAACCGGGCTGGTCGAGCTGACCTGCTCGTTCTTGCCACACCCATCTACTCCTGGTACTGCACATCGCACATGAAGGCTCTGCTCGACCGGCACTACGGATTGAATAAATACTACGGGACTGCTGAAGGCCAACTGATCCCGAAGCTGAGGGTCGCCCTGCTTACGACGCACGGATACAAGGCGGATTACGCGAACGATCCGTTTGAGACAGGAATCCAAAGGCTCTGCAGACATTGCCACTGGGACTACCTCGGTCTGTACTCCGTAAGGGATATCGACGGTTTGCCTGATATGCAGACGCCGGAGGCGATCGAAGGCGCAGAGAAGTTCGCAGAAGAGCTCATGGAAAAGATGAATGTTTCACGTGAAACATTTTAAGATCGCAGAAAGGAACGAACAAAATGTATGACAAGGATCAATTCCTGAAAGCCCTTGAAAACAAGGGGTATACCGCCCACTGGTTCGCAACGGGAGAAGAAGCAGCGGACTACGTCTGCAGTCAGGTGAAAGGTTGCACGGTCGGGTTCGGCGGATCCAAGACCGTCATCGACGAACTCGGGCTGGTGGACAAACTGGCGGAAAACAATGCCTGCTTCTGCCCGGAGAAGCCGTACCGTCCGGAAGAGAAGACGTTCAACGAAGCAGCGCTCGATACGCTGCGCACGGACGTGTTCCTTCTGTCCGTAAACGGAGCGGCGGTGGACGGCACGTTGGTCAACATCGACGGCACCGGCAACCGCGCCGGCAGCTCTCTGTTCGGTCACAGGAAAGTATTTTTCATCTTCGGTGAAAATAAAATAATGCCGACGCTCGACGAAGCAGTCGCAAGGGCCAGAAACGTTGCAAGTCCAAGGAACGCGGCGTTTCTGGAATGCAAAACTCCATGCGCGGTAAAAGGTGAAAAATGCTTCGACTGCAAAAGCCCCGACCGCATCTGCAACGCCATGGTCATCTACATGCACGCGATGGAAGGAACGGAGATGGAAGCCGTCGTGATCGGCGAACCTCACGGGTTCTAAAAACCAAAAGAAAAAGAAGGGCAGGGCGCCCTTCCAATAACTACCATATATTGCCATTTTTGCGCTAATCGCTGATTTAGGCCCTTCAAAGCAAAAAGTACCGCAGAAACCATTCGCGGTACTTTTCTATTGCCAACAGCATTTTCAGGTGTTAACGGTCCGTTTTTAAAGCTTTTTCACGGGGAAAGCGAAGTAGAAATCGCCTGTTTCCTGGTCGATCCAGTTCTCCGTCGCTGCGACGGGCTTCATACCCATGCGGGTCAGCTCTTCGAACGCGCGGTAGAAATAGCCTTCGCCTTCGATCTTGCCCAGTTTGAACTCGAATCCGGGGACGATCCACTTCGTCCAGCCCTTCGGCGCTTCCGCGTCCAGCGGCGCTTCGTATCCTGCCAGGTACAGACCGACGGATCCGTTCTCCTCCCACATGGAGAAATCTCTCTTCTTGCTGCTCATGGCGCCCCATTTTGCAAGGGGTTTGCCCGCTTTGTCCTTCAGGATGACCGATTCGATCGCAGGAAACTCCCTGTCCACGATCTCCCAGAGCTTGGGGATCATCCCGTCGCCGTCCCAGGTGAAGATCTCCTTGCCGATGACGCAGAAAGGCTCTTTTATCAGCGTTTTGAATTCCATACGAAACCTCCGTGTTAAAACAACTGCTGTCTGTGGTATCATTATCTTATCACATCGAACAAGGAGAACCAACATGGATATCGTAGAACGGTTTTTGAAATACGTCTCTTTTGAGACCACGTCCGACGCGGACAGCGAGACCTGTCCGTCCTCGCCGAAAGAGCTGGAACTCGGCCGCTTTCTCGCGGAGGAGATGGAGGCCATAGGCCTTGAAAATGCAAGGATAGACGGGGACGGCTACGTCTACGGACAGCTGCCCGCGAGCCCGGGCTGCGAGGGACTTCCCGTCATCGGTCTTATCGCCCACATGGACACGTCCGACGGCGCGAGCGGCGCTAACATCAAGCCGCGCATCCTGCATTACGAAGGCGGCGATATCGCCCTGAGCGACACCGTGACCATCGACGAAAAGACCTTCGGCTGCCTGAAGAACTATGCAGGCCAGGATCTGATCGTCACCGACGGAACAACGCTTCTCGGCGCGGACGACAAGGCCGGCATCGCCGAGATCCTCACGGCAATGGAGTACCTGATCGCGCATCCGGAGATCAGACACGGGAAGATCGCAGTCGGCATCACGCCGGACGAAGAGATCGGCAGAGGCGCGGACCGCTTTGATATCAAGGGATTCGGGGCAGACTGGGCCTATACGGTCGACGGCGGAACGCTCGGCGAGCTTGAATATGAAAACTTCAACGCGGCGTCTGCGGCGGTCACCGTACACGGGGTGAACGTCCATCCCGGTTCCGCGAAGAACAAGATGAAGAACTCCATGCTCATCGCCATGGAATACGTCTCTCTGCTGCCCGCCGACCAGCGCCCGGAGCACACGGAAGGGTACGAGGGCTTCATCCACCTGATGGGCATCGAGGGCATGGAGACGAAGACGGACATGGCCTTCATCATCCGTGACCACGACATGGAGAAGTTCACACAGAAGAAGATCGTGATGCGCGCTGCCGCGGACTACATCAACACGAAGTACGGCGAGGGCACGCTGGACCTCGACATCCGGGACAGCTACTTCAACATGAAGCAGTACATCGAGCCGGTGATGCACGTCGTCGACCGGGCGAAGAAAGCGTTCGCCGACGCCGGCGTGACCCCCATCATCCAGCCCATCCGCGGAGGCACGGACGGATCCCATCTGTCCGAGAACGGGCTGCCTTGTCCGAACCTTTCGACCGGCGGAGAGAACTTCCACGGGGAGCGCGAATTCGTCTCGATCCAGGCCATGAACAAGATGGTCGAGGTGCTCGTGAACCTGGTGAAAGCAGAGTAGGGCGCCGCACATTTTTGCATCAAAAAAGAGGGCGGAAGCCCTCTTTTTGTTATATCGCCTAATAACGATGCGTCTTGATTTTTATATGGCTCTCGCTATGCCATCCTCATCTTCACCAATTCGGCGAACCACTCGGCTGCCGGGAGCAGGATCCCGTCGTTGTAGTCGTAGCAGGCGTGGTGATTCGGCATGCAGTGGGTCTCGTCCACGTTGCCGGTGAAGCAGTAGCATCCCGGAACGAACTGCTGATATTTGGCGAAGTCCTCGCTGCCCATGACGGGGTCACAGCCGAGGACGACGTTCTGTTTTCCGTAGACTTTTTCCGCCGCCTTGGCAGCCCATTCGGCGCAGGTCTTGTCATTCAGCGTCGCGATGAACTCGCGGGAATACTCGAACTCCCATTCGGCGTTATTCATCTCGCAGACGGATTTGACGACCGCCTTCATCCGCTCTTCGATCAGTTCAGAGATCTTGGGGTCGTAACTGCGGCAGTCGCCCTTGATGGTGACGTTGGAGGGGATGGCATTCGGCGCGCCGTCCGTGATGAACTCGGTGCAGCTGACCACAGCGGGGCGCAGGGGATTGACATTGCGGGACACGATGGTCTGCAGCGCCATGACGATCTCCGCGCCGATCACGATCGGATCCTTCGTGGCGTGCGGACCGCTCGCGTGACCGCCGACGCCGTGGATCTGAATGACGAAGTCGTCTTCCGCCGCCATGCAGGGCCCGACCGGGATCTGCATGGTGCCTTTCTTCCAATAAGTAAAGTTATGCTGTCCGTAGATCTCCTGGATGCCGTAGCGTTCCATCAGGCCGTCCTTGATCATGGCGTCCGCACCCCAGCCCGGTTCTTCGGCAGGCTGGAAGATCAAAACGACCGTACCCTTGAAGGCCATTTCGTCCGCGATGAGCTCCGCGGCACCCAGCAGGGTGGCGGTATGGCCGTCGTGGCCGCAGGCGTGCATGCGCTGTTCGGTCTTCGAGGCGTAATCAAATGTATTCTTTTCGATGATCTTGTTGGCGTCCATATCGGCGCGCAGAGCGATCACGGGACCGTCCCCGTTCTTCAGAACGCCGACGACGCCTGTTTTTCCGACGTTTTCTTCAACCTCATAGCCGAATCTTCTCAGCAGACGCGCGACCAGTTTGGCCGTCTGCTCTTCTTCGAAAGCCGCTTCGGGATGCTGGTGGATGTCGTGTCTCCACGCGATCATTTCCTGTTCGAGACGTTTCTTATCGATCATGTTGGCGCTCCTTTCCTATTCAAACGAGGGATACTTGCCGTCCCAGACGATGTCGCGATAGTTCTTCTGATCCGTGTCGCCTTCGGTGGAGAAGCACAGGATGACGGAGTTTTCGTCGAGCCCGAGCTCTTCCTTGAAGGCTGCGAGGTCTTTGGACTTGAGGAGGGTCACTGCGAAGCCCGCGCCGGCAGCCCCGGATTCGCCCGAAATGACCTTGTCGTCGCCGGGCAGGGGATTGCCGAGCACGCGCATGCC